>NZ_JAMYMJ010000072.1:0-19545 GCF_040318435.1 Mesorhizobium sp. M1143 | reverse complement strand
GGTGAGGTGCTCCTGCATTCGCCGCCGTTTTACGGGGGCACGTCGTCGCTTTGGCCGCCCACGCTGTCGGGCGTCGGCTTGGGCGCGGGCGGAGTCGCGGACGGCGTCGACGACAAGGCGGTGCGGGCCGCTGCTGATGCAGCGGTGGCGAAGGGGCGTGTCTCGGTCATTCTCATCGAAACGCCGTCGAACCCGACCAACAGCCTGGTCGACATCGCACTGATCCGGAAGTTTGCCGACGAGATCGGCGCAAGCCAAGGATCAACGCCGATCATCGTCTGCGACAACACGCTGCTCGGCCCGGTGTTCCAGCGACCGATCGAACATGGCGCGGATGTCTCCGTCTATTCGCTGACCAAATATGTCGGCGGCCATTCCGACCTGATCGCCGGTGCGGCGATGGGCAGCAAGGCGGTGACCAAGCCGATCAAGGCGCTGCGCGGCGCCATCGGCACGCAACTCGACCCGCATTCCTGCTGGATGCTCGGCCGCTCGCTGGAGACGCTGTCCATCCGCATGGAGCGCGCCAACGACAATGCGCGGCTCGTGGCCGAATTCCTGCGCGATCACGCCAAGGTCGAGAAGGTGCATTACCTGCCGTTCCTGGGCGAGGATACGGCAGCAGGACGGGCCTACAAGGCGCAATGCAGCGGCGCCGGGTCGACATTTTCTTTCGATATCAAAGGCGGAGAGAAGGCGGCCTTCGCATTTCTCAACGGGCTGCAAATATTCAAGCTGGCGGTGAGCCTCGGCGGCACGGAGTCACTCGCCAGCCACCCGGCGGCGATGACGCACTCCGGCATTCCCTTCGACGTGCGCCAGCGCATCGGCGTGCTGGAGACCACGGTTAGGCTGTCGATCGGCGTCGAGCATCCGGACGATCTTATTGCCGACCTGACGCAGGCGCTGGCAGCGGTCTGATAGCTCGCTTGTAGATATCAGGAAAGGGGCGATCGTCTTGGCAGCGTCGGCGGGACTGCACCCCCCTCTGTCCTGCCGGACATCTCCCCCTCAAGGGGGGAGATCAGCAGCTCTGACCATAGCGCCCTGTCTGCAACGCTGGAGATTGGCGAAGGGCGACGTGACATCCAATCTCCCCCCTTGAGGGGGAGATGTCCGGCAGGACAGAGGGGGGTGTGACGGAACTCGGCCTATCCCTTGTCGGTACTCAGCTCTTGTCGCGGATCTGCGTCATCGTCCGCGTCGGCGTGATCGCCTCGGGGTCGAGCCTGATTTCGACGATCGCCGGCTTGCCGCTGGCGCGGGCACGCTCGAAGGCAGGGGCAAAATCTGCCGTGTTCTCGACCGTCTCGCCGTGGCCGCCATAGGCGCGGGCAAGAGCGGCAAAGTCAGGGTTCTTAAGATCGGTGGCGACGACGCGGCCGGGATAGTCGCGCTCCTGGTGCATGCGGATGGTGCCGTAGATGCCGTTGTTGACGACGATTACGACGATCGGCAGGTCGTATTGCACGGCGGTAGCGAATTCCTGTCCGTTCATCAGGAAGCAGCCGTCGCCGGCAAAGGCGATCACGGTGCGGTCGGGATGGAGCGCCTTGGCGGCGACCGCGGCCGGGGTGCCGTAACCCATCGAACCGGAGGTCGGCGCGCCTTGGGTGGCGAAGCGGCGGAAGCGGTGGAAGCGGTGCACCCAGGTGGCGTAATTGCCGGCGCCGTTGGTGAAAATGGCGTCATCGGGCAAAATCTTTTCCAGATAGTTCATGATCGGCCCCATCTGGACCGTGCCGGGGCCGGTCTCAGGAGGCGTCGACCAGTCGAGGTAGGCAGCGTGTGCTTTCGCTGTCTCATCCGCCCAGGCTGGCGTGGACGTTGGCTTGCGCTTGGCGAAGGCTTCGACGAAGGCTGACGGCGCAGCGTTGATCGCCAGGGTCGGCCGGTAGACACGGCCGAGTTCGCCGGCATCGGCATGGACATGGACCAGCGTCTGGTCGGGGTAAGGGCTCTTCAGCAGCGTATAGTCGGAGGACGGCATCTCGCCCATGCGGCCGCCGATCAGCAGCACCAGGTCGGCCTGCTTGATGGCGGTGGCCAGCTTCGGGTTGATGCCGATGCCGACATCGCCGGCATAGTTCGGGTGCAGATGGTCGAACAGCATCTGGCGGCGGAAGGAGCAGCCGACCGGCAGCGACCAGGCCTCGGCAATGGTGCGCATACGTGCCACCGCTTCCTCGTCCCAGCGTGTGCCGCCGAGGATGACGAAGGGACGCTTGGCCTTGGCCAGAAGCTTTTCCAAAGCATCGAGTTCGGCTTCGCCGGGCCGGGTTTCGACCGGCGTGTGCGGCAAGGCCGCGGGCGCGTCGACAAGACTGGTCAGCATGTCCTCCGGCAGCGAGACGACGACGGGGCCGGGGCGGCCCGATGTCGCGACGGCGAAGGCGCGGGTGACGAGTTCGGGGATGCGCGCGGCATCGTCGATCTCCACCACCCATTTGGCGATGTCGCCGAAGAAGCGCTTGTAGTCGACCTCCTGGAAAGCCTCGCGCTCCTTGGCGTGGCTGGCGACCTGGCCGATGAACAGGATGACGGGTATCGAATCCTGCATGGCAATGTGAATGCCGGCCGATGCATTGGTGGCGCCGGGGCCGCGGGTGACGAAGCAGATCCCGGGCTTGCCGGTCAGCCGCCCCTGGCAGTCGGCCATCATGGCGGCGCCGCCTTCCTGTCGGCAGACAATGGTGCGGATGGGCGAGTCATGCAATGCGTCGAGCACCGCGAGATAGGATTCGCCGGGCACGCAGAAGATGCGGTCGGTGCCGTTCGCCTCGAGTGCGTCGACAATCAGTTGTCCACCGGTCTTCATCGTCCAGACTTCTCCAGTTCGGCAAGGATTTCTTCGGTATGTTCGCCAAGGCGTGGCGAAGGGCGTTCATAGACCAGCGGTGTGCCGGACATCACCATGGGCGCGCGTACCGAGGGCAGACGATTGCCATGGCCATCGTCGAGGTCGAGGCGCATGCCGCGTGCGATCGTCTGCGGGTCGGCAAACATCTGGCCGATATTGTTGATCGGGCTCGCCGGCACGCTTGCCGCTTCGAGCTTGGCCAGCAGCGGGTCGCGATCCCAATTCTTCAGCGTCTCGATCAAGTGCTCGCGCAACTTCACCCGGTTGGCGACGCGGGCCGGATTGGTGGCGAAATCGGGATTCGCTGAGAGATGGTCGAGACCGACTGCGGCGCAGAATTTGGCGAACTGGCCGTCATTGCCGACCGCCAGGATGATGTGGCCGTCCCTGACCGGGACAACCTCATAGGGCGCAATGTTCATATGCGCATTGCCCATCTGCACCGGCGCCTTGCCGGAGACGAGATAGTTGAGGTTCTGGTTGCCGAGTGCGGAAATCTGCGTGTCGAACAGCGCCATGTCGATATGCTGGCCTTCGCCGGTCTTTTCGGCATGGCGAAGCGCTGCCTGGATGGCGATCACAGAGTAAAGGCCGGTGAAGATGTCGGAAATAGCGACGCCGGCCTTTTGCGGCTCGCGCCCGACCTCGCCGGTGATCGACATCATGCCGGCCATGGCCTGGATGATGAAATCATAGCCGGCGCGGGGTGCGTAAGGCCCATCCTGGCCGAAGCCGGTGATCGAGCAGTAGACGAGCTTTGGATTGATCGCCTTCAGGCTCTCGTAATCGAGCCCGTATTTCTTGAGGCCGCCGAGCTTGAAGTTCTCGATCAGAATGTCGGCCGTGGCAACCAGCCGGCGCACCGTCTCGGCCCCTTCGGGCGTCGAGAAATCGACGGCGATGGAGCGCTTGCCGCGATTGCAGGAGTGGTAATAGGCGGCCGACAGGTTCTCGCCATCATGGCTCATGACGAAGGGAGGACCCCATTTGCGGGTATCGTCGCCGCCATCGGGGCTCTCGACCTTGATGACATCGGCGCCGAGATCGGCCAGCAATTGTCCTGCCCACGGGCCGGCCAGGATGCGGGCGAGTTCGACGACGCGGACGCCTTTCAGCGGAGGTTCAGCCATAAATCACCAAAAACGGGTCGGAACCGCAGCCTCTATCAACCCGGGATGCCGCTGTCACGGGCCTTGCGGTGGGCCAGCGATTTCAGCGTTTGAGCACGCTATCGGCCCAGGCAGCGAAATCGTCCATGACGACATCGCGGTTCACCTCGTTCAGGCTTTCGTGGCGGGTGTCGGCGTAAACCTTTGAAACCAGATTCGAAAAGCCCATCGCGCGCATGCGTTTGGCGAGATGATCGATGCCCTTGCCATAGTCGGAGGCCGGATCCTTCTCTCCGCCGACGATGCTGACGGGCAGGTCGCGCCTGATGCCGGCAAAGCCGGAATCCTTGCCGCCTTTCTGCGTCATCTCCACGACATCGCGCCACATCGAGATCGAGGCATCCCAGCCGCACAGCGGGTCGGCGATGTACTTGGCCACTTCAGCCTCGTCGCGCGACAGCCAGTCGAACGGCGTCTTGTGGTTGGGCACCGCCTTGCCCCAGGTCTGGAAGGTCAGCCTTGGCAAGACGCGTGAGGGAACATCGGAGCCGAGCCTGAAGCGCTCATAAGCGAGGATGGCGAGTGCAAGCCGACCAAGCAGGCCTTGTGAGAAATTGCCGTTCCAGATCGCCGCGGCGTGGACGCGCGGCGAGTGCGCCAGCAGGTAGTTGAGCGCCACCGACGCACCCATCGAATGGCCGAACAGGATGACCGGCAGGCCGGGCTGCTCCTTCGCAATCAAATCGTGGACTGCGTCGACATCGGAGATCACCTTGGCCGGGCCGCTTGTGCCGGCGAACCTGCCGAGCGGGGCATCGGGCGCCTTGGTCGCGCCATGGCCGCGATGGTCGTGGACGTAGACGTGAAAACCGCGGGTGCTGAGGTAATCCGCGAAGCGGGCATAGCGCGCGGCGTGTTCGGCCAAGCCATGGTTAATCTGGACGACGGCCCGTGGAGAGCCGCTCGCGTGCTTCACATAGAGGTTGAGCGTGGCCCCGGTCGGTGAGGCCAGCGTCGTCTGCTCGTCAAATGCCATCTCTCGCTCCGTCGGCGACTGTTGGGCGACGGCGTGACCGGCGTCAAGGGGAGGGCTATTGACAGTATGCTGTCAATTTGATTATATGACAGCATACTGTCAAAATGGGGAGCATGAGCATGAAAACCTTTTCGACCGTTTCGCGCCGCGCGTTTCTGCTGGCGAGCCTGTCATCCGCAATGCTCCTGCCCGGCATTGCATCCAGCAAAACCAGGGAGATGACCATGAAGACCTCAACCATTGCCGGCCCGCAGGGCCAGCTTGCCGGCTACGACATCAAATCCGGCGGCGGCCTGCCGATCCTGTTCGCGCATGGCGATTGCAGCCGCGCCACACAGTGGAACCGGGTGATGCAGCTCACCGCAGGTGGCCGTGAGGCGGTCGCCTTCGATTTTCGCGGCCATGGCGCATCGGCGCCCGCAGCCGATGCGAATTATGGCTATGACGGACGCGCGGACGATATCGGCGCCGTGGCCGATGCGTTCGGGCTGCAACGGTTTGTCCTGGTCGCGCATAGCGGCGGCAGTGGCGCAGCCCTTGCCTATGCCGCCAGCCATGCCGACCGGGTCGCCGGCATCCTGCTGGTCGATCCGGCGACCGATCCGCGTGCGTTGCCAAAGGAGATCCGCGACGGTTTCGTTCGCGATCTGGCGGGGCCGCAAGGCCTCGATGTCCTCAAAGCCTACTACACCTCGATTGCCGGCTCCGATGAAGCGGTTCGTCAAACGGTGCTGGCCGATGCGGCGGTGGTCGATCCGGCGGCTCGGGCAGGCGTCGGCAAGGCGCTGGCGGAATGGAATCCCGAACCGACGCTCCATGCCTATCACGGGCCGATCTTCGTGCTGGCCACGGAGGCCAATGACAATGCGGCGGCCCTGTTTCGGCTGCGCATCGGAATTGGCCACAGAACCGTCGCCGGTTCCGGCCATTGGGTGATGCTTGACAAGCCGGAGGCGGTGGCTGAAGCCGTCAACACTTTTGTTTCCACCATCGAGGCCGGCCAGAAATGACAAGCAGGACCGAAGCCGGAGATGTGCTCACCGACCTGGTGCTTGCCGTGTTCCGGCTGAATGGCGGGTTTCTCGACGCGGCCGACCGGCTGGCCGAGCCTGCCGGGTTGACGGCGGCGCGCTGGCAGGTTCTGGGCGCGGTGCTGAAGGAGCCGAAATCGGTGGCCGACATTGCCCGCGACATGGGGCTTGCCCGCCAGAGCGTGCAGCGCCTTGCCGACATTCTGGCCGCCGAAGGGCTTGCCGCCTATGCGGACAACCCGGCGCACCGCCGCGCGAAGCTCCTGGCGATGACCGATGCCGGCCGGGCCGCGATCCGGGATATCGGCACGCGCCAGCATGTCTGGGCCAACCGCATCAGCGAGGGCATCGAGGCTCGCGCGCTCGAGACAGCGCTTGATCTGCTGCGTATGTTGACGAAGCGGGTCGAGGAGGGCGGGGTCTGATCGACCGAGCGATTGTTTTTTGCGGCGGACGAAAGAAATCGTAATTCTGACATGTCACACGTTTCTAGCTTGCGCTATGAAACGCTAGGAGTGCTGGAATGCGGATATCGGCGATATGGGGTGCGGTGTTGGTGGCGCTGGCCGGTGTCGGCCTAGCGCGTGCCGATGTGAAGATGAGCGGCTCCTTCGTGGCCGATGCCGCCTGTCCAGCGACGCAGGCGATCAAGAGCGGCAAGAACCCCGGCAATATCGCGACAACGGCTGGACAGAGCTACGACCTCCTGGCCGGCAACAAGGATGCGCCGACGCATTACCTCATCCGCGTGCCGGGCGCCGATCCTGAGCGTCGCTGGGTCAAGATCAGCTGCGGTCATGTCGCCGGCGGCAGCGCAGCCGCCCAGCCGGCCGCGCCCGCCGATCAGGGCAAGCCTGCGGCTTCGGGAAAGCCCGAATATGTCTTTGCGCTGAGTTGGCAGCCGGCCTTCTGCGAAACCAAGGCAAGCAAGCCCGAATGCCAGGCGCAGACGGCGGGCGGTTTCGACGCGTCGCATTTCACTTTGCATGGTCTGTGGCCGCAACCGAACGGCAATTTCTATTGCCAGGTGCCGGCGAGCGACAAGGCCAATGATAATCCGGCCCATTGGGCCGACCTGCCGCCGGTCAACCTCGATGCCAATACGCGCGCCGAACTCGACCAGGTGATGCCTGGCACCGCCTCCAAGCTCGAACGGCATGAATGGATCAAGCACGGCACCTGCTACGGCAAGAGCCAGCAGGAGTATTTTGCCGAGGCGCTGAACCTGATGCGGGCGGTGAATGCCTCGCCTGTGCGCGAGCTCTTCACCAGGAACGTCGGCAAGCAACTGACTTCGGACCAGATCCGCAGCACCTTCGACAGCGCCTTCGGCGCCGGGGCGGGCGCGCGGGTGCGTGTCTCCTGCCTGGTCGATCCGTCGAGCGGCAGGCGGCTGATCGGCGAGCTGACGCTGGGCCTGACCGGCCCGATCGGCCCCGACAGTTCGCTGGGCACTCTCATGCTCGCCTCGGCGCCGACGACCAAGGCGGGCTGTCCGAAGGGTTCGGTCGATGCGGCCGGGTTCCAGTAGATATCCGTCTGTCGCTTGGCACTGACGCGGTGATATGGTCTGGATGTGTTTCATTCGGCGGGGGTGGCGATGAGTGGCATGACATCAGGCGCGCTGGCGCGGCTGGCTTTCTGGGCCAGGGGGATGACCGCCATAAAAGACGGCCGCATGGAATGGCCGGGCTTTTCCTATACCGATGCCGAGTGGGCGCGCATGCGCGTGCTTGCCGCGCCGATCGGGGCAAGCCGCTACCAGCTGTTCACTTGGGTCAACGCCGCGATCTTCATCGCCATTGCCGCGCTCGGCATCGTCTGTGTCTTCCTGCCGCTGGCGACACTTTTGTTTCCGGTGCCGGCCGACACCAGCGCGCTCAAATTCTCGGCTCTGCTGGCGGCGTGTGCCTTTCTCATAATCGGGCTCGGCTTGCCGATCTCCATGCGCCTGTCGAGCGCGTTGGCCATCTCCCGGGAGATGCGCGCCGGTCTTGTCGGCGAAGCCGGTGACGAAGCGCTGGCAGCAAAAGTGTCTTGGCAGATCAACCGCATCATGCTGGTCATGTGCGGCCTGCTGGTGCCCGGCATTCTGTTGTTCATCGCTTATGACATCGACGCCAGTCCGATCATCACCACGCTGAAATGGCTGGCCATCGCGCTGATAGCCGTTTCAGTTGCGGTCGGCGCGTTGCAGCAGCGCAAGCGGAGCTGACAACCTTATCCGCTGACGCCACGTGTGGACAATGTCCAGGCACTGAGGTCTTCGGCATCGTCATGCGCTTCGCCGACGACGCGGTCACGCCCGGTGGATTTGGCCCTGTAGAGACGCTCGTCGGCAAGGGCGAAGAGATCGGCAAGCGAGCCTACGGTCTCATCGACAGTGGCGATGCCGGCGCTGACGCTGATGTCGAACCGGTTTACGCACGCTTTGACGGCCTGGCGGAGGTTTTCTCCGAGCAACCTGGCGACCGCATGCGGCTGCGAGCAAAGGATGGCGAACTCCTCGCCGCCGATCCTGAAAACCTGATCGTGTGCGCCGGCCGCCTGGGTCAGCACCTGGGCGATCGATCTCAGCACCCTGTCGCCCTCGGCATGGCCGAAGCGATCGTTGATCGACTTGAAATGGTCGACGTCGACGATCAGCAGGCTGAGCGGTTGGGCCGTGCGCAGGCTGACAGCGACCAGACGTTCGCCGTCGCTGTCAAAGCGTCCCCTGTGCAACAGGCCGGTGAGGCCGTCGCGGCCGACATGTTCGACCAGGGCTTCGTAGCGCTCGCGATAGGTCAAGGTGTCGAAGACGTCGGACAACCCACGTGGTGCCACGACCTGACGCGTTTCGAACCATCTGAGGTAGGCGACAAGCATGGCGCTGTAGGCAAAAGCGGCACCCATCTTGGCGAACCAGCCGCCGAAGAAGACCGCAATCGGCGCGCCGGCGACGAAATGCAGGGCGCTGAAAAATCCGGCCTGGTCGAAGGTGAGCACGCAGGCGACGCAAATCAGGATGCGGGAGAACGGCGCCCTGCGTAGATAACGCCCGAGCTTTTCGTAAAGCAGGATGATCAGGATGGCGTCGATGAAGAGCAGCGTCGTGCCCCACACCATCAGCCAGCCCAACTGGTCGATGAAACCGATATCGGGAAGCTTGCCGTCGGAAAAGGCTGAAATATCGTGCAGGCGCAGGATCAGGACCAGCCCGATCATCAAGGCGTTGCCGAGCAAAAGGCCATAGATCGGCTGGCGCACCGTGGCCGCATCTTCCTTCATGTAGAGGAGAAGCAGCATCACCAGCTTGCCGGAAAACAGCACCGCCGAGCCTGGCGAGACCATGCCGAAGGGCAGGGCGACATAGAAGACGCTGGCGAGATAGGTTTCGAGGAAATGCATGGCGCCCAGCGCGCAGACGAAGACGCCGAGGCCGATGCGATCCCTGAAGCGGAACAGCGTGACCATGACGCTGAAGTAGACGACCGCTTCGGCAAGGAGCAGGAAACTGTTCAGCACTACCTTCGGTCCGATCTTTACTTTCGATCGCGACAGGCCAGCGATCGATCCTGTTTTGACGCTGAAGGGTTAACCGGGGATTTCAACGCTCCCTACAACCGGCGGAAAACTTAACGTGCGGTGTACACCCGCTTGAAATGGCAAAAGCGATTGCCGTTCGGCCCGGCATCGCCTACATAGCGGCCAACCTCCATTCAATCCGACATTTCGGTCAATCATCAAGGAAAGCGCGCGTGGCACGCCAGTTCATCTATCACATGGCCGGCCTCAACAAGGCCTATGGCACCAAGAAGGTGCTTGAGAATGTCCATCTCTCCTTCTATCCCGACGCCAAGATCGGCATCCTCGGCCCCAACGGCTCGGGTAAGTCGACGATCCTCAAGATCATGGCCGGGCTCGACAAGGAGTGGAACGGCGAAGCCTGGCTCGCCGAAGGCGCCACCGTCGGCTATCTCGCGCAGGAGCCGGCGCTCGATGCCAACAAGACGGTGTTCGAGAACATCATGGAAGGTGTCGCCGCCAAGACCGCCATCATCGAGCGCTACAACGAATTGATGATGAACTACTCCGACGAGACGGCCGACGAGTCCGCCAAGCTCCAGGACGAGATGGACCGGCTCAATTTGTGGGATCTCGAACAGCAGGTCGAGATGGCGATGGAAGCGCTGGGCTGCCCGCCCAAGGATTCCGAGGTCACCAAGCTTTCGGGCGGTGAGCGCCGCCGCGTCGCGCTCTGCCAGCTGCTGCTGCGTCAGCCCGACCTCTTGCTGCTCGATGAACCGACCAACCATCTCGACGCCGAGACTACGGCGTGGCTGGAAAAACACCTGCGCGCCTATCCCGGCGCGGTGATGATCATCACCCACGATCGCTACTTCCTCGACAATGTCACCGGATGGATCCTCGAGCTCGATCGCGGCCGCGGCATCCCCTATGAGGGCAACTACACCAAATACCTCGAAGCCAAAGCCAAGCGCCTCAAGCAGGAAGGCCGCGAGGACGACGCCCGCCAGCGTGCCATCGGTCGCGAACGCGAGTGGATCCAGTCCAGCCCGAAAGCTCGCCAGACCAAGTCCAAGGCGCGTATCCAGGCGTTCCAGGACCTGCTGGATGCAGCCGACAAGCGGCGTCCGAGCGATACGCAGATCGTCATTCCGCATGGCGAACGGCTCGGCAATGTGGTGATCGAGGCGGAAGGCCTGTCGAAGGGCTTTGGCGACACGCTGTTGATCGAGGGTCTGGAATTCAAGCTGCCGCCAGGCGGCATCGTCGGCGTCATCGGCCCGAACGGCGCCGGCAAGACGACGCTGTTCCGCATGATCACCGGCCAGGAAACGCCGGATGCCGGCTCTGTCCGCATCGGCGAAACGGTGAAGCTCGGCTATGTCGATCAGAGCCGCGATGCGCTCGATCCGTCAAAGACGGTGTGGGAGGAGATTTCCGGCGGCGCAGAAGTGGTCAAGCTCGGCAAGTTCGAGGCCAACACGCGCGCCTATTGTGCGTCGTTCAACTTCCGTGGCGGCGACCAGCAGCAGAAGGTCGGCAACCTCTCCGGCGGCCAGCGCAACCGCGTGCATCTGGCAAAAATGCTGAAGACCGGCGGCAATGTGCTGCTGCTCGACGAACCGACCAACGACCTCGACACGGAAACGCTGGCGGCGCTCGAAGACGCGCTGGAAAATTTCGGTGGCTGCGCCGTCATCATCTCGCACGATCGTATGTTCCTCGACCGCCTGGCCACCCACATCCTCGCCTTCGAGGGCGACAGCCATGTCGAATGGTTCGAGGGCAATTTCGAGGATTACGAGCAGGACAAGATCCGCCGGCTCGGCCCCGAGGCCGTCAACCCGCACAGGATGACGTACAAGAGGTTGACGCGGTAAGGGAGCAACCGGGGCGGCGAATTTCTCAACTGATACGAGGAAAGCTTGAATGACCGACTGGTCCGCCGCCCAATATCTGAAATTCGAGGATGAGCGGACGCGGCCCGCGCGCGATCTTGTCGCGCAGGTACCGGTGGATTTCCCGCGCCGGGTGGTCGACATCGGCTGCGGCCCGGGTAATTCGACCGAGCTGCTGGTCGAGCGCTGGCCGGATGCTGATATCAGCGGCTTCGACACCTCTCCCGACATGATCGAGAAGGCGAAGGCGCGCCTGCCCAGCGTCAATTTCGACCTCGCCGATGCCTCGACATGGCGGCCGGCCGAGCCGGTCAACGTCATCTTCGCCAATGCGGTGTTCCAATGGCTGCCCACCCACCCGGTAGTGTTCCAGCGGCTGATGGGCTTTCTCGCGCCGGGCGGTGCGCTCGCCGTCCAGATGCCCGACAATCTGCTTGAGCCGTCGCATCGGCTGATGCGCGAGACGGCCGCCGAAATGCCGTTCGCCGCCAAGATGGCAGGTGCTGCGCGCGGACCGCTGCCGGCGGTGTCGTTCTATTATGATCTCTTGTCGCCGCTCTCCATCCGGGTGGATATCTGGCATACGGCCTACAATCATCCGCTGACCGACGCCGAGGTGATCGTCGAATGGGTGAAGTCGACGGGGCTGAAGCCGTTTCTCGATCCGCTCGACGCCGGCGAGCGCAAGATATTCCTCGACAATTACACGGCCAAAATTGCCAAGGCCTATCCGAAGACCGCAAACGGCAAGGTGCTGCTGCGCTTCCCGCGCATTTTCATCGTCGCCAAGCGGGCCGGTAGCACTCCCGATGACATCCCGCCACAGCCTATGGTTTAAGCCGGCGTAAACCGGTGGGGTGAGAAAAGTGTTGTGTCGCGCCCCCTCGTCGTTCACATGAGAACGACAACGCCTGCGCATGGACGGACTGGATATGCATCGCGTCATCATCAGCGGCATCGGCGTTGAAATCCCTGAAGCCAAGATCACCAATGAAGAACTGGTCGCCAGCTTCAACGCCTGGGTCGACACCGAGAATGCGCGCCGGCAAGGCACGGATGAGACGCTGCTGCAGAAATCCGACAGCGCCTTCATCGTCCATGCCTCGGGCGTCCAGACCCGCCATGTGATCGAGCGCGAAGGCATTCTCGATCCGACCCGCATGGCGCCGCGCATTCCGGCGCGGCCCGATGATGCGCTGTCGCTGCAGGCCGAGTTTGGAGTGGCCGCGGCCCGGAAGGCGCTCGACCATGCCGGCCTGAAGCCGTCCGACATCGACCTGGTGATCTGCTCGGCCTCGCACCAGCAACGGCCCTATCCGGCGATCGCCATCGAAATGCAGGAGGCGCTGGGCACCAAGGGCGCCGGCTTCGACATGGGGCTTGGTTGTTCATCGGCCGCGGCCGCCTTGCACATTGCGGCCAATCTGGTCCGGGCGGGCGCGCACAAGCGCGTGCTGGTGGTCACGCCGGAGATCATCACCGGCCATCTCAATTTCCGCGACCGGCAGACGCATTTCATCTTCGGCGATGCATCGGTGGCGATGGTGGTCGAGGGGCTGGGCGAGGGCGAGAGGCGGCCGGGGCGTTTCGAGGTGCTGGACACGCGCACCTGGACGCAGATGTCGAACAATATCCGCACCAATCTGGGCTATCACACCCGCACCGCCCAGGACGATCCTTACATGATCAACCTCGAAGGCAATCTGATCAAACAGGTCGGCAACAAGGTGTTCAAGGAAGTCACCGTCGCCGGCCACAAATTCATTGTCGAATTCCTCGCCGAGCACGGGCTGACGCCGCAAGCCATCAGGCGATTCTGGCTGCATCAGGCCAATGCGCGAATGAACGCCATGATCCTGAAACTAGCCTTCGGCCACGAGGTCGACCATGACCGCGCGCCGATGGTGCTGGAGCGGCTCGGCAACACCGCCGGCGCTGGCGCCATCATCGCGCTGTCGGAAAACCACGCCGACATGAAGCCCGGCGATTTCGGCGTGCTGTGCGCCTTCGGCGCCGGCTATTCGATCGGCGGCGCGCTTTTGCGGATGCTGTAATCAGGCCGGCATGAACGGCACCAGCATCGGTACGCTGCGGGCATAATCGTCATAGGCGTTGCCGAGTTCTCCGCGCAGAAAGCGTTCCTCCAGCCTTGCCTTCATGACGATGCCGATGGTGAGAAGAATCGCGCCGGCGATTCCCCAGACCGTGCCTTTGGCCGCCATTGTGGCAAGCATCGCCAGAAGCAGTCCGGTATAGATCGGGTGGCGGACCATTCTGTAGGGACCGGTGTCGACGACACGGTGCTCGGCCTTGGCCGTCACCGAAGCCGACCAGAGACGGCCGAGATGCAACCGCGCCCACCAGGCGAACAACAGGCCAACGGCAACAAGCCCTGCGCAGATCCACGCTTCGGCAAGGGTCGGAAACCAGAATCGCAGCCGGCCGGCATAGCCATGCGCGGGAATGAACAGCAGCACCGCGCCGATCAACCACAAAGCGCGATAGCGAAACTCCTCCTGGATGCCGGCACGCTTTTTCGCCGGGTCGGCCCAGAAGGCGGCTAGAAACCAGGACACGACCCAGATCAGCCAAAGCAGCGCGATTGCAGTCCCGGGACGCATGGAAACCTCCGCAGACTTGTCTCACCATGCGGCCGGTGCAGCACGGCGGCAATGCGGCGCAGTACGATAGGATATGCGATCCGCGGTAAGAAGATCGTGATCGGCTGCCATCAGCCCGCTTGATCGGATCATCATTGCTTTGGACTGGACCGGGCTCATGGCTATCGCTAATGCGACCTTGCACAAGGAGTAAGCCATGCTGGATCTTTTCCCTGAGGCTCCGATCGAGATCATTTCAGCGCGAAAACTCGTAGCCAGGGTGACGGCGCTCTACGCCGCACCGTCGAATCACTTCCAGACGCGCCCAGTGGAAGCATTGCAACTCGGTTTCGAAGGCATCAACGGCGACTTCCACGCCGGCGCCACCCGTCGTTCCGGCGGTCGCGAACCCTGGTATCCGCGCGGCACCGAAATCCGCAACGAGCGGCAGATATCAATCGTAGCAGCGGATGAACTCGCCGTCGTTGCCGAGCGGATGGGGCTGGCCGAGATCAAGCCGGAATGGATCGGCGCCAATCTGCTGATCGAAGGCGTGCCGCATCTCTCGATGCTGCCGTCAGGCACGCTGCTGTTCTTCAGAAGTGGCGTGACGATCAAGGTCGATGCGCAGAACGGACCTTGCCGCCTTGCCGGACGTTCGATTGCCGAAAACGCCGGGATGGCCGATCGGGAGGCCGGCGCGCTGGCCTTCCCGAAGGCGGCGAAACGGCTGCGCGGCCTCGTTGCCTGGGTCGAGAAACCGGGTCGTATGACAACAGGGGAAGAGATCTCGGTGCGCGTGCCCGAGCAGTGGATTTATCGATCCTAGTACCGGGCTAGGGCAAGGGCTGCGCCGCCGGGGCGACGCAGCCGGATTTCAAGACGCGCTCAGGCCGCCTTGCGGTTCTTCTTGGCGCCCTGCGCCTCGACGGAAACGTAGTCCCACTTTTCCCACAGCGCGATGCGGTTGGCGTATTCCTGCTTGATCATCGGCAGGCCGCCATCGCCGAAGAAGACGCGCAGCGGCGGCTCGGCCGCGTCGACGATTTCAAGCATCGCCGGTCCGGTGGCCTCGGGGTCGCCGGCGACCGAGTTGGCGCGGCGTTCCGCCATCTTGGCGCGGGCCGGCGCGTAAGCCTCGATCGCTTTGGAGACCTTGGCCGAGGCGCCGGACCAATCGGTGGAGAAGCCGCCCGGTTCGACAAGCGTCACATGGATGCCGAATTCGGCGACCTCGATGCTGAGCGACTGGCTGAAGGCTTCGAGCGCCCATTTCGAGGCATGGTAAAGGCCGAGCGACGCAAAGGCGTTGACGCCGCCGATCGACGAGATCTGGATGATGTGGCCGGAGCCCTGCGCCCGCATGATCGGCAAAGCCGCCTGGGTGACCCAGAGCGCGCCGAACACATTGGTTTCGATCTGGTCGCGGGCTTCCTGTTCGCTGACTTCCTCGATGGCGCCGAAATGGCCATAGCCGGCATTGTTGATGACGACGTCGACCCGGCCAAAGCGCTTGTGCGCCTCGGCGATGGCCGCATCGACAGCCTTCTTGTCGGTGACGTCGAGCTTGATCGCGGCGACATTATCGCCGTATTTCGCGACGAGATCGGCGAGCGTGCCGGCATCGCGCGCGGTTGCGGCGACACGGTCGCCGCGAGCGAGTGCGGCCTCGGCCCAGACTCGGCCAAAGCCTTTCGACGATCCGGTGATGAACCAAACCTTGCTTGTCATGACGTGGAATCCTTGCCCATGCGGGCCGTGAAGTGGGAAGCGGAGGCTTCTCCGCTTCCGCGATATACGGTGCGTCGAGCGATTTTCCAGAGGCGAGGGGGAATCTTTTTGGTCACGTCATCGTGTGGAGCAGGACCTTCGCCGGTCAGGGATAGCGCACCGGGCTCGACCAGGCCGGGTCGTCATGCTTTTGCCAGTAGAGCGCCATCAAGCGCTTTGTGATCCCGCCTATCTTGCCGTCGGCGACAGCAGCGCCGTCGATCACTGTCACCGGCATGATGCCGCCGGCGGTGGAAGTGATGAAGACTTCGTCGGCAGCCTTCAGCGCGGCAACGCTGACGTCGACGGCCGTGGTGGGAAGCGCTGCCTCGGCGCAGAGGTCGAAGACGGTGCGCCTGGTGATGCCGGGCAGCACGCCGGCGGCTGGCGTCGACAGCCTGCCGTCCTTGACGCAGAACACGTTGAAGCCGGGGCCTTCGGCGACATTGCCGTTGAAGTCGAGAATCAATGCGGTTTCGGCCCCACGGTCATAAGCGTCGTAGAGGCCGCGCACGAGGTCGAGCCAGTGGTAGTTCTTGATCGCCGGATCGATCGAGACCGGCGGAATGCGCACCTTGTCGCTAATGGCGACATGCAGGCCGCGCCGCAACTGCTCGGCATTGGCGACCGAGCCGAAGGGAACTGCGAAGGCCATGAAGCGGTTGACCGCCTGGCGCGGATCGCGGCTGAAGGTCGGCGAGGCGCCGCGTGTGCACAGCATTTCGACATAGGCGGCGCGATGGCCCGACAGCGCCACGCAATTGTGCAGAATCTCGGCCACGCCATCGCGGTCGGACGGGATCGTCATGCGCAGTTTTTGCAAGCCGGCGAAGAAGCGGTCGAGATGCAGGTCGAGTCGGAAGAAGCTCCCGTCCCAGACATGCACGCTGTCGTAGGTGGCGTCGGAATGCAGAAAGCCCCAATCCAGCACCGAGATTTTGGCCTGCGACATCGGCAGATACTGACCATCGAGAAAGGCGACGCCGTCGGGATAGGAATGCGGATCGATATGGCGATCCGACAAAGCCGGCAATGGCACAATGCTACCGGCTGCTGCGCTTCGGTTCATGGCGATTGGTCCCTTCGGCTTGATGCGGCAGAGTCAAGCTAGTGGTCCCCTGCAGGCGGCATAGGGCCACCCAACCATCGCTGTTTGTCCTAGGTAGCACATTCGATATGCCCTATGGTCCGGCTTGAAAATATCCGGCCGGGAGGGGCAAAATGGGCAAATCTTTTCGGACCATCAGCTTTGCAATTTTCCTCGTCTTCGTCACTGGCGATGCCTTCGCGCAATGCGCTCGCGAGGGCGAGGCGCTGTGCCAGAACGGCCAGACCTATCGTTGCGAGAAGACGGGCAGCGAACTGACGCCGATCTTTCAGAACGTGCCTTGCGTGGTCAACGCGGCGGGGCTCAACGGCGTCTGGACCGGCAGCGGTCATCAAAGTCCGGCCGGTGCTGCCGGCGCCGATTGGGCGATCGCAATGACAATCGGCGATGGCGCCGCGTCGATCGACTATCCGTCGCTCGGCTGCGGCGGATCGTTGACCCAGATTTCTCGCGACGACAGTTCGGCGGAATACCGGGAAAACATCAGCTACGGCCAGGACAAGTGCATCGACGGTGGCGGCATCACCGTCCGATTTTTCAAAGGGAACCTGTCCTGGACCTGGGTTGGCCAGGCCGACGGCCAGCCCTACAATGCGGTTGCCGTATTGAAGCGACGGTAGCTGAAGTTATTCCTCTTCGTCCTCTGCATCGAGCAGGCGCGTGGCGCGCCAACGGGTCAGCACCATATTTGTTTGCTCGATGACGAAGAACCGCGCCGAGTCGCGGTCATAGCCCTCGGCCAGCAGCTTTTCATAGTCGGTATGGCCGTGCCTGATATGGGCGATCGTCGCCAGCCAGACCGCGATGCCCGGCGGCAGTGTCTTCATGTGCACGGCGCCGGCCTCGGTGCGGATTTTCTCCATATCGGCATAGGGCGCCAGGGGCAGCAGGGCGGTCAGCGCCTTGGCGATGGCGCGGCGGCGGCCGGTGGGCGCACTCATTTTTCGTCACGCCCGGCAATGGTCGCCTCGGGAAAGGCGTCGGTCGAGGCGAAATAGGGCTTGATGTCGATCACTGGCGTGCCGTCGAGAACATCGATGGCGTCGATGGCGATGCGGCCGTTGTCGATGTCGACGGCGATCAGACCGGCGACATGCAGCCCGACTGGGTTCGGCCGGGCAGGGGAGCGCAGCGAGAAAACGCCTTTCGGCTCAGCAGCACGGCGGGGTCTCTGGACAATCAGTGCCCGCGGCGCGTGATGCAGCCAGGACAGGAGGACGATGTGGCTGGCCCGCTCCAGCGCAAGCAGGCCGTCGCGATAGGGTGGGTCGATGAGAACGGTGGCCGCCTGTCCTGTCTCGCGGGCGGCGCGCATGTTCTTCGGGCAGCTTTCGCGCGTGGTCCACGGCGAGGCGATGCGGCCGATGAACACGATATGGCCATCCGCCGGCATGTCAGCCGGGTCGGCCTGCAGGAGCTTTTCGCCGTCGCGCGTCTCGAACATGGCTTTCGCCCTAGCACAAGTTTCCAGCCGATCGTCAGGGAAAAGCGGTTCTCTCAGGCGGGGATCATGTGTGCGGCATTTTCTTGTCAGGAAGCGACATAGGCCTTGCTATGCCGCCAAAGCTGACATAAACATATGTTTATATCTTTTTCAACGAGAACGCGCCGATGCATGTTTCGCTCGATACCATGGTGGATACGCTGAAGGCGGCGGCCGAATCGAGCCGGCTGCGCATCCTGGCGCTCTTGTCACGCGGCGACCTCACCGTGTCCGACCTCACCGAGATCCTCAGCCAGTCGCAACCGCGGGTGTCGCGGCATTTGAAGCTGCTGCTGGAGGCCGGGTTGATCGGCCGCTACCAGGAGGGCTCGTGGGCCTTCTTCCGGCTGTCGGATACGGATTCCGCGCGCGACTTCGTCATGGGGCTGGTCTCTGGCATTCGCGGCGCCGATCCACAGGTCGAGCGCGATCTCGAGCGGTTGGCATCGGTCAAGCGCAAGCGCCAGGACCGTGCCGCCGAGTATTTCTCCGAGAACGCCGCCAGCTGGGATCACATCCGCTCGCTGCATGTGCCGGACCGCGCGGTGGAAGCCGCACTCCTCAAGCTGGTCGGCAAGCGGCCATTCCAGTCGATGCTAGACCTCGGCACCGGCACCGGGCGGCTGCTGGAGATATTTTCGCCGCTCTACCGGCGCGGTGTCGGCATCGACATGTCGCGCGAAATGCTGACGGTGGCGCGGGCCAATCTCGACAAGGCAGGCATCGCCAATGCCCAGGTCCGCCAAGGCGACATTTTCGCGCCGCCGGTCGAGCGCGACGCCTTCGACCTCGTCACCATCCATCAGGTGCTGCACTATCTGGACGATCCCGCCCGCGCCATCCGCGAGGCGGCAAGGCTGCTGCGCCCGTCGGGCCGGCTGGTGATCGTCGATTTCGCGCCGCATGCACTGGAATTCCTGCGCGACCAGCATGCGCATGTCAGGCTGGGCTTTTCCGACCGCCAGATCTCCGAATGGTTTGCCGATGCCGGGCTCGATCTCGAGGATGCCCAGGAATTCGAGCCGCGCGGCGGCAACGAAGCCAAGCTCACCGTCAAGTTGTGGCTCGGCCGCGACCGCCGCATGCTGATCGCCGAGCCTTCAAATGACACCCAACCCACCAAAGCGTACCCTATGGGGG
>NZ_JAMYMJ010000071.1:0-19888 GCF_040318435.1 Mesorhizobium sp. M1143 | reverse complement strand
GCCCCATCAGTGCAACGTTCCCTTCCTTGTTTGCACTGGCCGGCTGCCGAAAGGTGGCCGGCTTTTTTGTATATAACCGCGACCTGATGTTTGGGGCTTGTTGATTTGACAGCAGCGAGTGGCCGCTGCTGGCTTAGCGTCCAGGATTGGAATCTGTAAAGGCGAGATCACCAAGGCAGGGAGGACCAGACTAAATAACGGTTTCGTCTGTTAGCCGCGACGCCGGCGATAATTGAATTCAGAAGGGCGTCGGCCCGGCTGCCCAACATCAGGGTGCACAGACAGCCGGGCCAAGGCTGGAAAGAGGTTCCGCTCCCGCCCAACCGGGATCGATCAACGCCATACCGCAGTCTGTGGTCTTCGCCGTCGATATCAGGCATCCGCGGGTAGAGCGGCTCGATGCCATCGAAGCAGAACTGCGCCAGGTGTGCGCGGCGGAGGCAGAAGCTCAGCATTGCACGGTTACGATCAGTCGGTCGTTCGACATGCCGGGGGCGGCATTCTCTCCCGATATGGTCAAAACCGTCGAGGAGGCCGCCAATAGCCTAAAGCTGCCGCACAAACAGATGATCTCGGGTGCATTTCATGACGCGCTGTTCCTCGCCCGGGTGGCGCCTGCCGTGATGATCTTTGTGCCGTGCCGTGACGGGCTGAGCCACAACGAGGCGGAATATGTGGAGCCTGCCCACGCGGTTACCGGCGCGCGGGTTCTGCTTCAAGCGGCCACCGTCGCCGCCTCTTAGGCAGCGACGGTGGCACAGGCGTGCTGGCGTGAAGAGGCAACCCGTGGGACTTCCTGGTGCCCGCCCGTCATTTCGTGACGTCGGCGGGCTGCAACGGGTGGTCAAGGCCGCCGAGCTGCGGCGGATTGATCGCGGACGTACGATCGGCCCACATTCAACACCTGACCAGCAGAAAAGCCCACCAGATCCCTGGGCCGTCATTGACGCCGTGGATGATAGGCGGTGACGATCTCGTCGGCTTGTCGACATAGGCGATCTGCTGGGCCGCCTCGGCCACCCGGAGGAAATCCCCACGCCCGACATAGACCTTGCCGTGCCGATCGCGAGTAACTGGTCGAGGAGGGCCTTCCAGCCGTCCAGCGTCGGGTGTGGTGCGCCGTAGCCCACATCGTTGCGGGTCCGTCGCGGGTCAGCTAATCTGGCAAGCTTACATCAGGGATGCGGTCGCCAGACGATTGCGAACGCCGTTCGGCTTCTGGTCGCCAACGTACTCCACTTTCGTGTCTACCAGACGATCGCTTTCGATCCCGGCTGCGGTTAAGATATCCTCGACCGCCTTCAGGCGCTGCTTGGCCAGTTCCTTGTTTGTCTTTGCAGCGTCGGCGCCGGTGAATTCCGTAGCCGCGAGAGCCGTCAGTTCGACATTGCAACGTGAGTTGCGGATGCTGGCGGCGAACTTCTCGAGGTCGGCCTTGACCCTCGGTGAGATCACATAGGACTGGCTATAGAAAAACAGGTCGACCTGCACAGGGCTGCGCTTCTCATATTGCCGGCAAGATATGCCTTGCTTTGGCAGCGTGTACAGTATCGCGCTCCGCGCCGTATTGGTGTCGGCGGCGCCGTCGTCAACCCAATGCGAAAGCACCAGCACCATTTCGGGCTTGACGCCTTGCGCCTTGAGAAAATCGCCGGTTGCATCGAGCCTGAGACCAGCGATGTCGTAGGCTTTTTTGTAGTTGCCTTCCTTGCTCGCCGTTGCGTAAAGGCGGTAGCCGCAATCGTGCCCAGTATCCTTGACGAAAGCCGCAAGGGCCTTCGCGGATTCCTCGGATATCTTGCCGTCACCTTTTTTGAAGAGGACGCGATGTGCATTCCACTGCGTGCATTTAGACCCCACGTCGCGTTCCTGGCCGGCCGCGCCGAAAGACATTGCGCATCCGGTAATGACAATAAATGCCAGAACAAGGCCCAGCGATTTCTTCATTGTCTTGGCGCCTCCACGCGGACTTAATCTACTACCGCACTTAAACGTCGACAAGGCGCGACCGCGTCCCGACAACCCGCGCCCCTCAGTCCCACACCAGCAACAGCTTGCGCCAGAAAGCATTGGACGGCATCGGCTTCGAGCCGGATGGCAGCCGGATTGCCAGGTAGATCGTCAGCCACTTGCGATCGACCTCCCGGGTCGAAACTTTCAGGTCATGCAGTTCGAACGGTCTCGAGACGCGCGTCCATCCCGAGAATGACAGCGCGCCGACAGGTGCATCGTGTTTCCACACAAGTTTTTCTTCTTGCCTGCCGAGCGCCATGGCGAACTCGAATGGGGATGCTTCATCGTGGGCGATCTCCACTGTCGCGATGACACTTCTGGCAAAGGCCGGGAACGCCGAATTGAGGGCGGCAACAACCGGACCGTGCGTGTTCGGCCGCAGGAATATACCGCCATTGTCGCCCGCGATGAGCAGCGTCGGCAGCTCGGAGGGATAATCCGTCACAAGCGCCGCACGCTTCAGATCATCATTGGTCATTCGGCGCGTGCGTTGGCGCTGTTGGGGTGCGTTGAGGCGCGGGCGCCAGGCATCGTTCGAAACGACATGGCGGATATGGACGCTGGAAAAGCCGCCGAGGACGCGCGCCTCCGGGCGGCTGCCGCCGCATTTGACTGCCAACAACAAATCGCGTCGGCCGGTTGCCGGCGAACTGACCATCGCCCCTATCTCACGCGCCTCGTGCCGTCGGCTGACATCAGCCCAACCGCTCCCGCTGCCAACCTCAAGCAGCCGGGCGAGATTGCTGAAGGTCTGGTTTTCTGCGTCTACGATCGCGAGCTGAAACTGCGCAGAGCCCGTCAGTTCCTCGTCGAGGTAAACCCAACACGTCGCGCCTACGGTGCCCGGCGGGCAGACTCCCTTCAGCAAAGCCATGGTGACATTGCTGCCCCTTGCTTCGAGGAACAACTGGTCTGGAGACTGTTCGACATAGCTCAGCAGGTCCGGATCGGCATCCGGATACGAACCGACATGAGCCAGGCGCATGGGCTCGGCGGAAAGATACTGCTCGCGGTACAGCGAGGAATTCAACTCGGGCACCGTCTCTCCGGTCGCAGCGTTGAGTATTTCAACCACACCCACAGCAAAGTCGCTTCGCCCTGCACGGGCGAGAAGCGAAATTGCGGTATCCGCCCTGCCTTCGCGTGCCGCGATCTCGGCCAGCAACTGCATGGCGTCCGCGGTATTGGCGGGACCTGTACTCAACCTGAGATACCGCTCGTCGTTAACCCGCAGCTCCAGATTCCAGAGATTGAGCTCCTTCTCATGATTGTCGGTGTTCGAGCTGATGGCCAGTTGCACGAACATTTCCGTTTTCGCGAATCGATGCTTTCGAAAGACAGCGATGATCGGCTTGCGATTCCTCAGCCACTCGGCATTTCGATTCATGCCCGTCGGTGCCGACCGGTACCAATAGAGCGGCTCCGGGACAGGGACGATCTCCAGGCCTGCCAGATCCGCGCGAAGGAAAAACTCCCAGTCGCTTGCGGAAAACCCCCGCTCTTCGTTGAGGTAACCTATCTTGTCGAACACCTCACGCCGGAACATCGCATTGGCATCGCCATACGGATTGTTGAGCATGGCGATGTCCGTCGGCCCGCCGACCGGGAAGTAGAGCACATAGCCGCTCCTGGTGTCCGGCGGCACGAAGGGCTCGTTGAGCCACTTGGCGAAGGTCGTGCAGATATCGGCGCCGGAATTTTGCATGCCGGCGACGAACGTACTGACGGCGTTTGGGAACAGCACGTTGTCGTCGTCCAGGAACAGGATCAGCGAACCCCTGGCGGCGCGGATACCGGTGTTGCGCGCCTTGCCGAGGAAGCCGTTCTTCTGCTGGATGATCCGCCATCCTCGCTGCTCGAACTCCGGTTCGAGTTCCGCCAACAGGTTGATTGCATCGGGATCGGTGCTGCCGTCATCGACGACAATCAATTCGATGTTGGGGTAGTCCTGGCGTCGAACCGAGGCAATCGCCTGCGGCAACAGGTGCACCCGGTTGTAGTGCGCAGTGATGATCGAAACGAGCGGCCGTTGGCTCCGCCTGCGACTGGAGACCTTGCCGGGTTCGCGGGAGAATTTCGCGTGCAGCCCGCTCCAGGCTTTCTCGAGCGCTTCCCGCTTTTGCAGGGGCTTTGCCGGACGAAACGATCGGCTTTCCAGCACAGACGCAATTTTGGCCGCGATGGCGGAGGCCGACGCATCCATCAGGACGGCATCGGCCGACTTCGGATGGAGCACGTCACGAATGCTGCCGACATCTGTCGCAATGAACGGGATCTCTTCGTTAAGGCACGTCATCACTTCCAGCGGCAGCTGAGCCGCTGAGTGCGTCATCGCCACCAGAGCATGACTCTGCCGCAGGTATCTATAGATGTCAGGCTCATCTCGAATGGGCAGGAGCTTCAATTTGAACGGCCATTGCCGCGCACGCCGAACGATCATGCCACCCGAATGCTCGCCCAGGACATGACCAAACGCGCCGACTACCGTCACTGTCAGATCGGTGACGCCGCTGTCGGCCAGACGATCGAGCGCATCGCAGAACAGCGTCAGCCCATCGCGCGCCTCTGTGCCTGAAAAATGAATCACTTCGGCGGTTGGCCGATCCCGCGGCCTGTAGTGATCGACAGCGAAGTTGGAACGCCACTCCTCCGGCTCGAGGGGCGCAGCAATGTGATGGCTGGTGGGCAGCTTCCATCCCGCCTTGGCCATCCAGTCGAGCAGCGACTGGCCAGCGATGACAAGATGGTCGCACGTCTCGGCCGACCTCTTTTCCATGTGCGCGATGGTCATCTGCTCCTTGCGTTCGACCGCCCGTGAATTGGCTTCCAGCTTCCACACAAGGGGCTCATGTGCGAGCACGATGATCGTAGGAGGATCGGGAAAGACACCTGTGCGCTTCGCAAGGGTGGAGAAATGCGCCAGTCCGCCTTCAAGCGCAAAATAGACAACGTCGAATGCATTCTGCTTGAGGTAGTGGTAGACGGCCAATGAGTTCTTGTCGCAGGACTCCGTGCCGCGCAGCAACTCGGGCGAGGGCGGCAACAATTCGAGCCGCACCAGGAAATTGTCGAAGCACCATTTGCCCAGCCTGACTATTTCCTGATCATCGGGCTGGCTGCCGAGCGGGCTCGGCGCCCAAAGCAGCGTCACGGTATCGCCGGTTCCGGCCAGATGCTGCGCCAGCGCGTAGGTTACCGACCCGTGATCGCCAGTCGCCGTCGAGCCGAACTCAACCTCCGAAACGACACACACATTGCGAGGCTTCTGGCTTGCCTGTCGCTTGCCCGTGGGCATGGCGCCTGCCTTGGAACCAATGCTCAATGACCCCCCCTTGTCAGCCCGCTTCGTTCGAAACAGTCTTGCCAACAGTTGGATAACACTTTGATAATCGTTTCGCGGGACTCTCAGCAGCGTACCTGCCTTTCGCGTAAACTGGTTGATTACCTCGGATGGTTGAACTTCGATCCCCAAAACATCTCGCGCGACTGGACGACCGGCCCATTGACGTGACCGATGGCGAGATCTTGTGCTTTGTCGGACTGCGCAACGAAGCCCAATTGCTGCGGCAACTTCTCGACCACTACCGCGGCTTGGGCGTCGATCGGTTCTTCTTCCTGGACAATGGCTCCACGGATGGGACCCGCGAATTGATCCTGGAGCAGCCGGACAGCCACTGCTTCCACACGGAAGGATCGCATTTCGCTGAAAACATCGATCCGCCGCGATGGATCAACACGCTCATGAATGTGTTCGGCACCGGCCATTGGTGCCTTTCGATCGACGCCGACGAACTTCTCGTCTATCCCGATTTTGAGCGGGCAAATCTCCAGCAGCTTTGCAGCTACCTCGATTCGACCGGCGTCGATGCTGTCATAGGCTCCATGATCGACATGTACGCCGATGGCCCGTTGGCCGAATACAGCTATAATGGCAAGATCCCGCTTGTTGAAGCTTCACCCTACTTCGACCCGGAGCCGGGATGGCTGCGCCCGCGCGACGGTATGTACCCACCCGAGCAGATGTTCGGTGGCGTGAGGGAACGGGTCTTCTGGCACGGCCGGTTCAAGCAAACTTTTCCCCCGTGCCTGACAAAGGTGCCGATCGTGAAATGGGGGCGCGGCACGCGTTATCACGTCGCACAGCACACGATCAGCAAGGTCCGATTCAGCGAACTGCGCGTCGCATTGCTGCACTTCAAATTCGTCTGGGGATTCCGCCAGAAATCAGCGTCGTCTCTGAGTGAAAATGCGCAGCTCAAGGAAAAGACGCTTGAGGAGCGCGCTGCCTACATGGAGGCCTTGGAGCGCAATCCGAAACTCGCGCTTCGGAACCAAAGCTCCGTCTGCTATCGGGGTGACGGCGCGCAACTCGTCGAACTCGGCTGGATGAAGACCTCGGAGCCCTTCGCCGGTTTCGTTTCGACCCTGGCCATGCAACACCAGCGCAGCGACTACGCCACCTGATGTGCTCGAACTACTGAGGGAAAATCCGGCTGATGCTTATCCGCCGTAGCGGCCGCCGCCTTCACCGTGGCCTTTGCCCTCTTCACCGCCCGCAAACTGGCCCAAACTGTTGAGAGCAAGCGCCTTGCAGGCTGTCGGAGCGTTCGGGTACCGGTGCAGATAATCCTCAAGTGCCTCGATGGTGCCGGTTTTAAGGGCCTGCTCGCAGGCAAGCTCGGCTTCCTTGACGCCAACTTCGGTCTTCGCCTGCGCCGCGTCAGAAAAAGCGACGCTCAACCCCAGCAGACTAAGTCCACCCAACAGTAGAGAATGAATCCTACGCATAACGCACCCCACCTACTCAACCCACTGAAACATTAGCGTCTGTTAACGTTTTGTCAACCATTCTTGGAAGGTTCCACCAACGTGGTTAACGCGCACGACCGATGAACGGGCCTGGCTTGCGCTCGGATCTCCCTTGCCTGGTTGGATCGACGTTTAGTCGCTGAACAGTGTCAGCGTGCGGAAGAACGCATTCGTGGGAAAACCGTTGGACGTTGCGGTGAAACGAACGGCGAGAACGATTGAAAGCAGCATCTTCCTTCGTGTGCGAAGCGTTGCCACCAAGTGATGACGCACAAATCTGTCTTCGATGCTCATCCAGCCTGAGAAGGCGATCGTTTGCTTGCCGATGTCCTGTTGCCAATCTATGGGCTGGTCGGGTCGAGCAAGGGCGAGAGCAAAATCCATCGCCGGCGCATCGGCATGAGCGATTTCGACGGATGCTTCAACCTTCCGGAAGAAGGCTGGAAAATGATGATCAAGCGATGCAGCGACCGGGCCGTCCGCATGCGGACGCAAGAACACCCCGCCGTCGTCCGGTGCGACAAGCAGCAGCGGGAGAGCCGAGACGCGGGGTGTAAGCAACCGCGCACTCCGCAGCATGTCGTAGTCGAGAATGATAGAACCGCCGCCGACATCAGGACGGTCGGCGGCATTGTGGTCTGTGGCGGGGCGCCCAAGCAAAGTGGCAGCCGTATCGGGGCGGCCGATCGACCCAGCAATGCTGGCAAGCTTCTCTATGGCCGCATCGCTGTTCGGCTCGATGTCGCAAAGCTCCAGATATTTCCGATTGCCGGGGGTATATTTCAGGTTTTCGCGGGCACTTTCAATTTCAGACCGGTGCGCGTTCTGGGCAATGGCCAAATGATGCAGCAGGCGGGCGCCATCGGGCAGGCTCGACCTGAACGCCTCCAGGATGGGAAGCCGGTTGTCGTACCAGTTCGACGTCCGAAACATGCCATCCGGTTTCGAGCGATACCAGTATAGCGGCTTTGGAATCGTCCTGATCTTGAGACCGGCGAGAGAGGCTCGAGCAAAGAATTCCCAGTCGTGCATGGCGTAGCCCGGCTTTTCGATCAAGAACCCGATCCGCGAGAAGACAGACCGGCGCATCATCGCATTCGCGTCACCGTAGACGTTATGGATCAGGCCGAGCGCGTCGGGACCACCCAGAGGCAGGTACTGGATCAGCCCGTCGGCGCGATCTTCGGGCACGAAATCCTCGTAGAAGATCAGTTGGAACGCAGTGCAGATGTCGGCACCCGATGTAGCCATCGCACGCACGAAATGATCGACGGCCTCCGCAAACAGCGCGTTGTCGTCGTCGACGAACAGGATCAGCTCGCCATGCGAAGCGCGGATGCCGGCATTTCGCGCCGCACCGAGGTGCTTGTGCGGTCGGCGCAGAATCTTCCACCCGCGCTGACGGAAGGTCGGTTCCAGCGTATCCAGCAATCGCCTGACTTCATCCAGGTCGCTTCCGTCGTCGACCAGAACCAGTTCCAGGTGATCATAGGTTTGCGCTTCGATCGCAGCGATTGCCTGTTTAAGATAGAGCGGCCGGTTGCGATGAGCCATGACAATAGAGACCAGGGGTGACGACCCGGCACTTTTGTCGACGCGCCAGCGCCTAGTTGGCGTCGGCAAGTTGCGCGTATCCAGCCAGGACTGCCGACATTGGCTCGGGCTGTCGACAGGCAGTGGGCGAGGCGGGTCGTCGAGCGCCGCCGAAATGGCCTGCGCCAACGCGGCGGCGGCAGGATCGACCAGCCGCGGCTGCCTCGCCTGCGCACTCCAGCGCTCGGCGTTCGCGTCGACATTGGTCGCAACGAAAGGCAATCCCGCCTCGATGCATGCGGCAACGGTGCCGCCCGTCGATGCGGCGTGGGCGGGGATGACGGCAATCGCGCCGGCCCGCGCGACGTAGTCGAGCTTTGCGGCGGGGCTTGCGTGCGCCAACAGGTTGACCTTGAACGGCCACCGCTCGGCGCGTCTCAGCAGCAGTCCACCGCTGTGCTCGCCCATGATCTTTCCAAATGGACCGAATGCGGTGACCGTCAGCCCTTTTGGCGCCATTGGCGCTATGATGTCGAGCGCGTCGCAAAGCAGCGTCAGGCCATCGCGGAAGCGCCATCCGGCCAAGACGGCAAGTTCTCCGCCCGTCGACGATCGCACACCGGCTGGAGCGAGACGATGCTGCAGCGGCAACATCGGCGTCACGATCGCCTTCTTCACCTTCCAACCCTTCGACAACATCCAGTGTCGCAAGGCTGCGGACACACAGATCGTCCGGTTCGCCATCTCGGCGCAGTATTTCTCCATATAGGCGACGGCAATCACCTCGGCGCTGTCGAAGAACGCCTTGTCGGCTTCATGTTCCCATTCTTCCGGAGCGTGAGCGACGACCACGATCGGCGGCGCGGCAAAAGCCGCAGTCTCGACAGCTAGCAGCGTGTAGTAAGGCAGCCCGCCCTCAAGGGGCGCGTAGACCAAATCGTGGCCGGACCGTTCGAGATAATGCAGCACAGCGGCGGACCGGCTCTCGGGTGTCGTCAGCCAAGGAAGCAGCTGATCGGACTTGTCGAGAATGACCAGCCGCACCGATGCCGCCTCCAGCTCGCGGTGGCGCGCGGCCTCCTCCGTTGGAGCATCCCTGCCTGGAACCCATAGCAGGGTGACGTCGTCCCCCTCTTCGGCAAAAAGCCTGGCCAACTCGACCATGGCGCCATCTTCGCCGCCATGGTCGATTGCATTCGTCACGACGCAGACGCGGCGAGGCTTGCCTTCCTTTGACCTCCTCCGCTCCTTGCCACCAACGGCCATCCGACTTCCTCTGATCCAAATCCGCCGATTGCGCTACGCAGCACAGTCATCTGCAATGATGCCTGCGACAGGTTTACTTTTCAGTGATCATGCTTCTGCGTCATTGGTAAACCAAATCGTCAATCAGGTTCTAAAACGACTGCATAATCGATCGACTGATTCAAATTTAGCGACACGGAATATTCAATTTTTACGCCTCCCAGCTAGTCATTGACGGCATAGCAGGAGGCGCAAATGAAAACGACAATGAAGTTTCTCGGTGCGCTCGGTTTGATCGGCGCACTGGTCTCGGCAAGCTCCGCAGGAGAATTGCTGCGTCCGCGCATCAGCCTTGGCACGGCCAACGTCAAGACCATCAGTGGCGATCGCGGCGGCTATGTGATCGACTATGCCATTCGTGCGCTAAAAATGCGTCGCAGTGGCACTTTTGTGCGGTTCAACGGTTCGTGCGACTCGGCCTGCACGCTTTATCTGTCGATGCCCAAGAGCAAGGTGTGCATTACGCAGAGCGCGTCGTTCGGCTTTCACCTGCCGTATGGCGTTTCTGCGCGCGGCAATCAGGTGGCCGCGAATTTCATGATGAAAAACTACCCTGGCTGGGTTCGCGGCTGGATCGCCAAGCGTGGGGGGCTAAAGAGCTCCATCGCGACCATGACATACGCGGATGCGAGCCGCTTTCTGCCGACGTGTCCTTCCCAACAGCAGGGCATGACCGTCGCGAGCCTGAGCCCAACGCGTCTGCGCGGCGGCTGATTGCCTGCGCAGTACTGAAACGTCATGACGGCGGGCGGTCGACGGCGCCCGCCGTTCGTCAATTCATATGGCGGGTGCCCAGTTGATGGAACAGCTCACCTGGGCACAACGCCTCGCCGATTATCGCGTGGATTAACCAGTTCTCAAGAGACGTGGTTAACGCAAGCTCCATTTCATTGACTCTTTTTTAGCGCAAGCCGATTCTGCGGGTGGGGGTTTGAAGGCTGTCGGCCATTGTTTGGGGCCGAAGCGCAAACTGGCGGCGGGTAGTTTGTATGAGCATCGGCGGCAGTAGGGGGTCGGCGAGCCGACCTGAGAGCGGCCTTACGCAGTCGAAGGCGGGGACCGCTTCGGCGAAGAATGTGCGCTTCCGGCGCAGGAGCCTGCGGGTCATCTGCACGGGCCTGTTGTCGTGGCTGCTTTTGGGTGTCTACCGCGGCGCAATCATTGATCCGCAAACCACGGTTTTAGGCCTTTTGGCGGCCGTCCCCAAGGGATTGGCATCGAGCTACTATGACCTGATTGTCGTTACGTCCCTGACTATGACGACTTTGATCCTGCTGTTCCTGGCAAAGGCGAGCCGTCTCGGCTCAGCAATCGTCGTCTTGCTCTTCTATGTTGCTATCGTGGTCTCTCTGGGCTGGGGATTTGCCAACATCAATCTCGTCAAAATGCTGGGCGAACCGTTCACGTTCCAGTGGCTGGTCTATGGCGACTTCCTGCAGAATGCCGATGCCAGGAACGCGATGGGCGACGCGCTCAACATCAAGGACTTCGCTACCCTTTCCGGGTCCGTCATCCTGGTGCTCATTCTTGGCTATGCCGCGGCCAGTTTGTGCCAGCGGCTGAGCGCCGCTGGCTACGGGGCCTTCCTGGGCGTGCTCGTTGTGTGTGTCGGCGCTGCCATCGCCGGTAGTGGACACCACGTACGTGCGGAAGCGCTGCCGGCGGCCGAGATCGACAATCCGATCCTGTATTTTGTTAAATCGGCCCTGCTCAATCCAACGCCGGTCGTGCTGACGATGAATGCCAGCACCAATGACCCGGATGTCGCCAGCGTCGGCGAGCGGCCGCCGGAAACGTCGACCTTCAAGGCGCCGACGCCGAACCCAATCAAGAACGTGCTGATTTTCATGATGGAGTCGGTGCCATCCAAATACATCGAGACGTTTGGCGGCAAGTATCCGGTCACGCCGAATATGAAGAGGTATGCAAAGGACTCGATACGATTCGACAACATATATGCGCACGCACCGTCCACGCATTACTCGATATTTTCTCTGCTCACCTCGATGTACAACGACATTTCATATTATGGCATGACGGCAAGGTATCCCTATCTGCCGCTGGACTCGATCTCCAACACCTTGTCCAAGAACAATTTCCGCACAGGGTTTTTCTGGAGCGCGGATTCCCGATTCCAACGGGTCGATGAGTTTTTCCTCAACAAGGGACTGGATGTGGTCCAGGACTACCGGGGGCAGAAATGCGGCACCCCGACCTTCAAGCTCAGCTCCGAGCAGTGGAAAAACATGGACTACAACAGTGACCTTTGCACGGCGCAGTCGATCATCGATTGGATGAACAAGGACGAGGCAAAACCTTTCTTCGGCATCATGTTCACGGCGATGACCCATTACCCCTACATCACCGACAGCCCGATGTTTTCGAAGATGGCGCCTTCCTCCGATGGCAACACGCTGGTCCACTACTCGGACGACCAGAAATTCAATGCCTATCTCAACGCCCTGAAGGTCGGCGATACGGCCCTTGGCGAGATCCTTGAATCGCTCAAGCAGTCTGGCAAGCTCGATTCGACGCTGGTGGTCATATTGGGCGATCACGGCGAAGCGTTCGGGGAGCATGGCGACTACATTCATGCCAGCGCGATTTACGAGGAAAACATCCACATCCCGCTCATCATGATCAACAAGCATCTCTTTCATGATGAAGTTGCTCACCCGGTCGGCGGCATCGTCGATATCGCCCCGACGATCTTCGACATACTCGGACTTGCGCTGCCCAAGCAGTGGCAGGGGCGCACTTTGTTCAGCGAGCAACGGCCAAACAAGACCTTCTTCTTCAATCCCTGGGCCGGTTTCCTGTTCGGCTATCGCGAGAACGATCGAAAGGTCATCTTCAACGCGACCACCGGCAAGGTGGAGGAATACGACCTCAAGGCCGATTCCGATGAGCGAACCAACCTCTTCACTGATGCCGGCGATCGAAACGCGCTGCTGCAGCCCATCGCCGGATGGGTGCAATCGCAGAGAGAGCGCGTGGCCGACCTGGTGGCCGCCGCGGCGAAAGAGACAGGACGTTGCGCCATCACCAGTCTGGAGGTCAACGCTGCCGGCATTAATCTCCGGGGCGCGCCTCGGTTCGACGTCGTGGTCGACGGAAAGACCACTGCCGAGATCGACGTCCCGGGCAAGGAAAGCGTCGCTTCGACGCCGGAAGCCGCCATGGCGGAGCTGATGCAGGCGTCAACCCTGGCCAAGCCGTTCCACATCGATCTCAGCAGCGTGCCTAACCCGAAGACGATCGAGCTTCGCTACAGCAACGACCTGTGGGGCGGAGACGGCAAGGCAGGTGATCGCAATCTGTTCATCAAGAGCGTCAAGGTGAACGGTCAGTTGGTGCCAAACACCAGGCTGCGTGTCGACGAGCAATCGCACGGCTACACCGACGACAACGGGACCGCCATGTACAGCAACGGCTCGCTATGGGTTAGCGGCCCGTTCGTCGAGGGATGTCTATAGCGTGCCGCGTGGCAGACCGTCGTCCTCGATTTGCAGCCCGTGCGCGCCGCGACAGACACTGACCGTCCTACCGGTTGACATCTTCGAGGGGTACTCACTAGCATGCGAAACACTGACGGTTGCAGCGTGGAGCCACTTGTCAGCGCAGGACGGACCGGGCCCGTTCTTGCGGTATGCTCGGCTGGTCGACGCCCGCTTGGGAAGCGAACATTGAATGCGACCGCTCAGCATGACGAACAGGACCGGATTGCCATTTGAGTCAGCGAGCCGGGCGAGGCGCCATCGACTTGCCATCTCGCTTGCGCCCGTCCTGGCCATTTGGTGCCAGATGGCGCTTTGCGGAGCCGCGCACGCAGCTGGTCCCAAAGACAGCGGCCCTGCAGATGCCGTTGCCGTTCCCACGGCTTTCCAACTTCAGCTTGTTTATGCTGACCGCACGTGGATATGGGATAACGGAGCGGCCTATTTCGGACAGAAGGATCGACCGGTCCGGGCCTGGACCTCCGAGCAAGACACGGCTTCTGTCGGCGAAGGCAGATGGCATCTGAGCAACGATGGCAAGATGTGCATGGATCTCGTCTGGCGGTCCAAGACCTACGCCGCAGCGCCGATCCGCACGTGTTTCAGCCACCGCTTCCGGAGTGGGACCCTCGAACAGCGCAAGGATCCGGACGGTGTCTGGTACAGTTTCCGGCACTCTCCGGGAGACCCTTCCGACGAGCAACGAAAGTTCGAGGAAGGCGATACAAAGGGCGCGCAGTTCGACAAGATCCGTACCTCGATCGATTCCAAAAGTTGAGGCTCGCCGAGAAGCTCACCCACCTCAATGAGCCCACGTCCCCGACAACGACAAACAGGGACGACTACCAGCTTTGCGAGCTGGTGATGTCCTCCAATGCATTTGGCATTCCTGGCGCAGTTGACCGGCGGCGCCTCGCCGTCGGCATCGGAATTGTGAACGCGGTGGCCTCCAGCCCGAAGAACGGGGCGGCTGTCCTGACGATGGTATCGATGTCGGAAAGTTCCGGCACGAAGCCCAGGTGTTCGCGCGCTTTGATCGGGTCCGCATAGAGCTCCGCCGGGTCTCCCGGGCGCCCGGGCCGGAAGACAACCGGAACCGATTTTGACGTCATCCGGGTGACCGCCTGGAGAATCTCCTTGATCGAAACCCCGCGCCCGGTGCCGAGATTGACCGACAGGTTTTCGCCACCCGCCTCCAGATGCATGAAAGCCCTCAGATGCGCGCGGGCCAGATCGCTGACATGGATGTAATCGCGCACGCAGGTGCCATCCGACGTGTCGTAGTCTGTGCCGAAAACCTCGATCTCGTCGATGGTGCCTGATGCGGCCATGAGCACGCGCGGGATCAGGTGCGTTTCAGGCGAGTGCCACTCACCGAGCTCGCCGTCGGGATCGGCGCCGCAGGCGTTGAAATAACGCAGGATCGCATATTTCATTCCGTAGGCGCTGGCATAGTCGCTGATGATCTGCTCGCCCATCAGCTTGGTTCGCCCATAGGGGCTGATTGGATTTTGCGCCGAGGTCTCTCGAATGGGCAGTGTTTCGGGCACGCCGTACGTCGCGCAGCTGCTTGAAAAGATAATGTTTTCGATAGAACTCGAGCGTGCCGCATCAAGCACCGCGATGGTACCCGACACATTGGTCGAATAATACTCTGCGGGCTCGTGAACAGACTCGCCCACATAAGCGAGCGCAGCAAAGTGGATGATCGCTTGCGGCTGGTAGGTGCTGATCGCCTGCTGTAGCGCCTCCCGGTCCCGGATATCGCCGACAACAAGCGGCCCCCAGGCAACGGATCTCTCATTGCCACGGCTCAGATTGTCAAAAACGACGGGCAGGTAGCCGGCAGCTGACAACAGCTTGCAGGTGTGGCTGCCGATGTAACCGGCCCCACCCGTCACCAGGATTGCCGGGCGGCTCATTACATCGCAGCTTCTTTGACGCGCCGGTTCGGGTAGAGAAGGGCGTCAAAATACGCCGTGGTATGCGCGAGCCCCTGGCTCAGGCTGATCTTTGGCTCCCAGCCAAGATTTTCCCGGGCAAATGAGATGTCCGGCCGACGCTGCTTGGGATCGTCGACCGGCAGCGGCCGATGCACGATCTTCGAACGTGAGTTGGTGTATTCGAGCACCTGTGTCGCCAGTTCCAGAATGGTGAATTCGGCAGGGTTGCCGAGATTGACCGGGTGCTGCGGTGCGCTCGGTGCGTTCATCAACTGGATAAAACCTTCGATGAGGTCGTCCGCGTAGCAGAATGAACGGGTCTGCCGGCCGCTGCCGTAGACGGTCAGGTCGTCACCGCGCAAAGCCTGGACGATGAAGTTCGACACGACGCGGCCATCGTCTGGTTGCATGCGGCGGCCATAGGTGTTGAAGATCCGTGCGACGCGGACATCGAGGCTATACGTTCTCGAATAATCGAAGAACAGCGTCTCGGCCGAACGCTTGCCCTCATCATAGCAGGATCGCGGACCGTGCGGGTTGACGTTGCCGAAGTAGCCTTCCGGCTGCGGATGTACCAGGGGGTCGCCGTAGACTTCGGACGTCGAAGCCTGAAATATCTTCGCATTGTTCCGCCGCGCGAGTTCGAGCAGGTTCAGCGAACCAAGCACGCTTGTCTTGAACGTATGGATCGGATTTGCCTGGTAATGCGGCGGGGACGCCGGACAGGCGAGATTGTAGATTTCATCGACCTGGAGATCCAAGGGCAGTGGGTCGACGATGTCGTGCTCGATGCACGTAAATCGCGGATCGCGCACGAGGGCGTTGAGATTGTATCTTTTGCCGGTGTGGAAATTGTCCAACACGACAACGTCGTACCCATCCCGCAAAAGACGCTCGCACAGATGCGAACCCAGGAATCCTGCCCCACCGGCAACCAGCGCGCGACCCCGATTGGAATTCGCGCCCCTTCGGGTGTTCCCGGCCCCGAGTTTCAGAACATTGACAGTTCTACCCATACTCCACCCCTTCGCCCTTACGCACTGCGCACACTACTGCCGGCCATAGCGTTGCCGGGCGACGTTCCTGAGAACGTCACAAACCTTCCGCTCCGCGGAATCGTCCACTCCTGTTGTCTGTCGATTGCTTTTTGAGTTGCTGGGCGGTGCTACGCGGCTATTAGCTGCCGTTCAGCATCCGATACGCCCCGAAACCGCGGTCACGCGCCTGATGCCACCATCGCCCATTGCTCGCCCAAATTGCACATCCCAACGTTTCGAAAATATACCTGTGCAAAACATAGTCAACTAAATTAGCGAATCGTTAACCGTGTTCATTCGGGAGTGGTTAATCGCGGGGCGGCAGCGCAGCCGCATAAAGCTGAGAATTGGGCTATAAATTTGAATGGACCACAGTAATATAAAGACCATTTTTCTGATTTTTCGACAGCCGATCGGCGGAAATTTGGCCATCAAGACACTCTCACCTCCGCAAAAAATAGGCAGATCTAAGATTAATACTTACTTTAGCAAAACTTATACTGACAGAGGTCTAGCATTTGAAAATATCGAAAATATTCGTACATGGGACCTTGTCAATAAAATCTTACAAGCTAATGCGGTTGGTTCCCAAAGCGTGCCGAACCCCCGCCAGGTCAGCCCTCAACTGCCCGACGAGATCTTGCGCGACGAGGCGGGCGTAATCGCAACCGATCGCCCGGGACGCCTATCTCTTTCACCGGCGGCCCGGGCTTGACGCACACAACCGCTCTCCGCAGCCGCAGCGCCTTCATTGGCAGATGCAGCATACCCCAATAACCCGGTCCATTCTGAAGCGATCCGCGTATGGTTTGCGGATGTCGGAAGCAGAGATCCAGTCGAAGCCGCGCGAAAACGGTCGTCGTCCCTTCTGTCGAACGCCTTAGAAGCTGCGGTTGGGGCGTCGATCGCGCGGGACCGCTCGGCCCCATCGCGCCGACGCCAGCCGGTCCCGTCGGCCCTGTTGATCCAGTCGGGCCGTCGCCACGCAGCAGCGCCAGGACGGCCGGAGAAAGACTGTCGACCGTTACCTTTGCGTTCGGCAGTGCCCCGTCGGCCCGCCGCACATCGGCCAGCGCGTCGATTGTTTCGTCGGCGCTGCGCACGAGCTCGGCCAAGTCGTTGTCGAGTTGCGTTCCGTAGGGCAGGTATTGGTAGCTGAAATCGATAGCGGGCTTCGTTGGATCGGGCATTTTGGTGCACCAAGAACGTCGCTTCCAAGATTGCATCGCGTGCTGGAGCAGTTCTCCGCACTCAGATTTCAGATGCTGGTTGGAAGTCCGTTGACGTTAGCCCGGCAAGATCCGAAGCGGTTGGTGCAGATGCCCGAGTTCTGCTCTGTTCCGGCAGCAGGCCAAATCGAAAATAGCATGTTAGAGCTACTAGTGAGACCTCGCGGCAGGAAAATTCGCTCTAGGCAGGAACAGGTTGCCATTGGCCGAGTTCACTTCACAACAACAGGAGTGGAAAACCGTGAACACATCAATCAGCAACGACCCCACTGGATCATCGAGCGACCTGAACTGGCTACACACTAACGATGCCGAGGTGGCCGACAGCAGCAAGGAAGCGCTCGGCAAACTAAAGTCGAGCGCTGCCGAAACCGCAGGGCATCTCAAAACCGCTGCCGCTTCGGTGACGACTGACGCGAAAAATTATGCCGGTTCGGTTGCGTCGGATGCTGCGGGCGCCTTCAAGGAAGCGGTGGAGTCGAACAAGACCGCCGGCGCCGACGCGATCGCCAACATTGCCCATTCCGTGAAGGAGGCGGCTGATGGAATCGAGAAGCAATCTCCGCAGGTTGCAGGCATGGTTCGGAGCGCGGCCGAAGGTGTCGAACGGATTTCGTCGGATATCAGGGACCGCAACGTGGGTGAACTGCTCGACTCGGTCACGAAATTCGCCCAGCGCCAACCGGCGGCCTTTTTCGGCGTAGGCATCCTGGCCGGCGTTGTGCTGACCCGGATCATGCGAAGCTCCGATCGGTCCTGACACGAAGAGCGTTCCAGATGGATGATGGTTCCAATCTCCGACCCTTGGGAAGCGTTTTCAGCGAAGGGTATAGCCATCTCGCTTCGCTGATGCGCCTCGATCTTCGTCTTCTCCAAGCCGAGATGAAGGTTAAGACGTCTACGATCGTCTCGTCAGGCGCGTGCGGCATCGCCGCACTGGTGCTCTTTGTCTTGGCTGCATTCGCCATGGTCCAGTTCCTGATCCTCGCTATGATCCACTTTGGTGTCGGTCCGATGGTAGCTTGCCTAATCGTCGCAGCGCTTCTGGGGGTAGGCGGCGTGCTGTTTCTCTATCTTGCGAAGCGAGCGCTCGCGGGATGGACCATCACACCTGTCGAAACCGTCAACCAGGTGCGCACTGACATCGCGGCATTGAAACAGGGGATGCGTTTTGGCTCAACCCAGTGAAGAGATGCGCGAAATCATGCTGCAAAGCCGCACAGAGCGGCAGGCTTTGTTTGAACCTGTCAGCGAGATAAGCCGGCGCCTGCAGCCCCGAAATCTGGTCGATGCGTCCACCCGGTACGCGAAGCAGAAGGTGGCGAAGGCGCTAGGCGGTGTGTCGGACGCCGTCAAGAATAATGGTGGCACTGCTGCCGCGGTCGCACTGGGTGCAGTTGCGGTGTTTGACGCCGGCAGGCGAAGCACGCATGGCCCGGCAGGCGCCGACGATATAGCTGTAGATAAGGTCGCCGGCGCCTCGCATTCCGACGCCGCGTCAATTCGTTATGAAGCCCATCCGCGCAAGGCGATCACAAACCTGTTTCGGGCCAAGGTGCTCGCTGGATCTGCGGGTGGCCTGCTGCTCGGCCACATAATCGGTAAGGCGTTTGAGCCCACAGCCAAGGAGCGCACCCTATTCGGCAAGGCTGGAGCTGAAGTTCAGGATGCGACGGATGCATTTATCGCCGAGCATGCACGCGGTGCGAAATTGGCCGCCGCGCAGGCCTTCGGGTTTGCCAGATATGCCGCTGCGTTCTTGGCCGTACTGGCCGCAGCTAGCGACTATCTCGTCCGCGCGGATGAGCACGAGCAGCGAAAGCACTGAGAGTGCGAAACTGAGCGTCAAAGGTATCCCCATGCATATCGTCGGAATCAACATTGGACAGGCGGCCGCGCCTTCCGGCCTGCCTCTTGTTAGAGTGGTGTTTGAGGGCCAGGGGGTGAATCTATCGCGGTCGAAATGGCGCGAGGCGACGTCGCCGACGGCGCGCTGGGGGCAATCGACCGTGCAAAAGCCCTGCTTGGTCAGACCGCGACCTTCGAAATGCCTGTCGATAGAATTGGCGGTTTCAATAGGACACCGGAATCCGGCAATGTCCGCGGCCGGCAGAGCAATGTCTATACGTTCGAATATCGCGACGGCGACCAGGCTCGCCAGGTTCCGCCTGCCGTGATGCCAAGTTTTGAGGCTGCTCGCGCCGAGGCGATCCGTTGCGCGATCGACCTGCTCGTCCCTGCAACCCGGCGACGACGATTTGACTGGATGGCTGGTACGGATGCGCGATCAGGCAGGCAACGAGCTTTGCACGATCGACGTCGCCGAGGCCGAAGCCGCCCGGCAGGCCAACGACAACACGCCGCTTTAGGGACGACCGCTCACGTCTGTGTCGATACGCCAGCCCTTATTCAATTAGATCGTCGCCAGTCGGAACTTTTGTGATGTTGAGCCCTTGTCCATTGAACAGTGGAGGTACCAATGGCTAACCTGGGAAAATTGGCGATCGCGATGCTCGGCGTCT
>NZ_JAMYMJ010000070.1:0-20470 GCF_040318435.1 Mesorhizobium sp. M1143 | reverse complement strand
CCGGAGCGGGCTCCAATCTCCCGCCCGCCGCGTGGGGGCGTCTAACCCCGCCGCGGTGGTTCCCCCCCAGCGGGTTGTGCCCCGGGGTAGGGGGCCGGGGCTCGGCCCGTGGCGGCCCGAACCGGCCAAGGCCATGCAGGAAGGCAAGTGCCGCCGCCGCCAGGATGGTCAGCGTCAGCGCCAGGAAAGGCGGTTCGACCAGAAGCTTGGCGAGATCGTATTTTCGCCCGACGCCATGCAGCGTCAGGTCGAACATGACGGCACCCTCTTCGGGCTGGAGGAGCTCGATCAGCTTGAGCGCCGCCGCCGCCTTGTCGGGATCTTTCAAGCCAGCGTTGTTGATGAGATCGGGGTCCGTCAGAATGTAGAACCGCTCGTCTTCGACCTCGGTCAGCACGGCCTTGCCGTTGCCGGCGGCAATCAGCGGGTGTTCGTCGGCCACCCATTGCAACTGGTCGGGAACGCTGACCATTTGCCCTGAGACGTCGAGTTGCTTGGCCGTGCTTTCGCCTTCGCCGAGCTTGGCCTTGGCGATGCGGCCGAGCCAGTCGTTGACCACCACATCCGGCAGTCGCTGGATCTTCATCTCCCAGCCTTCGCGCAAGGCCAGCGGCAAGGTCGCCCATTTGGGCAGAACGAACAGCGTATCCAGGCCCTTGCGAAGCTTGATGATGTTGGCGAGCGCATCTGGGTCGCTGTCGGGCGAAATGGTGACGATCAGCAGCATCTCGGTCTCGAGATCGCTGTCGGACCGCGCCATATCGGGCGCCTTGCCGGTCAGCTTCAGCCATTGCGCCAAGCCGGCATAGCCGATGCCGCTCTTCGACAGCGGCGTTGCGCCACCGGCGCTCGGCTGGCGAAAGTCGGGCGCATAGGTGGACAACAGGAAGAAGCCCGCGGCCGCGAGTAGGCTGGCGAAAATGCCCCAGAACAGCGTCCTGCGGCTGAACGGTTCCTGCTGGGCGATGTCGGCTGTCGCGTCACTCACGTCCAGGCATCCCTGAAGACGAATCGCTCATAGGCGCTGCGCGCCTCCTGCCAGCCTTCCGGCCCGACCGGCCGGCGCGCGAACAACGCTGCCTCGACGATGCGCGCGATCTGGGTAAAGGCGCTGCGCGCCCGCGTTGGCAGCGACGCCGCTCCCGCGATATCGCGCGCGGTCAGCGACGGGCGAAGGAAGTCGGGCAGGCGGCCGGCAATGTCGGCAACGCTGCGGCGAAGCAGGAGATGCACCGCCTCGTCGTAATTGCCCCGGGCGGCGAGCGCATCGGCTTCCGACAGCAGGACCTGCGCGGCGCCAACGTCGGGGTGCCATGTCGCTTCCGCCTCGGTCACGCTCTTTTTGCGCCACCAAGGCAGGCGCCAGGCGACGCCTTTCACCTCAAGCAAAATCAGCAGCAGAATGATTGCGGCACCTGTGATCACCGCGCCCCAGAACAGGTAGATCATGTACGGGCCGAGCCATTTCAGGAACTCGCCCAGCGGTTTCAGCCATTCGGGTGTCTCGGGTGGTCTGTAGGCCGGCAGGTCGAACTGGATCGAATCGTCCGACAGCAACTGCTTGTGCAGTTTGGCCAGCCATTCGGCTTGCGCAGCGTCCGGCTGTGCAGCAGTCACCTTCTCGCCCCCCTGCAACCTGCGGTTCGCGAGCCGACACTGGCAATACGCCAAGGCAATTGCAAGCGGCGGCAACCGCAAGTATCAATATCGGTGATTTATACTTTCTGATTTCGGGTAACCATTAGTCGGGGGGAATGTAACATGACGTCAATCGCGAGCGAGCGGCCGGAACGGTTCAGCGTCGGCAGGGCTTTCAGCAATACGTTTTCGGTAATCGGACGCAGCTTCGTCCCACTTGCCGCCATCGTCGGCCTTTTTTCGACGCTGCCTGCGCTGCTGTACAACATCTGGAGCTTTAGACAGATTGCAAAGATAGCAGTACCTGGGGCGAGCTTCGAGCAATCGGCTATGGCGGGCTATGGTGCCGTTTCGATGATTGCCGGCCTGGTGCTCCTGATCTTGGCCTTTCTGGCGCAGGCGGCGCTGGTACGAGCGACAATCGAAGATTTGAACGGCAAGCGCCCGTCGATTGGCGATTGCATTCAGATAGCCCTGCGCAGCTTCCTCCCCACGCTCGGAATTGGTCTTGTGATCATCGTGGCAATGTTTCTGATGGCGATGATATTAACGGTCATCACCATGGCCATCCCCATCGTCGGCGGTGTGATTGCACTTCTGTCGCTCATCCCCATAGCCATGTGGCTGATCAGCATATCGGTGGCTGTGCCCGTCGCAGTTCAGGAAAGGCCTGGCGTCTTCGCCTCGATTTCGCGAAGCAGGGCGCTGACGAAGGGAAGCCGCTGGCGGATATTCGCGCTGTTTCTGGTCCTCGGCATTGTTGCGATAGGGCTACAAGTGGTTTTCACCTTGCTGTTTCAGGCTGCTATTGCGAGCGGCGGGATCAGCACGACCGGTCTCGTTGCCGCTGCCATCGGAAGCAGCCTGCTGTCGACAATCGTTTCGGCGGTGATTTCGGTGGCGATTGCCGTCACCTATGTCGAGCTGCGCCAGGTCAGGGAAGGCACCAGCGTCGACGAACTGGCGGAGATCTTCTCGTAACGAAGGTTTTGGCCCGAGAACAGCCAGTCATGTTGGCGCGATTGGCCGGGATCTAGCTCGGGCCGGAAGGGGTAATCGTGGCATCGACGGCGTCGGCGCGGCTTGAGAAGTTCCAGATCGGCAGGGTTTTCAACAACACCTTCGCCGTGATCGACCGCAATCCCGGTCTGATGATTGCTTTGGCGGCGCTTTTCCTGGTCCTCCCAGCAGTTGCGCTCAATCTGTCGAACCACTGGAATGGCGGCCCCAGCGGCTACATCGCCACACCTCCACTCGGCGCGAAGTGGGTCATTATGAGCAGCTCGTTCTTATCGCTCGTTTTAAGCCTGATCTATTTCGTTTGCGCGCTGTTGTTCCAGTCCTCGCTGGTGCAAGCGACGATAGAGGACCTGAACGGCAAGCGCCCGGCGATCGGCGACTGCATCCAGATAGCCTTGCGCAGCATATTCCCGACGCTGGGGGTGGGGCTGATTGTCTTTTTGGCCATGATCCTTGGCCTCATCGTGATGGGCATCGCCGGAATGTTGGTGCCGATCTTCGGAGCGATCATTGCCTTCGTGGTGTTGCTCGTTGCCGGCATCAGGTGGCTGCTCGGCATATCGGTTTCCGTGCCGGTGCTGATGCAGGAGCGGCTTGGCATGTTTGGCGCGATGTCGCGCAGCCGTGCTCTGACAAAGGGCAGCCGCTGGCCGATGTTCGGTGTCTTGCTAATCCTGTTTTTGGCGGCGCTTGCCTTCCAGATGATGTTTGCCTTGCTGATCGGCCTGATTTTCGCTTTCTTCAGCGGCCTCTCGACGGTCGCCCTGATTTTCGGCGCTATCGGAAGCGTCCTTATCGCGACGGTCGTGTCCACGGTGGCATCGGTGGCCATTGCGGTCGCCTATGTTGAACTGCGCCAGGTTAGGGAAGGCACCAGCGTAGACGAACTGGCGGAGATTTTCTCTTAGAAGGCGAAGCCAACTCGGCTGGTCAGGCGGCGGGGATTTCAGTGACAACAGCTTGGCCCCGCCTCCGCGCTCGTCCGACACAGGCACGACGAGGTGATCGCCACATCCCGCGCGAGCTGGACATGGTCGAAGCAGCGTTTGGCCGCACGGTCTGCCTCGTCCTTGCCGTGCTCGTTCCAGGTGAGGTTGTAAAAAGGCCCGGCGGCAGAGGCGATGCCCCAATGCACGAAGGCGCAATCAGGATCTGTCTCCAGCGCCTTCTCGAAGCACTTTATGCCTTCCTCATGGTTGAAGCCGTAGCACCAGTTCAGCCCGATATCGAACCAGCGCTGCGTCTCGGCCGAGGCGGTGGAGATTGGACGGCGATAGGTGCCGAGGTCGAAGTGGTCCATGCGTTCTCGTGCAAAATATCGCGGCCAAAGTGTATCAGGCCTTGAACTCAATCTTGGGGTGCTGACCTAGGTAAAGTGCGAAGCAATCTGTTCGACAGGGTCCTTGTCTGGGCGCACCAAAAGCCAGAAGATCAGCCCTGTAGCGCCACCGAGTATCCCTATGAAGGAGCATGCATAGAGAACTCCGCCGATTCCCAATGGAGGACTCCACTTACTGAGGCCGAAGACAAACGCTGGAACAAAAACTGCCAGAAAGCCAACGACGACGTATACCCAAAAAACTGCCAGCGCCGTCGGGTCAGGACATAGAAGGCCGGAATTCCTACCACCGCCTCCACAACATAGAAAACAAGGGTTACGAAGATGAAGCCCGACAACGGCCCCGTCTCAGGGTGGTTCGCAGCCAATTGTAGCCGGGCAGGATCGCCGGAATAATGGGTGCAAGAATGAAAGCCCAACGGGCGCGCATGTGTATTCTCCGGAATGACGCGAGCCCACAGCGGCGCCTCGTCGACACACCAGACCGATCCACGGTCGCCGCGTCAAGACAGACACCGTCGTAAATGCTCGGAGTTCGCTGCAGGTATCTACCTGAGCGACATACCGCTCAGGTGCCAGCCGGTATGCGGCGTCCCCGAAGGATCACCCCTCCAGCCACACCTTCTCAAAATGCTGTTCCAGCGACTGGTGCTGTTCGCAGCCTTGCACGCCCTTGCGGTAGGTGCGGTAGACCGAGCGCCAGTAGGGCTGGATGATGATGCCGGCATCGCGCAGATTCTGTTCGATCCTGGCCATGATCTCCTTGCGCTGGGCGGCATCGGGCGTTGCCAGCGCCTTGTCGAGGAGTTCGTCGAACTCTTTCTTGGCGTAAGCGCTTTCGTTCCAGGCGGCGCCGGATTTATAGGCGAGCGCCAGCACCTGGACGCCGAGCGGGCGGCCCAGCCATTCGGTGGTGGAGAAGGGGTATTTGCTCCAGTCGTTCCAGAAGGTCGCCGCCGGCAGCACGGTGCGCTTGATCTTCAGGCCGGCCTCGCGCATCTGCGCGGCGATCGCATCGCCGGTGCTTTTTTGCCATTCGACGTCGACCGAGATGAGCTCGAATTCGTGGTCGGCCTTGCCGGCTTCAGTGAGCAGTTTCTTCGCCTGATCCATATCTCGCTTGGCCGGACCGATATCGGCGTACTCCGGATGCATCGGACCGACATGGTGGTTGTCGGCGGGCTTGCCGCGACCGCCGAGGCCCAGCGCCAGCACGGCGGAATTGTCGACGGCAAGCTGGGCGGCGCGGCGCACCTTGACGTCGTCATAGGGCGCGTTGCCGACATTGAAGCGGGCAACGATAGTCGAGCCGGTGGCGATCTCGGAATTCAACAAGCCCATTTGCTCGGTCTGCGACACGGCGTCGGACGCGGTCTCGTGGTCGGTTTCGATTTCGCCGGATTCGAACGCCGACAGCATGGCGTTGGGGTCGGAGCCGTAATCGACCCATTTGATGCCGTCGAGGTAGAAGTCGCCCTTCCACCAGGGCTTGTCCTTGCGCTTCACCTCCGCACTGGTCTCGGCATTCCAGCTGCCCAGTTCGCAGGGGCCGGTGGTGATCGCCAGCGCCTTCATCGGGTCGTCGCCGCCCTCATAGGAGCGGTGCATGATCAGCGCGGGATAGTCGGCCATGCCGGCGATCAGCGAAATGTCGGGTTTCGGCAGATTGAGCTTTACGGTGAAGTCGTCGACCTTCTCGATGCCGCCATCGACCGGCTTCTTGGTGTCGGCATTGACCAGCGCGCCCATGCGTGCGGCGACCGAATTGCCGGCGACGGAAGCATCGCACCAGCGGCTGAGATTGTGGATGACGTCATCGGCGTTGAAGGCGTCGCCATTCGACCAGGCGATGCCCTTGCGCACATGAAGCGTCAGCGTCTTGGCGTCGTCGCTGGTTTCCCAGCTTTCGAGCAGCCACGGCTCGAAGGTGAAGTCGCGGTTCCAGCGCACCAAATATTCGTTGCAATGGCGCGCTACATTGGACATTTCGACGCCGTCGAAAGTACGTGGATCCTTGAAGCCCTTGACGTTCATGGCGACGCGCAAGGTGCCGCCGCGTTTCGGCTCTTCGGCCCGGGCAGGCGAAGGGGAAAGGCCGCCCAGCGCCAGCGCGCCGGCGGCGCTGACGCCGAAGCCGGCCATGATGGCGAGATATTCGCGCCGGTTGACGCCGCCTTTCCTGAAATCATCGGCAACGGGCTTCGCCTGCGGGTGCAAATTGCGGTCGGTCAGCATGAATTTCATCGTTGTTCCCTCTTTTGTCGGGCGCCCCGACGGTCCGCCTCCGCTGGGGGGCGGATGCGATCATCGGGCGCCGTTGCCTGAGCAGGTGATGATAAAGCGGGCCGATCCCGGGAAATGTTCTCATTTCCGCAATTCTTGTGCGCCACTCCGCAGAGGTAGACGGCCAATCTCCCCCCTTGTGGGGGAGATGTCCGGCAGGACAGAGGGGGGCGCTGTCCCGCCATCCCGTCTGCCGACTGGAGTATCTTCACAGATAATCGTTGCGTTGATTTAGGATACTGAAGGGCCGCGATCCTTCGCGCCCCCCTCTGGCCTGCCGGCTTTCGTCGTTCGGAAAGCCAAGCAATTGGCTTTCCATCCGCTACGCGGACCACTCCTCAACCCCCATGAGGGGGAGATCAGCGCTTCGCCGCCTCAATATGGCCAGTCGTTCTTGCCGAGCACGGCGACGGCGGCGATGGCTGCAAGCGTGCACACGAACGCCTCGCCGGCGCGCTGAACACTTTTGCGGGCGCGCAGAAAACTGTGCACCAGCCGCGGCTCCTCATACCACCAGGCGCGGCCGCCTGCCGCAACGATGCGGTCGCGATAGGTCTCGCCGTCCGATGACAGCGGATCGCATTGGGCGGTGATGATGACAGTCGGCGGCAGGCCGGAGAAGTCATTGTCGCTCAGCGGCGAAAAAGTCGGGTCGTCGGGCGACTGTGCCGGGGCAGCGCGAATGGTGCGGTAGAACGCGATGTCGCGCAGCGTCAGCAGCGGTGCGTCGGCATGTTCGACATAGGAGCCGGCACTCTCGTCGCCGCCGAGGCCGGGATAGATCAGCACCTGGCCGACCGCCCGGCGCAGGTGGCGGCGCGAGGCGTGCGCGACCGCGGCGGCAAGGTTGCCGCCGGCGCTTTCGCCAACGAGCACGATCGGCAGGTCCGTTGTCACCGCCGCCCATTCGAACACGGTCAGCGCGTCGTCGAAGGCGGCCGGGTGCGGATGCTCCGGCGCCAACCGGTAGTCGGCCGAGACAACGTCGAAACCGGTGCCGGCGCAGATCTCGGCGCAGATGTCGTCATGGCTGTCGAGCCCGCCAAGCACAAAGCCGCCGCCATGATAGTAGACGATGACGGCGCGCACGGGCTTGCCCGCCATCCGGTAGTAGCGAATCGGGATGGCGTGCCCTGCATCGGCGGCGATGATGCCGCCGCTGGCCGAAACCCCTTTGGGATAACCCTGATGGAAGGCGCGGCACATCGCATCATAGACCGACCTTTGCTCGGCGATCGGAAGTTCGGCGATTTCTGGCGGGAACCAGTCATTGACCAGGTCGATATACTCCCACAGCGCCGGATCGAGCAGGGTGGCGTATTTCCCCCGCCTGGCGATCTTGAGCTTGTGGACCGTGCCCATCTCTCAGAGCTCGCCGTAGAGCCGTTCGGCGTTTTCAAAGGTGAAGCGCAGCGGCACCGAGCCCTCGACCCGCCATGCATCGACGGTGTCGCCCGCCATCAGCCGGCACGCGTCTATCGTGTTGGTGACGGCGCCGCCATAGAGCCGGTTGGCAAGGTTGAGGATGGCGGTCTGGTGCATGGCGGCACTGCCGCTGCCGCAGGCATCCTTGACCAGAAGCACACGAAAGCCGGATGCGACCGCGTCCTTCACGGTGGCGTCGATGCAGGCCTCGGTCCAGACGCCGGCGACGATCAGCCATTCGATGCCGCGCGCCTTGAGTTCGGTTGCGCCAGGTCCGGCGCCGAAGGCGCTGGCCTGCGTTTTGACCAGCATCGTCTCGCCGGCCGCGGGCGCCACCTCATGGCAAATCTCCGTCAGCGGATCGGTCTTGTCGGAAAAGGCAGACTTGCCGTCGGCGTCGAGCGGATGGAACGGACGCGCCTTGGCGGTATCGACGACATAGGCCCAGTGATAGAGCGGCACGAAGTTGCGCCGCGCCGCCGCCTGCAGGCGCTGGACGTTGGCCAGCACCTCGCCAAAACCCTCGACCAGATAGCGCTTGTCCTGCCGATGCTCTTCCTGGAGGTCGATGAACGCCGCGGCGACCGTGCCGCGTTTGATGGAGATGGGGCTTTTCATGCGGATAGGCCTTGGTTCGCGACCAACGCCATTCCGTTCAGCGAAGTCGCGCAAACAGTGGTGATTGGCCGGTGCCTCCCCACCTTCGTCATCCACGGGCGAAGTAGGAGCGAAGCTCCGTCGCGGAGACCCGAGGATCCATGCCGTGACACTGGTCGGAGAGTGCGGCGGAGCAGAACTTGCACCGTTGGGGCGCGGATGAGTCCCGGCATGGATCCTAGGGTCTGCGCCGCGTCGCTGCGCTCCTTGCTTCGCCCTAGGATGACGAAGGCATAGCTGCCGCGACTATTCCCGAAGGTTTGCGATACCGCGCTGACGTTAGTGAGGGACGCTGCGATCAAACCTGCTTCTCCAGAAATTCATCCTCGTAGGGAAAGCGCGACAGAAGCTCGGTGCCGGTGTCGGTGATCAGGATCTCGTCTTCCAGCTTGACGCCCTCGCGGCCGCCTTTCTCGCCGATATAGCTTTCCACGCTCACCACCATGCCGGGCACGACAAAACCGTCGCGGCCATAGGTCTCATAGTCCATGGCATGCGCTATGAACGGCGTCTCGCCATGCATGCCGACGCCATGCATCACCGAGGTATAGCGCTGGTCGACGAAACGGTCCGGGATTTTCCACGCTCTTTCGGCGATCTCGCGAAACGCCATGCCAGGTTTGACAATCGAAATGTTGTGCTGAACCTGGTCGTGCGCCATGCGGTAGAGCGATTTCTGATAGCCGGTCGGCTTGCCCGGCCCGCAGCGGAAGGTGCGCGAAAAATCGGAATAATAGCCATAGCAGCCGATCGTATCGGTATCGAGCGCCAGAAGCTCGCCCGGCCGGATCTTGCGGCCGCTGGCCTCGTTGAACCACGGATTGGTGCGCTGTCCCGAGGTGAGGAGCCGCGTCTCGATGAACTCGCCGCCCTGGCGGATCACCTCGCCATACATGATGGCGAACAGCTCATTTTCGGAGACGCCGGGTTTTATCGCCTCGCGCACGGCGTAGACGGCGGCTTCCGCACCCGCCATCGACACCTGCAGGCATTTGACTTCCTCGGGCGTCTTGACCGCCCGCACCGCCAGGATTTCGCCCTGGCAATCCCTGACGTCGCAGCCGCGCTTTTCCAGTGCCAGCGCCTGCAAATGGCTGCAGCGGTCGAGCCCGAGCTTCATCGAGCCGCCGCCGTGCTTCGTCAAAAGCTCGGCGATCTCGTTGGCGAAGGGGCCGGCGGTTTCGTCGTCGCGGCCCGACACCGAAGACCATACCAGCTTGGACGGCCGCGCCTCGTCGATCGTGTCGAGCACCATCGAGACATGGTAGCTCTGCGGGTATTCGAACAGCACGATCGGCCCGTCGGTCGGGATGAAGAAATACCGCGTCGAGTTGCGCAGGAAATAGCCGAACATGTTGCGCGAGCCGGTGGCATAGCGCTGGTTGTAGGGGTCGAACAATACGACGCCCCCATAGCCCGCCTCGCGCATCCAGCCGCGCAGTTTCGCCAGCCGACCCTTGCGCAGCGCGTCGGCATCGATGAAGGACGGCTCGGTGTCCGACAGCCACATGCCACCGGCCGAGTCAGCCGCGACCGGGTGGCGCATGCGGTCCTTGAAATCCACATCCTCGGTGCTGTCGGGGTCGAAAACGACGATGCTCATTGGGTGCGCCTCCTGAAGGGCTAGACCATAGCCATGCGCCGAAAAATGTCTGTGCGAGAATCCGCAGGTGTCGTGCGAAATGCCGCAAGAAGGGCATGGATACAAAGGGCAATGTTGCGATCCTTCGCGCCCCCCTCTGTCCTGCCGGACATCTCCCCCACAAGGAGGGAGATTAGCAGCTTTCGCGTCCCGCTCGCCCTGCAACGTTGGTGATTGGCGAAAGCCGAGGCGACATCTGATCTCCCCCCGTGTGGGGGAGATGTCCGGCAGGACAGAGGGGGGCGCTGTCCCGCCAGCATCTCACCGCGTTAGCGCGCAGCGCCCTCTAATGCCGCCGCATCGCCTTCGGCGCGTGCCCATGCTCCTCGCGAAACGCTCGGGCAAAACTTGACATGGACGCGAAGCCGCAGGCCAGCGCCACGTCTCGCACCATCAGCGTCGAATGGGCCAACAGGTCGGCGGCGCGCCGCAGCCGGAGCCGCCGGTAATATGCATTGGGCGAAATGCTGAGCTGGGCGCGGAAATTGCGCTCCAACTTGTCGGAGGAGACACCGAGCCTTGCCGCCAGCTCCGTCATGCCGAGCCGCTCTTCCACCGCATCCTCCATGATGGCGATGGCCGACAGCACCAGTTCGTTCTGGACGCCGGTGCGCAGCCTGAGCGGCATTAGCTTGCGGTCGACGCTCGAACGCAAGGGGCTGTGCACGAACCATTCGGCAACGCCCGCCGCGAGCTCGCCGCCATAATCGTTGGTGATGATCTCCAGCATCATGTCGAGGCTGCCGACGCCACCGGCCGAGGTGAAGCGCTTGCGGTCGATGACGTAGAGATCTCGCCGGAGCTCGATATCCGGGAAGGCCTCGGTGAATGCCGCCTGGCTGGTCCAGTGCAAGGTGCAGGCATGGCCGTCGAGCAGGCCGGCCCTGGCGAGGAAGAAGGCGGCGTCGGCCACCGCGCCTATGTGAGCGCCGGCGCGCAGGCTCTTGCGCATCCAGGCAACCGCATCGTCGGCGACGACGAGGTCGGCATTGCCGCCGGAGCAGACGACGATGCGGTCGACCTTCGGCGCGCCGAACGCTGAGAATCCCGGTTGTATGACAACCCCATTGGATGCCTCGACCGTGTCCTGGTCGGCGCCGACGATCACCCAGCGGTAACAATCGCGTTTGGCCAGCACGTTGGCGGCGCGCAATGGCTCGATCACCGAACTGAACGCCATCATCGGAAAGCCGGGAAAGACCAGAACGGCGAAGGTGAGGGGACCTTCGCTCGCTGCGGGTTGCGCCCGGTCGTGTGTTTGGCTGGCACGGTCGGTATTCACAATTGTGTATTTCCTGGGAGCGTCATTGGTGGCAGACAGGAAATGTAACGGGCTTTTTGGCCCGCCGGCAATGGAGACGACGCCATGTTTGCGGCCCAGACCATCGACAGCACCGACAAGCCGGCCTTCTACCGCGAACTGGCCACCCAGTTGAAGGCGCTGCTGGAAGGCGAGAGCGACTCCGTCGCTAACGCCGCCAACACATCGGCGCTGATCTTCCAGATGGTGCCCGATCTTAACTGGGCCGGCTTCTATTTCCTGGCGTCGGACGAGGAGCTGGTGCTTGGACCGTTCCAGGGCAAGCCGGCCTGCGTGCGCATCGCCGTCGGCAAGGGCGTGTGCGGCACCGCCATCGATCTCGAAATGTCGATGCTGGTCAAGGATGTGCACGAGTTTGCCGGCCACATCGCCTGCGACGCCGACTCGCGCTCGGAACTCGTCGTGCTGCTGAGGGACAGTGACGGCGTCTTCGGCCTGATCGACCTCGACAGCCCGACGCCCGGCCGCTTCGACAAGGACGACCAGGCCGGCATCGAGGCGCTTGCCGCGATCTATGTCGCGGCGAGTTCGTTCGAGGACTAAGCGAACTTCACCAGCATCAGGCTGAAGCCGCCGATGAACAGGAAGGCGCAGAAGGCGAGCGCCAGCGGGCGAAGGCCGCGCGAGCGCAGTTGCGAAATGTTGGCCTGCAGACCCATGGCGGCGAGCCCCATGGTCAGCATGATGGTGGTAGCGAACGCCATGGCCGACTTCACTTCGGCCGGCACGGCAACCAGGCTGTTCAGCGCCACGACGGCGATGAAAGCGGCGACGAACCACGGCATCGGCGGCCGCGCACCGGATTGGTCGCTTGGGCGATCGCCATTGCTCTTGCGGCGCGCCATCAGGCCGAGCGCGATGACCATCGGCGCCAGCAGGGCGACGCGGGTCAGCTTGGCGACGGTGGCGATCTCGCCGGACTGGGCGCCGTTCTGGAAGCCGGCGCCGATGACCTGTGCCACCTCGTGGATCGAGGCGCCGGCCCACAGGCCGAATGCGTGCTGGTCGAGGCCGAGCACCGGCGCCAGCAGCGGAAGGCCGAGCATGGCGACGGTGCCGAACAGCGTGATCGAGGCGACGGCATAAGTGACGTCCTCGTCGCGCGCATCGGTGACGATGTTGGTGGCAACGATCGCCGAAGCGCCGCAGATCGAGGTGCCGGCGGCAATCAGCTGCGCCAGCTTGGCGTCGACGCCGATCAGCCGGCCAAGCGTAATGGTGAAGACGAAGGTCGCTCCAAGGGTCAGCGCCACGATGCCGACGCCGCCGGCGCCGATGGAGACGACCTGGCCGAGCGTCAGCTGAAAGCCGAGCAGCACGATGGCAAAGCGCAGCAGGCGCTTCTGCGAGAATGCAATGCCGGCCTTGGCGTGGGCGGGCGTGCCGAGCACGTTGGAATAGATCATGCCGGCGACGACGGCGAGGATCATCGGGCTGAACAGCGCGAAGCCGGAGACATTATGGGCCGAGAAGGCCACCCCCGTAATCATCGCCACCAGCACGATCCCGGGGATGACGCCATTCCACACGGAACCGAGCCGCTTCCGGCCCACGGCCAGGTCGGCGGAAATCATGCTGATCGGAATATCGTTCGCTAGCTGGGCGGCGGAAGACAATGCAATTCTCCACGCAAGTACCTCAGGAGAATGTCATTCCAGAATCGATCTTTCCAACGAATTGTTTTTGTTGAAATGATCGATTTTTGTGAACGTTTAGGGCGGCCGAGGTCAGAATGAGAAAGAGCGGCCGGGCGAAACCTGGAGCCGCCCTAGACCATGATGAATTCCCATCACGATCTAACCCCACTTTTTGGGATCATGCCCTAGTATTTCATCCCAATTCGCGCGGCGATCGTATGGTCCTGGCTGTCGCCGTTGCTGCCGACCGCGGTGCTGTAGTTCAGCCCGAAGGCAATACCGCCGATTTGCGCATCGACGCCGAGCCCGATTGACAAATAGTCGTTGGAAAAGGCATCTGCGTCCAGCGCGTAGGGCGTGGTGCCGATATCGGCATAGCCGAGGCTGACGCGGCTGGAGCCGGCAAAGTCGTGCGTATACTCAAAGCGCGCGCGCGGTGTGAGCAGACCCCAGCTGGTAGGAATGTTGTTCTCGATGCGCAGGCCAAGGGTGCCCGACAGCGTGTCGACGGTCTGCTTGCCGAAGGTCAGATTATAGATGTCGCCACCCGTCTCGGTGAAGCCGCCAAGCGTGGAGTGGGACCCCGACAGACGTCCATAGGGTGATATCAGAGAGTCCGGCCGGCGAAATTCGTAGCCCGCCGTCAGCGACCCGAAGACCTGGCTTCCGTCGCGCGTTCCAGACGCGAAATCGCCGGTATCGGTCACATAGCGCTCACTGTCGAAATTGAGGGCGCCATAGCCGGCAAGGCCATCGACAAAAAAACCTGGCGCCGGGCGGTAGCTGCTATAGGCGGCGACCGAGATGGCATGGGCGCGGCTTTCGGTGCCGTTGCTCCCGACGTCGGTGACGTCATGGCCATAGCCAAACCCGAGACCGGCGGTGAAGGTCGGGGAAAAGCGGTAGTCGGCACCGACGCTCACGCCGACCAGCGTATGGTCGAGCTTGATGGCTCCATCGTCATCGGTGCCGAAATTGACGTAGCCGCCGCTCCAGAAGGCCAGTTCGCCAAATGGGTTCTCGGCCGGCAGTGACGACGTCTGGGTGTCCACGTCCGTGCCAGTTGAAGACTGTCCGGTCTTGATCGGCGACGCGCCGGTCGAAGTCCTGTCCTGCTTTGCGTTGGCGTTGGGCTGAATGCGCTCCGGATTGGGCGCTCCGTAAGTGGACTGCGACGATGCCGTGGCGATTGCGGCGAGCGCCGGATCGTTCGCCGCATTCTGCTGCTGAGCGTATGCGTCGGGATTGTCCGACGATTGCTGGACGGCAACGCTGAGGCCTATCGAATTGTGGCGCTGGTCGCCCTCATTGTGGAGCTGTTCCAGCCTCTGTCCAAATCCCTGGATCTGAATGTCGGCGAAGTGCTTTGCCGCCTCCACCTGTGCCCGAATCAGGCCGATCACTTCCGGATCGCGGGAGGGGTCGGGCCGTGCCGTGACGTTGATGGTCACGGTTGCCGGAGGTGACGTTCCGTCGGCATTCGAGAGCGTGTAGGTCAGGCTGGTTGTGCCGGCAAAGGTGGCTGCCGCGGCAAACTGCAGGATATAAGCGCCGCCATCGGGCACAATGGAAGCCGTGCCCGCTTCGCTCGGCGGCGGCGAGGCAATCGTGGCGCTGGTAAACGGCCCATTCGTAGCCCCTTGCGTCAGGTCGAGGGACCCGGTCGTTCCGGCCATCACGTCCAGCGTGTGGTCCTGTGCCGACGGCAAGTGGATCTCGACGACCACAGTGTAGTCACGTTGGCCGGTAAAGCCGTTGCTGTCCGTGGCCCGCACCGTAAAATCGTAATTGGCCGCGACAGTGGGTGTGCCAGCCAGTGTACCCCCAGGCGAGAGTGCGAGGCCGGGAGGCACCGAGCCGGAAACCACGGTGAAGGTGTAGGGTGCGGCGCCGCCATTGGGGCTGCTTGCGGTGATGGTCTGGCTGTACGGCGTGCCAATATGTGCATTCGGCAATGTTGCCGGCGAAAACTCCACCGTCACCGTGGTGCAGGACAGGACAAGATTGGTCACGTCGGCTCCCGCCACCGTGCCCGAGGCCGTCGTGACCGTGCATGTCTGGTCGGCCGGCTTGGCAGTAACATCAACGCTCCAGTTGGAGCCGGTCAGCAGGCCATCCGCAAAGGCAAAGGTGGTATCGCCGACATTCACGTCCCTGGTTTGCGTCCCTGCCGGCGAGCTTGATGTCAATTTCAAACTCACCGTCCCGGTCTGACCGCTCGCCGTGCCCCTGATCACATAGAGCGGCTCATCAAAACAGATCAATGCGGACCCATCGCCTGAATTGACGCCTTCCGCCACCGCAGCCGATTGCAGCGAGCCGGCATCCGATGATCCGCCGCCGCCGCCGCCGCCGGCGCCGTTCCAGTTCTGCTGGCACGAGGTCGTGCCGACGCCTGCGCCGCCACCACCGCCGCCGACAGTAGCCCCGCCACCGCCGCCACCAGCATATCCGGCGCCCAGGAAAGACCCTGAGAAATTTCGTGCAGTTCCGCCTTGGCCATTTGTCTGACCGGCCGTGCCAGGAAAACTATCGCACCCAGCGCCGATCGCGCCACCGGCACCTACAGTGCCACCTTCACCGCCAAAGGGGCCAAGGCCGCCCGAAACATCGGTTCCTGCCGAGCCGGATCCCCCGCTCTTGCCACCGGCGCCACCAGCTATCGAATTTGTAGTGTGCCAGCCCCCGTTGCCACCGCCGCCACCGCCGCCAGCAATTGCCAGGCGGGTTCCGCCCAGCCGCAGGTCGGTCGCCCCGCCACCATTGCCGCCGTCGGGAGTACCGCTCGCGCCACCGGGATTGACCGCGAGCGAGCCACGGCCGCCAACGCCGACAGAAAGGATGTCACCCGGCGCGACAGTCAAGGAACCGCTCACCTGGCCGCCGAGCCCGCCGGCGCCGCCTGGGCTCAATGGGCTGCCCCCGATGGTGCCGGCGCCGCTCTTGCCAACCCCGCCTTGCGCTCCCTTGAGGTATACTGTGGCGGAATGGGTGTTGCCAGGAACCGAGATGGACTGGTCGCCGCCAGTAAAGCTAAAAGCATGAGCTGTCTGTGTGGGACTACAAGACTGCCCGAGCGCTGACGTCGTGCCCGCGAGCGCGTAGACGACCGTCATCGCGCCTAACAAACGTGAGATTGTACGCTTTGCCAGCCCTCGATGCATGGCGCCCCCCCCGTCAGCCCGTCCAGTGCTTCTCCGCTTATATTATGATGCCAAGATTAGATCAAATAGAAATTTGAACCAATGGTAGGTTGAATGTCCAACAATATTAGCTGTTGCTGTTTTTTGTACGCGTACGAGAGCCCTACTCGACGGCGCAGCAGTTTAGGCGAGCAACCACCGCGCAAGGTGAAGACTGGCGTTGCCTGGCAGTACACTTATGGCCTTGCCGGCGCCGCCCGCTCTAGCCGCGCGGGTCAACTCGGAGGCTGGGCCAACGCCAAAATCTTGACAGCGCCGCGCTTCCTGCTCCAGCGTGGCGTCATGTTCGTTTTCTCGTTCGCCATCGCCAAGCGACGCCGTTCCTGCACCACGCAGCGCGGCAAGCTGTTTGCGCGACGAAAAGGACCGGCCCAATAAAATTCCGGTTCGTTCGTTCCAGCCCCGCCCGCGACGTCTGCCGGCGGGGTTTTCATGTCTGGAGCCTTTGCCATGTCCAATTCTTCCATCCTGTTTCGGCCGGCCCAACCGGCGGACGCTGCCGCCATCAGGGACATTGTGCGTGCCGCCTATGCCAAATGGGTGCCTCTGATCGGCCGCGAGCCGCTGCCGATGCGCGCCGACTATGACAAGGCGGTCGCCGAACATCCGTTCGATCTCGCCATCGAAAATGGCCGCATCGTCGGCATGATCGAGACCATCCTGGCCGACGATCATCTCTGGATCGAGAATGTCTGCGTCGCGCCACAGGCGCAGGGCAGGGGCATCGGCCGGCTGTTGCTGGAACGGGCGGAGCAGAAGGCGCTGGAGGCCAGCTGCTTCGAGCTGCGCCTGCTGACCAACGGCGCCTTCATGGCCAATGTGTTGTTGTACAAACGGCATGGCTATACGATCAACCGGGAGGAGCCGTTCATGAACGGCATGACGGTCTATATGAGCAAGAAACTGGGTGATGGCCGATAACAGGGAGGATCGGATGGCAGTCAGGGTCCGGTTGAAGCCGCTCACGGGGCGGTATGCGGTTTCGCGCCTCGAAGCAAAAGACAGCATTCCCGGCTGGGCGGACGGGCCGGGCTTCGTCAGCATCACCAGGACAGAGGACGAGCTTTCGGTCGTCTGCCTGCAGGATCGGGTGCCGGACGGGGTGAAGCATGACAGGGACTGGGTCGCCCTGAAACTCCAAGGTCCCTTTGCCTTCGACGAAACCGGCATCGTCCTGTCGGTGATAAAGCCATTGTCGGAAAGCGAACTCGGCATTTTTCTGGTATCCACCTTCGATGGTGACCATCTGCTCGTCAAAGCCAAGGATGAAGCCGCGGCAAGGGGGCTTCTGGTCGCGGCGGGGCACACGCTTCTGTAGCCGTAGGCTCAATCGCCCGCCCTTGCGTTTGACATCGCTCTTGCCCCATCGTTATCCCCGATACGACGATCTGGCGATCGCCCCCATCAATTCAGAATCCCCCGAGGAGAAGCCCGTGTCACACAATCTGCAGTTCTATATCGACGGCGTGTGGGTCGATCCTGTCGTGCCCAGCACACTCGACGTCATCGACCCGTCAAACGAAGATGCTTTCGCGCAGATTTCGCTCGGCTCAAAGGCCGATGTCGACAAGGCGGTTGCGGCCGCCAAGCGCGCCTTCGAGACATTCGGCTTCACTTCGGTCGAGGAGCGCCTCGATATCCTCAACCGCATAATCGAGGTCTACAAGAAGCGCAGCGCCGATCTGGCGCTGGCCGTATCGCGCGAGATGGGCGCGCCGCGCCAGATGGCACTCGACAGCCAGGTCGGCATTGGCCAGGCACATCTGCGGAAGATGGCCGAGGTGCTGAAGTCGTTCGAATTCCGCCACGTCAAGGGCTCGTCGCTGATCGTCAAGGAGCCGATCGGGGTCGTCGGCCTGATCACGCCGTGGAACTGGCCGCTGAACCAGATCACCTGCAAGGTCGGCCCCGCCCTTGCCGCCGGCTGCACCATGGTTCTGAAGCCCTCGGAAATCGCCCCGCTCGACGCCATCATCTTTGCCAAAATCATCGACGAGGCAGGCGTTCCCAAGGGCGTCTTCAACCTCGTCAACGGCGACGGCCCGGGCGTCGGCCAGGCGCTGTCCAGCCATCCCGATGTCGACATGATGTCGTTCACCGGGTCGACCCGCGCCGGCATCCTGGTCGCCAAGGCGGCCGCCGACACGGTCAAGCGCGTGCATCAGGAACTCGGCGGCAAGTCGGCCAACATCCTGTTTCCCGATGTCGATCTCGAAAAGGCCGTCAGCAAGGGCGTCGCCGGCTGCTTCAGCAACTCGGGCCAGTCCTGCAACGCGCCGACCCGCATGTTCGTGCCGCGCGACCGCCATGACGAGGCGACCGGCTACGCCAAGACGGCGGCCGAAAAATTGACCGTCGGCCCGGCCGATGCGGCCGGCACCAAGCTCGGCCCGGTGGTCAGCCAGATCCAGTTCGACAAGATCCAGGACCTGATCCAGGCCGGCATAGATGAAGGCGCCACGCTGGTCGCGGGTGGACCGGGGCGTCCGGCCGAGCTCAACCGCGGCTACTATGTCCGCCCCACCGTGTTCGCCGACGTCACATCAGACATGCGCATCGCGCGCGAGGAAATCTTCGGGCCGGTGCTGGCGATCATGCCTTACGACACAGTGGAAGAGGCGATCGGCACCGCCAACGACACTGTCTATGGGCTGGCGTCCTACATCCAGGCCAAGGATATCGAGAAGGCCCGCGAAGTCGCCGCCCGCATGCGCACCGGCACTGTCTACATCAACTATCCGCAATGGGACGCCGGCCTGCCATTCGGCGGCTACAAGCAATCCGGCAACGGCCGCGAATACGCCGAATACGGGCTGGAGGATTTCCTCGAGATCAAGGGCATCGCGGGGTATAAGGCAGCGGAGTAGGGGCTACCCCTTGGGGACCGGCAACCAGCCGGTCCCGAGGCTTCAGCTCTCAAAGGTGCGGCTTCACTCTTCCCGGAAAGCTTTCTGGATCTGATCCGACAGCGGCTTCACCAGATAGGAAAGCATCGTCCGGTCGCCCGTCGGGAAGAACACTTCGGCCGGCATGCCTGGCGCCAGCGCCAGCCCGCGCAGCTTGGCGACCTCGGTTTTGGGCAGCGTCACCCGCGCCACATAGAAGGCTGCTCCGGTGCGCTCTTCGATGGTTAATAGTCGAAGTCAAAATATTCGCGAGCGGGGGCTTGCTACACTTGTAGCACCTTCGCTCGTGTGCTACAAATGTATCGTGATGTACGCCACCGACCGAATCTTCCCCGCTGCCAAAGTCTGTGTAGTCGCAGGCTGCAAAGACGTGACGTTTCGCGCATGGCGCCGCAGAAATGGACTGTTCCCTGAGCTGTGGGGCGGCAGGACCGTCAACCATTTTTCGATCCTCGATATCTGCATGGTGCGGCTAGTGGTCGTTCTTACGCGCCACGGCTTGGGGGCCGACGACGCAGTCGCATTCGTCCAGGGCAAGGATCTGCTGTTCGGCCTCAAGCTGTATCTCAGCGGCATGCTCGATGACAGCCGCGGCGAAGAGATCGTCGGGTTCAGCTTCAGCGAGGAGACCACCGCCGACACGAAGGTGATGTTGATGGAAGGCGAGGGAACCATCGTCGCGGCGGGCGATGTTCCACCGCCGCGCATAACGTATTTTCATGAAGGCGCCGGTCAGGCCACGTTGAGCGAAGCAATGAAGAACAACAGAGGCGTGGCTACATTCTTGAGTGTTCGCGCGATAGTTGACCATGTGCTCGACAGGCTCGGCGTTATTGCCTCGGTAGAGGAGTAACGGACTATGGTCGGCACGCCCGTTTCCTTCAAGGCGGCCGACATTGCACGCGCCATCAAGGGCGCGCGAAAGGGCAACATGGAGCCGGGCAGGGTAGAAATCGATCCCGTTACCGGCAAGATCGTCGTCATCGCGGCCACACAGACCACCGAGTCGGAAAATGCCCTAGACAAATGGGTGAAGAACCATGCGCGTTCGCCTTAAGGGACTGAACAGCCGCACCAAGACGCTCGCCGATGGCAGGGTCGTCACTTACTATTGGGCATGGAAGGGTGGACCGAGCCTGCCGGGCAAACCGGGAGATCTGGAATTCATGGCGGCTTATTACGCCGCCGTCGCCCGCAAGGCCAAGCCTCGCCAGGGCGTGCTGTTTTGGATCTTGAACGCGTTTCAGGCTAGCTCGGATTGGGATGACCTAGCGCCACGAACCCAGGCTGACTACGTCAAATTGATTAGGGTCCGGACCCATAAACCGCTTTCATTGATGCGGCTGCCGTGATTCAAGGTCACCGACTGGAGGCTTCGATGGATCGGGACTATTTCTGG
>NZ_JAMYMJ010000069.1:0-20625 GCF_040318435.1 Mesorhizobium sp. M1143 | reverse complement strand
TCCCCCCCGCCCCAGCCCGGGTTTGCCCCTAGGGGTGTTCACCCCACCCCCACCGCCTGCCCCCTGTAATTCAACCTGGTGGGGCGCCCGGGGCGGGCCGGGGCCGCCGCCTAGCCAAAACCGCTCATCGGCGCTGCGCTGTCAGCGCATCCCCTGGGCGGAAAGCGCCATGATCGCATCGGCTTCGTTCGGCCGCACGATGCCCTGGCCGGTGTCGATGTCGGAAGGCGCCAGGCCGATCTTCTTGTTGAGATAGGCCTCCATCACCGGCATGAAGCCCTGCATGTAGGGCTGCTGGTCGACCAGCGCCTGCACGTAGCCCTTCTGCATCTGCTGCAGCACTTCGGGCACCAGGTCGAAACCGCCGAGCAGGACCTTGCCCGGCGCTACGCCGCGATCCTGCAGCACGCGGGCGACACCGGCGCACCAGAATCCGGTGTCGAAATAGGCGGTGGTGTCCGCATGGGCGTTGAGATAGGCGCCGACGCGGTCGGAGGTGACGGCAAGGTCGGTGCCGCTGTCGATGCGCTCCCACGACACATCGCGGTCGGCATGCGCCGCCTTGTATTCCTCAAGGAACTGCATCACGCCGGCGCCACGGCTCTCGGACCAGTTCTGGCCGGGCGCCGAGATGCCAACCAGCACCTTGATCGGGCCATCCTTCGGGAAGCTTTCGGATATAGCCTTGGCGAGCGAATAGCCCGCCGGCTTGAAGCCCTGCCCGACGAAGGCCTGGCGCGCATTGCCCTTGGCGCCTTCGGTGTCGTCGACATTGACGGCTATCACGAGCACGCCGGCATCGCGCGCCTCCTTGATGACGTCATCGAAAGCATGGTCGTCGACGATCGAGGTCAGCAGCGCGTCGGGCTTGGCGGCAAGGGCCGCGCGCATGTTGGCGACCTGCTGTTCGATCGAACCCTCGGTCTGGGTGAAGACCATGTTGCAGCTGGCCTCGACCTTGGCGCAGCCGTCGTCAAAACCCTTCTTCACCGCCTGCCAGAAGGTGTTCGATGCCGACGAATGGTGGGTGAAGACGATGTTCAACCCGTTGGCACGCGCGGCGGTCTGGGCGCCGAAGATAGCGACGCCAAGCAGAAGTGTTGCAGTCAGTTTTCTCATTTCAATTCCTCCCTTTGGATTTCCTAGATGTCGGTCTTGTCGGAGACGCGGCGCTGGACGGTGTAGGCCTTGCCGAGGTCGGGGTTGAGCGCCAGCCCCAGGCCCGGTCCAGGCGGCACGGTGATCATGCCGTTCTTCACTTCCGGCAGCGCCGTCACCAGGTCCCGGTACCAGGTGCGGTAGAAGGCGCGCACGCTCTCCTGCACCAGCGCATTGGGCGCATTGAGCGACAGATGCGTCGAGGCGGCGAGCACGACCGGACCGGTGCAGTCATGTGGCGCGACCGGCAGTCGCCAGGCCTCCGCCATCGCGGCGATCTTGCGCGCCTCCGACAGGCCGCCGCACCAGGAGATGTCGAGCATGACGATGCCGGCAGCCCCGGTTTCGAGCAGGTCGCGGAAGGCCCAGCGGCTGCCCAGTGTCTCGGAGGCCGAGATCGGCGCCGGGCTCACCGCCTCGTAGCGTTTCAGGTCGCCGAGGCTGTCCATGCGGATCGGGTCCTCGTGCCAATAAGTGGCATAAGGTTTCAGCGCGCCGGCGATCTTCATGGCCGGCAAAAGCTGCCACATCGAATGGAACTCGACCATGATGTCGATCTTGTCGCCGACGGCGCGGCGGATCTTCTCGAACGGCTGCAGCGCCGATTTCAGGTCGGCCGCCGAGATGTCATTGCCACGCGTCTTTTCGGCGGCGTGATCGAACGGCCAGATCTTCATGGCAGTGATGCCGTCCTCGAGCAGTTCCTCGGCCAACTCGCCGGCGCGGTTGAGGAAGCCGTTGAGATCGTCGTAGTCGCGCCCGGCGCCGATGCCGTAATTGGCCGTCGTCTGGCCCTTGGCGTCCTTGATGTATTCGGTGCCGGCGCAGGTGTTGTAGGTGCGGATGGAGCGACGGCTGAAGCCACCCAGAAGCTGAGCGATCGGCTGGCCTGTGACCTTGCCGAAAATGTCCCACAGCGCGATGTCGAAGGCCGAATTTCCGCGCACCTCCGCGCCGCTGGAGCGGAAGCCGAGATAGCCGACAAGGTCGGCGGATAAAAGGTCGATCTCGAGCGGATCGCGGCCGATCACGCGTGGCGCGACATATTCGTGCAGATACGCTTCGACGGTGCGCGACAGGAAGAAGGTCTCGCCGAGCCCGGTGATGCCCTCGTCGGTATGGACCTCGACCCAGAGAAGGTTGGGCCGCTCCTCGATGCGAATGGTCTCGATCGCGGTGATCTTCATGTCAGGCGATTCCCGCGTCGAGGAGCGCCTTGACGCTCTTGTCGAAATGTTGCGCCATGTGCTCGACGGCGAGCCGCGGATCGCCCTTGAGGATCGCCTCGGCTATGTCCTCGTGCCCCTTGATCATCTTGAGCTGGTCTTCGCTGGAGGAGCGTGTCCGCCAGCCGATCACCCAGGTGCGGCGCGTGACCCCGCTGAAGGCGGTGACGATCAGCGAGAAGACCGGGTTGTGCGAGGCCGCCGCGATCGCCTCGTGAAAGGCGATGTCGTGCTCCATGACGATCTCAGGGTGCTGGAAATTCTCACGCATCAGCCTGGCGGATTGCGCGATTGCCGCGGCTTCCGCCTCGGTGCGGCGGAGCGCCGCCAGCGCCACGGTGCGCATCTCGATCGTGCGCCTGACATCATAGACCTGATGCACGCTGATCTGCTGCGTGGTGATGCCGTGCTCGATCACCATCGACATGGCGCCGGTGTCGAGCTTGGCGACGGTGGCGCGGCGCCCGGCGCTCATGTCGATCAGGCGCATTGCAGAAAGCGACCGGAACGCTTCGCGCACGACGGTTCGCGAGACATTGAGCTGGCGCGTCATGGCCGCTTCGCTGGGCAGCGGATCGCCGGCCGCAAGGCCCTCCGAGCGGATGTGCTGGGTGATTGCCTGGATCGCCGTGCTCACAAGGCCGGGATTCGGCTCAGCCGCTGCCTCCGTCGGATCCTGCATGTCTCTCCCTTAAACCTGTATGACAGGTTGTTATTCAGTTGCTGATAATTCATCCGAAAGATATATGTCAAGCGTGTTCTGGATGCGCTGGTCTGGAGGAACCGCATGGACGATATGAACGCTGGCCTGCTCTTCGATGCGCGTGATGTCGTCGGCGAGAGCCTGATCTGGGACGACCGCTGCGACCGGCTGGTCTGGATCGACATTATCGGCCGCAGGATCCACAGACTGGATCCGCTGACCTCAGTTCACGAGTCCTGGGAGACACCCGATCTGGTCACCTCGATCGGGCTGCGCACCGATGGCGGCGCCATTGTCGGCCTCAGGAACGAGATTGCCTTGTGGGACTTCGGCGGGAAGTTCCGAACGATTGCGACGATCGAGCCGGACAGACCCGACATCCGGCTGAATGAAGGCGTCATCGCGCCCGATGGGTCATTCTGGGTCGGCACGATGGCCAACAACATCGGACCGGATGATACGCCCGTCGCCATCGCGCAGGAGGCCGGGCAGCTGTTTCGGGTTGCTCCCGACGGCCGCGTGACGCGCCTGTCCGACGACCGCTTTGGCATCACCAACACCATGGCATGGACACCGGACGGTCGCTTCATCACCGCCGACACAATGAAGAACGAACTCTACAGCTATGCTTGGGACAGGACCGCATGGCGGCTTGAACACCGGCGCCGGTTTTTCGGGGCCTTCGAGCGGGGCCTGCCCGACGGCTCCTGCATGGACGCCGAAGGCTACATCTGGAACTGCCGGGTCGTCGGCGGCAGCTGCCTTGCTCGCATCGCGCAGGACGGCCTACTGGATCGGATCGTCGAACTACCCTGCTCCTGGCCGACAAGCTGCGCCTTTGGCGGCGCCAAACTCGATACGCTGTTCGTCACCTCGGCGCGCTTCACGATGACGGCGGAGCACCTTGACGCGCATCCGAACGAGGGCGGCGTTTTTGCGCTCCGGCCGGGAGAACGAGGCCGACCGAGCAACCGTTTCGGTTAGGTGCCCGCCATGCGGCATTCTTGCGGGCTGATGCCTTTTACAGACCCCTGGACAGGCTGCCCAGAATCCCGCGCACGATCGCGCGGCCGACCGACGAGCCGACCGAGCGCACCACCGCTTTGATCGCGGCTTCGGCAACCGTCTGGCGGTTGGACGGCCTTGGCGCAGGGGGCCGGCGACCGCCTGATTGCTGCGGCGGCGGATCGTCATTGCCGAAGCCCGGAATGGTCCAGCGCGAGCGCCCGCTGTCGGCCTGCTGCGCCTGCTCGTCCTGCGCATCCCTGGCTTTCTTCTGCAGCATCTCGAAGGCCGATTCGCGGTCGATGGTCTGGTCGTACTGGCCGGCGACCGGGCTCTGGTCGATCAGCTTGCGGCGCTCGTCCGCCGTGATCGGGCCAAGCCTGGACGACGGCGGCCGGATCAATGTCCGCTGCACCATGGACGGCACGCCCTTGACCTCCAGCGTCGAGACCAGCGCCTCGCCGGTGCCGAGCTGGGTGATGGCGGTGGCGCAGTCGAAATTGGGATTGGGCCGGAAGGTGTCGGCGGCGGTCTTGACCGCCTGCTGCTCACGCGGCGTATAGGCGCGCAGCGCGTGCTGCACACGGTTGCCGAGCTGGGCGAGAACCTTTTCAGGGATATCCAAGGGGTTCTGCGTAACGAAATAGACGCCGACGCCCTTGGAGCGGATCAAGCGAACCACCTGCTCGACGCGGTCGATCAGCACCTTCGGCGCCTCGTCGAAAAGCAGATGCGCCTCGTCGAAGAAGAACACCAGCTTCGGCCTGTCGGGATCGCCGACCTCGGGCAATTCCTCGAACAGCTCCGACATCAGCCAGAGCAGGAAGGTGGCGTAGAGCCTGGGGTTCATCATCAGCCTGTCGGCAGCGAGCACGCTGATGGCGCCGCGGCCGTCGCGGGTAGTGCGCATGATGTCGGCGATGCGCAAAGCCGGTTCGCCGAAGAAATGCGCCGCACCCTGCTGTTCCAGCACGAGAAGCGTGCGCTGGATTGCGCCGACCGACGGCTTGGTGACATTGCCGTAGCGCGAACTGATCTCGTCGGCGCGCGCTGCGATGTTGGCCAGCAGCGCCTGCAGATCCTTCATGTCGAGCAGCAGCAGGCCATCCTCATCGGCGATGCGGAAGGCGATGTTCATGATGCCTTCCTGCGCTTCGGAGAGGTTCATCAGCCGCGACAGAAGCAGCGGCCCCATTTCCGAGACGGTGGCGCGGATCGGGTGACCCTGCTCGCCGAACAGATCCCAGAAGATGACCGGGAATTCCTGGAAGTCGTAAGGGTCGAGCTTGACCTGCTCGGCCCGCTTGACCAGGAAATTCTGCGCCTTGCCCATCATGGCGATGCCGGACAGGTCGCCCTTGATATCGGCGCAGAACACAGGCACACCGGCATTGGAAAACCCCTCGGCCAGGATCTGCAGGCTAACCGTCTTGCCGGTGCCGGTGGCGCCGGTGATCAGGCCATGGCGGTTGCCATATTGCAGCAAGAGCTGTTCGGCGCGCTGATAGCTGTCGTCGGGCTTGCGGCTGGCGCCGAGGAAAATGCTGGTGTCGTCAGCCATATGGCCATGTCTCCGCAAACCGATGTGTTAAAAGCCTGTGGCCTTGCCGCAGGGTATAGTCAGGCCATTGCGCAGCGACAATGCTATTCTCCAATTGGGCTATCCATCCAGTTGGCTATTCATCCAGATTGGGCCAATCGTCTAAATTGAACCGATCCTCCAAATCGGTTTTTGGAACTTGCGGATTTTGCCGCTGTTTGGCAATCGTTCATGGTTCGTCCACGCAGGCTGCCCTATATCCAAGACATCGAATCCAGCCGTCGCAGGCGCATTGCATTGCGATATCGGGCAGGGAACCGTAGACTGGACGGCTGACGCTGGTGCGGCCGCATAAAAACGAGGAGCATGGATGGGCGCCGGAGCCTTGACCAGGAGTGTCGAACCCGCTGACGTCGAGCGCCAGCGTTGGCTGGCCTTGGCCGAAAAGGCGCTCGCCGGCGCCTCCTTCGAGGAAAAACTAGTCTCGCATACCGACGATCAGATTCGCATCGAACCGCTCTACGATCGCGCTGGCGGCGCCGAGCCGCTTGTGCGCGCCAACCCCAAATTGCCCTGGATTGTCAGCCAGCGCATTGACGATCCCGATATCGGCCGCGCCAAGGCGCAGGCCCTGGACGATGTGGCACAAGGCGCGACGGGATTGTCGCTTGTCTTCGAAGGTGCTCCGAATGCGTTCGGCTATGGCCTGCCGAGGACGGCGCAGGCGCTGGAAACGGTGCTGGATGGCGTACCGCTCAACCGCACGCAGATCCGCATCGACGCCCATCCCTGGAGCCGTGCCGTCGCCGACTGGCTGGTGGCGTTCCTGAGCAAGCGCCGCTCCGACCCGGCAAAGCTGAACCTCTCCTTCGGCATCGACCCGGCGGCAATCTTTGCCGGAACCGGCCGGCTGCGCATGTCGATCGAGGCGTTGCAGGCATCGATGCCGCAATCGCTGGCGCATTTCTTCTCGCTGGGCGTGCCGGGTGTGCTGCTGGAGGCCGACGGGCGGGTGTTCCACAATGCCGGCGCCACGGAGGCGCAGGAACTCGGCACCATGCTCGCTTCCGCCGTGTCCTACCTCAGGATGTTCGAGGATGCGCGCCAGCCGCTTGTCTATGCCGCTCCCCATATCGGCTTTGCGCTGAGCGTCGACCAGAACCAGTTCCTGTCCATGGCCAAGGTCCGGGCCTTGCGCAGGCTGTGGGCGCGCATCCAGGAAACCTGTTCCATCCCGGCATCGACAGCCAACATCCATGCCGAGACGTCGTTCCGCATGATGACGGCGGCGGATCCCGAAACCAACATCCTGCGCACCACCATCGCCAGCTTTGCAGCGGCAGCAGGCGGCGCGGACTCGATCTCCATCCTGGCACACACCATCGCCCTCGGCCTGCCGGCCGGCTTTGCCCGCCGCATCGCCCGCAATGCGCAGTTGATCATGGCCAATGAAAGCCATATCGACCATGTCGCCGACCCAGCATTTGGGTCGGGCGCAGTCGAGGCGCTGACCCTGGGCCTGTGCGAAGCGGCGTGGGAAGAGTTCCAGCGGATCGAAGCGGAAGGCGGCGTTCTGGCAAGCCTGCAGCAAGGGCATATCCAGAAGCGCGTGAAGGCAGCATCCGAGCGCCGCGCCGAGGCCTACCGGTCGGGTGAACGGGCAATCATCGGCACCACGCTTTACCCGCTGAAAAACGATGCCCCGGTTGAGACGCTGGCGGCTGAGCGGCGGCCGCCTTTCACAGAGGGCGTGGCGGTGTGCGAGGCGCTGTTTCCCGTCCGCATCGACCAGGCAATCGGAGCCGCACAGTGATCCCGGATTTCAGCCACATTGGCTGGTCGGCGCCACGGCGCGCGCCGGTCGAGGTCAAGGGCCAGCGGCTGACGCCGGAAGGCATCGCCGTCAAGCATCTCTACGGCCAGGGCGATCTCAAGGGGCTGCCGCATCTCGACACCTATCCGGGAATGCCGCCCTTCGTGCGCGGTCCCTACCCGACCATGTATGTCCAGCAGCCGTGGACGATCCGGCAATATGCCGGCTTCTCGACGGCCGAGGAATCCAACGCCTTCTACCGGCGCAATCTCGCCGCCGGCCAAAAGGGCCTTTCGGTCGCTTTCGATCTGCCCACACATCGCGGCTATGACAGCGACCATCCGCGTGTATCAGGCGATGTCGGCATGGCGGGCGTGGCCATCGATTCCATCCTCGACATGCGGCAATTGTTCGACGGCATCCCGCTCGACGAAATGACGGTGTCGATGACCATGAATGGCGCGGTGCTGCCGATCATGGCGCTCTATATCGTTGCGGCCGAAGAACAGGGCGTCGCGCAGAAGGATCTCGCCGGCACCATTCAGAACGACATTCTGAAAGAGTTCATGGTCCGCAACACCTACATCTATCCGCCGAAGCCCTCGATGCGGATCGTGTCTGACATCTTCTCCTATACCTCCCAGCACATGCCGAAGTTCAATTCGATCTCGATCTCCGGCTATCACATGCAGGAGGCCGGCGCGACCGCGGACCTGGAGCTCGCCTACACCATCGCCGACGGCATCGAATATGCCCGCGCCGGCGTCGCCGCCGGGCTCGACATCGACCGTTTCGCCCCGCGGCTTTCCTTCTTCTGGGCGATCGGCATGAACTTCTTCATGGAGATCGCCAAGCTCCGCGCGGCGCGCATGTTGTGGGCGACCCTGATGCAGAAGAATTTTGCACCGAAGGATGAACGCTCGCTGTCGCTGCGCACCCATTGCCAGACCTCCGGCTGGTCGCTGACGGCGCAGGACCCCTACAACAACATCACCCGCACCATGATCGAGGCGATGGCGGCGACGCAGGGACATACCCAGTCGCTGCACACCAACTCGTTCGACGAGGCGATGGCGCTGCCGACCGACCACTCGGCGCGCATCGCCCGCAACACGCAGTTGATCCTGCAGAAGGAATCCGGCACCACCCGCATCATCGATCCATGGGGCGGCTCGGCGTATGTCGAACGGCTGACGCATGATCTGGCGGCGCGTGCGCTCGCCCATATCGAAGAGGTCGAGGCGCTTGGCGGCATGGCGGCGGCAACCGAACAGGGCATTCCAAAACTGCGCATCGAGGAAGCGGCGGCGCGCACGCAGGCGCGTATCGATTCCGGCGAGCAGATACTGGTTGGCGTAAACGCGCATCGCCCCGAGAACAACATCGAGGTCGACGTGCTGAAGATCGACAATGCCGAGGTCAGGGCCCGACAGTTGTCGAAGCTGCAGAACCTCAAAGGCACGCGCAATGTCGGCGCGGTCGAGAGCGCGCTCGATGCGCTGACCCGCGCTGCGCAGGGTAACGGAAACCTGCTGGAATTTGCCATCCGCGCCGCGCGCGCCTATGCCACGGTCGGCGAGATCTCGCTGGCGCTGGAAAAGGTCTTTGGCCGTCACGTCGCCTCGGTGCAAACGATCTCCGGCGTTTATCGCAATGCGCTTGGCGACAATCTGACGGTCGGCCGATTGCTGGAGAAGCTCGAAGCTTTCGAGAAGAAGTCCGGCGGCAAGCCGCGCATCCTGGTCGCAAAGATGGGACAGGACGGCCACGACCGTGGCCAGAAGGTGATCGCCACGGCCTTCGCCGATCTCGGCTTCGACGTCACGGTCGGCGCGATGTTCCAGACACCCGACGAGATCGCCAGGCTGGCGGTGGCGCAGGACGTCCATATCATCGGCGCCTCGTCGCTGGCGGCGGGGCACCTGACACTGATCCCCGAATTGCGCGATGCGCTGAAGAAACTCGGCCACCCCGACATGCTGATCGTCGTCGGCGGCGTCATCCCGCCGCAGGATTACGGCGCAGTGCTGGAAGCGGGTGCCGCGGAAATCTTCCCGCCAGGGACGGTTATCCCGGAGGCTGCGGATCGGTTGCTGGACCGGCTGCTGGCGAGCTGATTGAAACAGTTGCACTGCTTATCAAAGTTGCGTTACAATATCGGGCGCAACCTATGGTATGGCTATGAACACCATCATTCACGGACTTGAGGACGGATCGGGCGTTGTAATCCTGCCGCGGGAAACGCTCGACAGCTTGAGCCTGCAAGTGGGCGATGAACTCCAGATCATCGAAACCACGACGGCATCATCCTAAGGCCGGTGCCGTGTGACGACGTCGAACGGCAAATACGTGCTGCTCGCGATGTCATGGACAAGTATGAGCCCGCGTTGCGAAAGCTGGCTGTGCAAATAGGGTGAGCTGGCGTCAGGCGTCCGACAGCTTGACAATTTCCCATTCCTTGCCGTTGACGCTTGCGACGTCGCCGACCTTCTTGCCGAACAGCGCCACGGCCATTGGCGAGACGTGTGAGATGCTGCCCTTTGAGGGGTCGGCCTCGTCCTCGCCGACGATCTTCCAGTGCACTTTCTTGCCGTCATCGCTTTCCAGCGTGACACCCATGCCGAAGCGCACCTGGTCGCTGCCCGGTTCCGGCACGGAAAGCTCGGCGCTTTCGCGGCGCGCTGTCCAGTAGCGCAGGTCGCGCGAGACGACGGCAATGCGCTCGCGATCGGCTTTTCGCTCGGCTTTCGCCAAAATGTCGCGCAGATCGGCCAGATTGTCCTCGATCATCGCCAGGCCGCGCTCCGTCACCAGATTGCGGTGTTGGCTGATCGGCCGCTCGCCGATGCCGGCAATGGCGTTTTCGCTGTCTTCCTCGCGGGTGAAAGCCCTGCTCATCGGATAAACTTAGGCCCGCTTCGGCGACTGTACAAGCCACTTGGCGGACCCGGTCATTGGTCGGACTATCGCCGAGCGGAGACCTATGCGGCTGGCCCAATTCCTGCGAAGAACCATTTCATCGCAGGGATCTGTGCCGATGTTGAACAGACGAACGCTTCTCAAGGGGACTGTCGGCTTTGCGGTGCTCGGCGTTTCGCTGGACAACGCCTTGGCGAAGACGGCAGCGCTTGGCTCGATCAATGCCGCCGAGCTTGGCGTGGAGCCGGACGCACCGGACGACCAGAGCAAGGCCTTCGCCACGATGCTAGCCGAGGCAAGCCAGCGCAATGCGCCGGTGTTCCTGCCGCCGGGCACCTATGTCGTGTCCAACCTGACCCTGCCCGCCCGCGTCAGGCTTTCGGGCGTGCCGGGCGCCTCGCGCATCCTCTATGGCGGCAATGGCCATTTGCTGACGGCCGAACAGGCCGAGCATATAGAGTTCACCGCATTGGTCTTCGACGGCGCCAACGGCGGGTTGGCCGACGATGCGCAAGGCCTGCTCGACCTGCGCCGCGTCGCCCATCTCGTCATTGACAATTGCACGATCACCGGCAGCGGCAAGCATGGGCTGGCGCTGGAGCATGCGTCGGGCCGCATCGAGCGGTCCGAGATTTCGGGGGCTGCGGACGCCGGCATCTACTCCGTCGAGGCCGCTGGCCTGGCGATATCCGACAACACCGTATCCGACTGTGGCAATGGCGGCATTCTTGTGCATCGCTGGCAGCAGGCCGAGGACGGCACGATCGTCAGCGGCAACCGCGTGCAGCGGATCGGCGCGCGCGGCGGCGGCACCGGGCAGAACGGCAATGGCATCAACGCCTTCCGTGCCGGCAATGTCTCGGTCACCGGCAACATCGTCTCGGACTGCGCCTTCTCGGCGATCCGCGCCAACAGTTCCAGCAATCTGCAGATGACCGGCAACACCTGCTCGCGGTCGGGCGAAACCGCGCTCTATTCCGAATTCTCCTTCGAAGGCGCCATCATCGGCAACAACATCGTCGATGGTGCCGCTAACGGCATCTCGATCGTCAATTTCAACGACGGCGGCCGTATGGGTGTCTGCTCAAACAACATCATGCGCAACCTCTCGACCACCGGCCCCTACCCCGCCGACGCGCCGGGCTTCGGCGTCGGTATCAGCGTCGAGGCCGACACCACCGTCTCGGGCAATGTCATCGAGAACGCGCCGCTCTACGGCATGCAGATCGGCTGGGGCGCTTATATGCGCAATGTTGTGGCGACGGGAAACATCATCCGTCAGGCCGGAACCGGCATCGCCGTCACTGTGGTAGAAGGCGCTGGAAACGCCATCATTTCCGACAACGTCATCGACGGCGCCAAGAACGGCGCCATCATCGGCCAGCGCTGGGCCGAACCGGCGACCGGCGACCTCGCGCGGTCGAGCGATAGCGGCTATGCGCACCTGACGGTCGAGCGAAACAGGGTCAGCTGAGCGTCGTCGTCGGCCGCAGCGAGCCGACCTTGGCGCCAATGCGGCTTTCGATCGGAGGATTGGCCCGCTCCAGAAGGTTCGCCGCCAGTGCGCCGTCGGCGCTGAGAAGTTTTGCCAGCACAGTGGCAATCATCACCTCGGCGGCGCGGCCGGCGCCGTCATCGCATTTTAGCGCGATGCCGAGGCCAAGCTCCGGAACGGCAGCGCAATAGACACCCTCGGCGCCCGTCTTGACGAATATGCGGCCGGGCGCGGCCTGCATCAGCGCCACATCCACTTTGCCGGTGCCGGCGACCAGGAAAGGCTCGGCCATACAGGCAGACAGCAGGCGTTTGGCCGCCTTGGCGCGCTCAGGGCCAAAGCTCCTGCCCGTCGCCATGCGGGCAAAGCCAAGGGCAAAACTTTTCAGCGGCACGGCATAGGTGGGAATCGAGCAGCCATCGGTTGCCCGGTGATCCGCATCGTGGGCAGCGCCGGTCACCGCCTGCATGGCGTCGCGCACCATCTCCTGCAAACCATGGCCTGCCTTGACGTAGCCTTGGTGGGCAATCCCTGAGTGCACGCAGGTGCAGAGAAATCCGGAATGCTTGCCCGAGCAATTGTTGTGCAGTGCGTTCGGCGAGACGCCTGTGCGGGCCAGTGCGATCGTCGCGTCGTGGCTCGACGGCCAATGCGCGCCGCATTCCAGCGCCGACTTGTCGAGCCCGGCCTTGGCCAGCATCGCCTGCGCCAGTTCGACATGCGCGGGTTCGCCCGAATGCGAAGCGCAGGCCAGCGCCAGTTCGCGGTCGCCCAAGCCGTACGCATCGGCAGCACCCGTTTCAACCAGCGGCAGCGCCTGGATCGCCTTGACCGCCGAGCGCGGAAACACCGGCCGCGCCGTATCGCCGATCTCCAGGACAGGCTTGCCGTCACCGTCGAAGATTGCGACAGCGCCGCGATGGACGCTCTCGACGATCGCGCCGCGCAAGACCTCGACCAGAACCGGATTTGTCATCACCACGCCCCAAAAATACGGGCCGCTTCTACCTGATCCGGTCGAGAATGGAAACGTAGTTGGCGACGGCAGCGCCACCCATGTTGAAGATGCCGCCGAGCTTTGCGCCCGGCACCTGGATGCCGCCGGCCTCGCCCGTCAACTGCATGGCAGATAAGACGTGCATCGACACGCCGGTGGCGCCGATCGGATGGCCCTTGGCCTTCAGCCCGCCCGAAGGATTGACCGGCAGCCTGCCGTCCTTGGCCGTCGTGCCGTCCAGCGCCAGCCTGGCGCCTTCGCCGGGCTTGGCCAGGCCCATCGCCTCATATTCGATCAATTCGGCGATGGTGAAGCAGTCATGTGTTTCGACGAAGGAGAGATCGTCGAGCGTCACGCCGGCCTTTTTCAGCGCCTGGTTCCAGGCCTGTTCGCAGCCTTCGAAGGACAGGATGTCGCGCTTCGACATCGGCAGGAAATCCTGGACATGCTCGTTGGCGCGGAAGGCGACGGCGCGGCGCATCTTCAGCGCCGTCGAGGTGTCGGTCAGCACAAGGGCGGCTGCACCATCGGAGACCAGCGAGCAGTCGGTGCGCTTCAGCGGACCGGCGACGAAGGGGTTCTTCTCGCTTTCCTGGCGGCAGAATTCGTAGCCGAAATCCTTGCGCATCTGCGCGTACGGATTGTCGACGCCGTTCTTGTGGTTCTTGGCGGCAATCATCGCCAGCGCGTCCGACTGGTCGCCATAACGCTGGAAATAGGCCTGCGCGATCTTGCCGAAGACGCCGGCAAAGCCGGCCGGCGTGTCGCCCTCCTCCGGCAGATAGGAAGCTTTCAGCAGGTTCTTCCCGATCTCAGGCCCGGGCGTCGTCGTCATCTGCTCGGCGCCGACCACCAGCACGATGCGGGCAGCGTTTGCGTCGATGGCGCGGATGCCTTGCCGGACCGCGGCCGAACCGGTGGCGCAAGCATTCTCGACCCGCGTCGCCGGCTTGAAGCGCAGTCGGTCGTCGGCCTGCAACACCAGGCTGGCGGTAAAATCCTGTGGGGAAAAGCCGGCATTGAAGTGGCCGAGCACGATCTCGTCGACCTCATCCGGGCCGATGCCGGCATGGTCGAGCGCGTCGACCGCGACCTTGGTGATCAGGCCTTCCAGCGTCTCGCCTTCCAGCTTGCCGAAGCGCGAATGCGCCCAGCCAACGATGCATGCGGTCATGGCGGTCTCCATCCTTGGCGCCAGCCTAACATGTGGGCAAATGGCGCACTTCGCCTTTATTGTTCAAATATAAACAATCCCGCCCGCATCGAAAAGGGCCGCAAGCCGACAATCGCTTGGTGCAGGTTCCAATCGGATCGTTTTTTGTTGATTGACGCGTCAATAAAAAATAATCTCCGCCGCAAAAGCCGGGAACATCATGCCTAAAGTCGGAATGGAACCGTTGCGCCGCAAGGCGCTCATCGACGCGACGATCTCGGCGATCGGCGAGCGCGGCTCGCTTGATGTGACCATGTCGGAGATCGCCGGACGTGCCGGTGTGTCCTCGGCCCTCGCCCATCATTATTTTGGCGCCAAGGACGAGCTCCTTCTGGCGACAATGCGGCACATTCTGGCCGAACTGACCATCGACATGCGGCGCGCCCTGCAATCCGCCGGCTCGCCGCGCGAACGCGTTTCGGCGGTGGTCGCCGTCAACTTCTCCGACATCCAGTTCCGGCCGGAAACCATCGCGGCCTGGCTCGCCTTTTATGTCGAGGCACAGAAATCATCGGCCCTGCGCCGGCTGCTCAGGGTCTATGCGCGGCGGCTGCACTCGAACCTGATGAGCGGACTGACCGGCATACTGCCGCGCACCGAAGCCGACCGCGCGGCGGAAGCGGTCGCGGCGATGATCGACGGGCTGTACATCAGGCGCGCGCTGAAGGACGGCGTGCCGGATGCTCAAACCGCGATCGCGCTGGTCGAAGATTATCTCGAAATCAAACTCGGCGGGCGACAGACACAGTGACAGCCTCAGAGATATCAAGGCGACCCAACATCCTGATCGTCATGGTCGATCAGCTCAACGGCACGCTGTTTGCGGACGGGCCGGCGGACTTCCTGCATGTGCCGCATCTCAAGGCGCTGGCCGCACGCTCGGCGCGCTTCGGCAACAACTACACGGCCTCGCCGCTTTGCGCGCCGGGCCGCGCCGCTTTCATGAGCGGGCAATTGCCGTCGCGCACCCAGGTCTATGACAACGCCGCCGAATTCGCTTCCTCGATCCCGACCTATGCGCATCATCTGCGCAACGCCGGCTACTACACCTGCCTGTCGGGCAAGATGCATTTCGTCGGCCCTGACCAGTTGCACGGTTTCGAGGAGCGGCTGACCACCGACATCTATCCCGCCGATTTCGGCTGGACGCCGGATTACCGCAAGCCCGGCGAGCGCATCGACTGGTGGTATCACAATCTGGGCTCGGTCACCGGCGCCGGCGTTGCCGAGATCACCAACCAGATGGAGTATGACGACGAGGTCGCCTTCCACGCGGTGCAAAAACTCTACGATCTTGCCCGCACCTCCGAGGACGAGGCCAGCCGGCCCTGGTGCCTCACGGTTTCCTTCACCCACCCGCACGACCCCTATGTCGCACGGCGGCAATATTGGGAATTCTATAAAGACTGTCCGGCGCTTGAGCCGGAGGTGGGATTCATCCCCTATGCCCATCAGGACCCGCATTCGCAACGGCTTTACCGGGCCAGCGACTACGACAGTTTCAACATCACGCCGGAGCAGATCCGCCGCTCGCGGCGCGGCTACTACGCCAACATCTCCTATCTCGACGACAAGGTCGGCGAGTTGATGTCAGTGCTGGAGCGAACGCGCATGCTGGACGACACCATCATCCTGTTCTGCTCCGACCATGGCGACATGCTTGGCGAGCGCGGCCTGTGGTTCAAGATGAATTTTTTCGAGGGCTCGGCGCGAGTGCCTTTGATGATCGCCGGCAAAGGCATCCCTGCAGGGCTGATCGAGGCGCCGGTCTCCAACCTCGACGTGACGCCGACGCTGTGCGATCTCGCCGGCATCGACATCTCCGCGATCGCACCGTGGACCCATGGCCAGTCGCTGCTGCCGTTGCTTGATGGCGGACAGCGCACCGCGCCGGTGCTGATGGAATATGCCGCCGAGGGCTCCAACGCGCCGTTGGTGGCGATCCGCGACGGCCGCTACAAATTCATCCATTGCGAGATCGACCCGCCGCTTCTGTTCGATCTCGAAGCCGATCCGCAAGAACGCACCAATCGTGCCACCGATCCGGCGCATGCCGATCTGGTGGCGGCCTTCACGGGAGCCGTGCGAGCGCGCTGGGACATGGCGGCATTCGATGCCGCGGTGCGCGTCAGCCAGGCGCGGCGCTGGGTGGTTTATCCCGCGCTGCGCAACGGCACGCATTACCCCTGGGAGTTCCAGCCATTGCAGAAGGCGTCGGAACGCTACATGCGCAACCACATGAACCTCGACAATCTCGAGGAACAGAAACGCTTTCCGCGAGGCGAATGATGACAATTGTCCCCTCCCTCGAGCACCTCAGACAGGCCTATGCCGTGACGTCGAAGGCGACGCAGATCACGCCTTTGCTGGAATCGACAGCCTTGGCCAAGGAGACGGGTGCGGCCCGCGTCTTCATCAAACCGGAATCGCTGCAATGGGCGGGATCGTTCAAGGTGCGCGGGGCCTATTGGCGGTTGAAGCGGCTGTCGCCGGATGAGGCCAGAAAAGGCGTCGTCGCCTACTCATCCGGCAATTTCGCGCAAGGGTTGGCGGCTGCCGGCCAGGCGCTCGGCATTCCCGTCACCATCGTCATGCCGATCGACGCGCCGGCCGCCAAACGCGATGCGACGGCAGGTTATGGCGCGCGCGTCGTGCTGACCGATCATGGTGAGCGCGCCCGTGAAGAGGTCGCAGCCGCCAAGGCCCGCGAGATTGCCGAGACCGAAGGGCTGGCGTTGCTGCATCCATTCGACGATCCGGAGATCGTTGCCGGCCAGGCTGGCGCCGGGCTCGAAGCGCTCGAACAATTCGAGGCAAAGGACGCCAGTGCCGACCTTCTGTTCTGCTCGGTCGGCGGCGGCGGACTGATCGGCGGCATGTCGCTCGCCTTCCACTATCTGTCGCCAGCAACCGAGATCATCGGCGTCGAGCCGGAAGGCTTCAACGGCATGGGTGCATCGCTAGCGCATGGCGCCATCGAGACCATGCCGATCGCGCCGAAATCGATTTGCGACGGGCTGATGTCGCGGCGGCCGGGCGACGCGCCGTTCGCGGCGGTCAAGACCGCCGGCGTGCGCGGCATCACCGTCGACGACCAATCGGTTAGGCGAGCGATGAAGATCGCCTTCGAGCGGATGAAGCTGGTGCTTGAGCCGTCAGGCGCAGCGTCGCTGGCGGCGCTGCTCGGCGGCAAGGTGGATGTGGCGGGTAAAACCGTCCTGGTTGTGGCTACCGGCGGCAATGTCTCTCTCGCCGATTTTATTTCGCATATGAACGATGGGCGCATGTGAACCATGCTTGAAGCAGACTTCGTCATCATCGGCTCCGGCTCGGCCGGCTCGGCCATGGCCTACCGGCTGTCGGAAGACGGCAAGCATTCGGTCATCGTCATCGAGTTCGGCGGCACCGATATCGGGCCGCTGATCCAGATGCCGTCGGCGCTGTCGATCCCGCTCAACATGAGCCTTTACGACTGGGGCTTTGCCAGCGAACCGGAGCCGCATCTCGGCGGCCGCGTGCTGGCGACGCCACGCGGCAAGGTGATCGGCGGCTCGTCCTCGATCAACGGCATGGTCTATGTCAGGGGCCACGCACGCGACTTCGACCACTGGGCCGAACAGGGGGCCGCCGGCTGGGGCTTCGCCGACGTGCTGCCCTATTTCAAGCGCATGGAGGACAGTGACGGCGGCGAGGACGGCTGGCGCGGCCACGGCGGCCCGCTGCACGTCCAGCGCGGCCTGCGAAAGAATCCGCTCTACGGCGCCTTTGTCGAAGCCGGCCGTCAGGCGGGTTTTGAATTGACCGACGACTATAACGGTTCGAAGCAGGAAGGCTTCGGACCGATGGAGCAAACCATTCGCGGCGGCCGCCGCTGGTCGGCGGCGTCAGCCTATCTGAAGCCGGCGCTCAAGCGGCAAAATGTCAGCGTGATCAGAGGCTTCGCCCGCCGGGTGATCATCGAGAATCAGCGTGCCGTCGGAGTCGAGGTCGAAGCTCACAAACAGATTCAGGTCGTTAAGGCGCGACGTGAGGTGATCGTTGCCGCATCATCGATCAATTCGCCCAAGATCCTGATGCTATCCGGTATCGGCCCGGCCGCGCATCTCAAGGAGAACGGCATCCAGGTCGTGGCCGACCGGCCCGGTGTCGGCCGCAATCTGCAGGATCATATGGAGCTCTACATCCAGCAGGAATCGACCCAGCCGATCACGCTGAATTCGGTTCTCAACCCATTCTCCAAGGCGCTGATCGGGGCGCAGTGGCTGTTCTTCAAGACCGGCCTCGGTGCCACCAACCATTTCGAGGCCGCGGCCTTCGTGCGCTCGCAGGCCGGCGTCGACTACCCCGACATCCAGTATCACTTCATCCCGGCTGCGGTGCGCTATGACGGCAAGGCGGCGGCGAGGGCCCATGGCTTCCAGGCCCATGTCGGGCCGATGCGGTCGAAGTCGCGCGGCTCGGTGACGCTGCGCTCTCCCGACCCGAAAGCGGCACCGGTGATCCGCTTCAATTACATGTCGCATCCAGACGACTGGGCCGAGTTCCGCCACTGCATCAGGCTGACTCGCGAGATCTTCGGCCAGAAGGCTTTTGACGGCTTCCGCGGCAAGGAAATCTCGCCGGGTTCGCATGTCCAGTCGGACGAGGATCTCGACGCCTTCATCCGGGATCATGCCGAGAGCGCCTATCACCCGTGCGGCACCTGCAAGATGGGTCGGGCCGACGACATCACGAGCGTCGTCGATCCGGAGTGCCGCGTCATCGGCATCGACGGGTTGCGGGTCGCCGACTCCTCGATCTTTCCGCGCGTCACCAATGGCAATCTCAACGCGCCCTCGATCATGACCGGCGAAAAGGCCTCCGACCACATTCTCGGCCGCACGCCGCTGGCGCCATCCAACCAGGAACCCTGGATCAATCCGCGCTGGCAGGTGGCGGATCGATAGGGCATTGTCCGGCCAAGACCATTGGAGAATTCATATGCGCGCCCAGCCAACGGCATCGCACTATGTCAACGGCCGCTACATCGAGGACGAAGGCGGCGCGCCGCTGCCGGTGATCTATCCGGCGACCGGCGAGATCATCGCCACCTTGCATTCGGCGACGCCGAACGTGCTGGAACTCGCCATCGAAGCTGCGCGGGCCGCACAACCGGCCTGGGCGCGGATGAAGCCGGTCGCGCGGGGCCGCAGCCGGCCCCGCGCCGCCGACATTTTGCGCGCGCGCAACGCCGATCTGGCGCGGATCGAGACGCTCGACACCGGCAAGGCGATCCAGGAAACGCTGGTGGCGGATGCGCCGTCGGCTGCCGACTGCCTCGAATATTTCGGCGGCGCGGTTGCCGCCTTCAACGGCGAGGCGATCGATCTTGGTGGACCTTTTGCCTATACGCGCCGCGAGGCGCTCGGTGTGTGCGTCGGCATCGGCGCCTGGAACTATCCGATCCAGATCGCCGGCTGGAAATCCGCCCCGGCGCTCGCCATGGGCAACGCCATGGTATTCAAGCCTTCGGAGAACACGCCGCTGTCGGCGCTGGCGCTGGCCGAGATCTACTCAGAGGCGGGCCTGCCCGACGGGCTGTTCAACGTCGTGCAAGGCTATGGCGATGTCGGCGCCGGCCTCGTCGGCCACGATGTCGTTGCCAAGGTTTCGGTGACCGGCTCGGTGCCGACCGGCCGCAAGGTGCTGTCGCTCGCCGGTTCGAAGATGAAGCATGCCACGATGGAGCTCGGCGGCAAGTCGCCGCTGATCGTCTTCGACGACGCCGACCTCGAAAACGCCATTAGCGGCGCCATGCTCGGCAATTTCTATTCGACCGGGCAGATCTGCTCCAACGGCACGCGTGTTTTCGTACAAAGCGGCATCCATGACCGCTTCGTCGACCGGCTGGTCGAGCGGACGAAAAAGATCCGCATCGGCGATCCGCTCGATCCTGAGACGCAGATGGGGCCGCTGGTCAACAAGGCGCAGCAGGAGAAGGTCGTTTCCTACATCGCGGCCGGCAGGCAGGATGGAGCAACGCTCGCCTGCGGTGGCAACGTGCCGTCGCTGCAAGGGTTCGATGGCGGCTTCTTTGTCGAGCCAACCGTGTTCACTGGTGTCACCGATACGATGCGCATTGCGCGCGAGGAGATTTTCGGGCCGGTGATGAGCGTGCTGAAGTTCGACGGCGAGGACGAGGTGATCGACCGCGCCAACGACACCGAATTCGGCCTCGCCGCCGGCGTCTTCACCCGCGACCTGCAGCGCGCTCATAGGGTGATCGCCGAACTGCAGGCCGGCACCTGCTGGATAAACGCCTACAATCTGACGCCGGTGGAAATTCCGTTTGGCGGGGTGAAGCAATCCGGCATTGGGCGCGAGAACTCGCTGGCGGCTTTAGCGCTCTATTCGCAGCTGAAGGCGGTGTATGTCGAGACCGGGGATGTAGCGAGCCCGTATTGAGGGGTTGGCGCGAGGCACCCCCCCCCCCCCCACCCGGGGCCAGGGGGGGGTGGGGTTTTAGAAAAAAAACACCCCCAGCGACAACGGGCGCCCAGGGGAGGCGGGCGGGGGG
>NZ_JAMYMJ010000068.1:0-20659 GCF_040318435.1 Mesorhizobium sp. M1143 | reverse complement strand
CCCCCTGATCGCCTCATAACAATTCAAGCACAATGTTGCCGAGACTGACGACAGCGCTGCAGCGCTCGCACCACAATTATGAGTCTTGGCCCTAGGCCTGATCAACAATTGGGTGCTGCACAAGATCACAGACACGGGCGTCGCGCCGAGGTTACGCAGGGTCGTACCAGGGATCACAGACGCTACATGGAAGTCGCTACCGAATCTGTCTCCTGGCCAAGCTCTCTGTTCGTTCACTCATCTTTCGCGGCCTGTGATGGCCACGATTGATCCAGCGCCATGTCAGCTTCGGATGGTCGACTGAACGCGCGTCGTCCTTCAATCATCCCCTCGAACCCATCCGCCAAATTCGCCGCCGCCTCCAGCATCGAGCGCACGCTTTTTGGGCGGCGGGGTGTCGGGTGGCTTCGAGCAGCAACTGGCTTGCCCTGGTGGATGACGAAATCGAATTTGCTGTAGTCGAAGCCGAGTTTATGGCGTAGCAGGCGCAGTTCGTCGCGCACCGGCTCGCGCCTTATCGCCCACCCCGCTTGCAAATCTCCCCCCAAATGCCATCTAGATCACAGGCGCACCGCCGGTGCGCCCGCATCCACGGAGCATCCCTTTGACGCAGCGAAGCGGCAGTGCGGACTTGCCGCTGCATGGCGGGCGGGTTCCGAAATGGCTGGGCGATCGCATGACGCGGCTGGGCGCGGTGCTGTGCGAGGCGATCATCCATCACTATGGCCGCGACGAGCTGTTGCGGCGGCTGGCGCATCCGTTCTGGTTCCAGTCTTTCGGCGCCGTCATGGGCATGGACTGGCACTCCTCGGGCATCACCACCTCGGTCGTCGGCGCGCTGAAGCGCGGGCTGAACCCGATGTCGCGGGAGCTCGGCATTCATGTCTGCGGCGGGCGCGGCGCGCATTCGCGCAAGACGCCGCAGGAGCTGACGGCGATCGGCGAACGCGTCGGCATCGATGGCGCGGCACTCGCCACCGCCAGCCGCCTGGTCGCCAAAGTGGACAGTGCGGCCGTGCAGGACGGTTTCGACCTCTATCTGCACGGCTTCATCGTCACCGACGACAGCCGCTGGGTGGTGGTGCAGCAAGGCATGAAAGGCGACAGCCGCCAGGCGCGGCGCTATCACTGGCTGTCCGAAGGACTGACAAGCTTCGTCGACCAGCCGCATGCGGCCATCGAGGGCGAGCGGCAGGGCGAGATCGTCAACCTCACCGACCATCGCGCCGAGCCGTCGCGGACCGGGCAGCTCGATTTATTGAAGACCATGAGCCCGGAGCGGATCCTTGACGAGCTTGCCGTGCTGGAGCCGCCGCCGAAAGTACCGCCTGCGAAACCGCCGGCGCAGCCGATGCTGCCCAATCTGGTGATGCCGGCGCATCACGACGTGCGCGAGAGCGACATCGTCATGCACCGGCTGCACGGCAATATCTCGGCCGCCATCGAAAGCGGGCCGGCGGATTTTCCCGAACTGCTGCTGGTGCCCGGCGTCGGCGCGCGCACAGTGAGGGCGCTGGCCATGGTGGCGGAAGTGGTGCATGGCGCGCCTTGCCGCTTCTCCGATCCGGCGCGCTTTTCGCTTGCCCATGGCGGCAAGGACCGGCACCCCTTCCCGGTGCCGCTGAAAGTCTATGACGAGACGATCGCGGTGCTGAAATCGGCCGTCGGCAAGGCCAAGCTCGGCCGCGAGGAAGAGCTCGGCGCGCTGAAGCGGCTGGATGGCGAAGCGCGGCGGCTGGAGCGCTACGTCACCGGGCCGAGCCTGAAGGAAATCGTCGCCGGCGAGTTCGATCAGTCGCATCTGCTGGGAGGGCGCAGTGTGTTCGGGTGGGAGGGGGCGGCGGAAAGCGACGACGGTTCAGACAGGGGCCGCCAGTAGCGGCCTGTCCATCATGCAGAGATAGTGCGCGGCCCATAGAAACACGTGCTCGGCTTGTTTTGATAATGCTTGCAAAGACCCATTTCTCAAGTGATGCTCTGCCAGGCGAGGCTCGGCATGAAGACATTCGCATGGACGTTGGTTTTCGTGCTGCTGGCGATTGGCGGCGCGATCGCCCAAACGACGCCTGAGCCTGCCATACTGGCATATACACCGCCGATGCACTTCGTCGTTGTACGCAACAGCACGCCAGGATGCGAGCCGACATGCCCGGAATGGATTTCGGCGGAAGGTCACATCGTGGCCGGCACGCCAGCTTTGCTGAAGGCTTGCTGAAAAAACTCGGCCCCCGCAAATTGCCTTTGGCGTTGAATTCCCCGGGCGGCGAGACCGATGCGGCGATGGCGCTTGGCCATATGATCCGCGCCAGCGGGCTCGACACGATGGTTGGCAAGACGGAGTTCTCCGAATGCGCGCCAGACACAAAAGCCTGCGGGCCGGGCGACCTCCGCTTCGGCGTCGCCAACCCCGTCGGCGCAGTCTGTTCGTCAGCTTGTACGATGGTTCTTGCGGGCGGCGTACGGCGCCTGGCAGACAGCCGCGCCTTTGTCGGCATTCACCGGATCATGCTGCCGACCGCCAAGAAAATCCACGGCAAGAAGACCATCGTCCTCGTTCCGATACCCAAATGGTATGAACGCAAGGTCGACAGCTATTTCACCGAGATGAAAGCAGGTTCGTGGATCGTATCGGCCATGCAAAAAACACCCGACGACAGCATACGATACCTCATGACATACGAACTTTTGGACCTGAATCTGATAACCGAAACCGGTCACGGCGACACGCGCACCTCCATCGATACCTGCAAGACCACGCCGCCGGCGGGCAACTGCCGAACGGTCAGGCAATAGGAATAGCGGGCCACGTAGGTCGTCGAAGCGCCTGTTTCTCAACAGCAACCCTTCACTTTACGCGGCACCCTTCAACAGGTCTTCCGGCCGGCCCTCGACCAGCGCCGCAATATAGCTTTCCAGGCTGGTCGTGCCGCGCTCCGGGTTTTCCGGCTGCATCGGCTTGTCCAGCGTGGCCCCGGTCATGCGGGCATAGGACTCGGCCGCCGTTTTGGAGAAGCCGAGTTTTTCGTAGGTTTCTGTCCAGCGCTCGCGCGGCACCGTGACCACGCGCACGTTTTTGCGCAACGCCGCACTGAAGGCTGCGGCGACATCGGCGGCTGAGTAGCGCCGAGGACCCTCGATATAATGCGTGCCGGTCTTGTCCGTCGGCTCCAGCAGACGTCTCGCCGCGGCCTCGCCGAGATCCTGCGGCGCCACCATCGGCAGCTCGAAATCCGCCGGGAAGAAGGAGGTGATGACGCCGTCGCGCCGCGCCGTCTCCAGGGCCTGATCCCAGTTGCTCATGTAATAGGCGGCGCGGTTGATGCTTGCCGGAATGGCCTGGGCCTTCAGCTTCTGCTCGAGGCCGTAAAGGACGGTGAGATCGCCGACACCCTCGCCGGCCTGCGCGCCGTAGGTCGATTCCGCCACCAGCTTTTCGAGGCCGGAGCCCTCCAGCGCCGCCGCAATGGCGCCAACCGTCTTGCGCTCCTCGGCGTCGGTGTCGGTCGATGGATCGGCCGGCGGGTTGAGCAGAAACGCCCGCTTGCCGCGCCGCAAGACTTCACGCAGCGCCTCGACATCGAGCACATCGGCAACCGCGGCCTCCGCGCCCTGTTCAACCAACCATGCGGCCTTCGACTCGTCGCGCGTCACCACCGTGACATCCTCGCCCTGCCTCAACAGCGCCATTGCCGCCGCCGAGCCGACATGGCCGGTACCTCCAAGAATGACATGCATGGTCTCGTCCTTCCCTTGCTGATTCATGCCGGATTAATGGCTGGGGCGGCGAAGGGTTCAAAAATCGGGGGACGATGCTGACAGGAGGTGACGCCGGCTTTCCTCGCAATGCACGGCGCAGGGGTCGTTCGCATCTTGCAAAATTATGGAACGAGGTCGTGCCCAGCGAGTTATATTAGCGCAACCTTGAATAGGAGGCAGCTATGAGAAAGCTCCTGCTTGCTTCGGCTATCGCTATCACTGCGGCGGCGGCGATGATCGCCCCGGCGAATGCCGGCGGGCGCGTCGTGATCGGCATCGGCAACGGCTACTATGACGATGACTACAATGACAGCTATGGCGACTATTACGATCGCTACGCTCCTCGCCCCTACTACCAGTATGATGCCTACGACAACGGCTTCAGGTACCACAGGTATCACAGGCACCATCGCCATTGCCGTATAGAGTTGGTCAAGCATTGGCGCCATCATCACAGGATCGTCGAGGAAATTCGCGTTTGCGAACGGTGATCCGATAGGGTGAAACCGGTTCGGCCGGCATCTGCCGGCCGGCCGCTTCCTGCGCGGCTGCCGGCCTTATCGCGGCTTCCGCATCAGCATCATCCCGTAACCCACGGCCAAAAGGTCGAGCCCGACCTTCAACAGCTTCACCACCACATCTCGTCCCTCGCCGGTGCGTTCGGCGAGCGCCTTCACCGACTGGCCTTCGAGGCAGATTTTGCGAACCACCTCCGCCACTTCCCAGTGGGCCATGGCGGCGATGGCATGGGTGTGGGCGCGGCCGGCGTTGAGCACGCGGTCGGGGATGCCGCCATTGATGCGGCCGCCGTCAATGCGCTCTTCCCACGGCATCGGCCGCAGCCCGTCACGCGAGGCGCGCTCAAAATCGTCGCGAAACCGTTGGCCGGCCTCGCGTTGCTGGCGCGTCAGTGAGGTGATGCCGACCAGCGGATCGACATTGCGCACCCGCACGATGCCGCCGGTCGCGGTGTAGCCGTCATTGGAGACCTCGTAGACGCGCCGCGCCTCTTCGGTGCCGACGCTCAACCGCTTGCGGCCGAAGCGATCGTCCTTCAGCGCGAAATCATGGCCGATCTCGCGGCGGATGCGCACCTGCTCGGCTTCGCCCGCAGGCAATTTCGGCGGTTTGGCTTTCTGCGCGGTTTTTTTGCTCATCGGGGGATCCTTGTGGGATTGGGTTGTTGAGCCGGAAGGTTGGCGTTCCTTCGCGCCCCCTCTGCCCTGCCGGGCATCTCCCCCACTTGGGGGGAGATCGGATGTCGCGTCGGCTTTCGCCAATCACCACCGCCGTTGGAAGGCAGTGCGGGCGAGCTGCCAATCTCCCCCCGCGTGGGGGTTGAGGAGTGGTCCGCGAAGCGGACGGAAAGCCAATTGCTTGGCTTCCCGAGCGACGAACGTCCGGCAGGACAGAGGGGGCGCTGTCCCGCCGGCTTTCGATCATTGGTGGGGTCGTCCGGAGGCGAGGAACGGAGCCCAGCCGCTCACACCACCTCCGCCACAGGTCGGTGGAAACGCGTCTGATGATATTCGCAGTAGCTTTTCAGCGCCCTTGTGCGCAGGCCGCAGCACAGCATCTCGAGCCCCGGCCGACTGCCGGGAGCATCGTTGTCGGGGTCTTCCTCCAGCGTCAGGTCGAGCGGCGCGCGGCAGCGGTCGAACAGGCAGTCGATGAAGCGCATGGCGGCGACATGCGGCTGACGCCCGAGCGAGGCAGGGCGCGGCGCCGGCACATTGAAGCGGTAGATTTCGCCGTCCACCACCAGCCGTCCTTCGCCCGGGATCGAGGGCGCCGGACGGGCTGGCAACAGTGGCCTGGCCGATGGCTGACGGCTCGGTTTGGCGGCCGGTTTGACCGGCGCGGCCTGCTTCGAAACTCCTACTTCCCTTACGCGCTTGCTTGGCTGCGCCGGCGGATTCCTCTTGGCGGTATTCTCGTTTGCCGCAGTCTTCCCCGTCGCATTCTTCCTCGGTCGGCCGCCGGACCTGCCGCCTCTGGGGTTGGCGAAGCCGATGGTCTTCAACGCGCTGTTGCGGTGGACGATGCCGATGATGGCATTGCGCGAGACCGGACTGCCGCGCAGCGCCGTGAAGCGGACGGCGATCCCTGTGGCCGACAGGCCATCCCTCAGCCAGACGGCGATCTCCTGCAATTCGGTGTCGGTATAGGCAGTCATGTCGGTATCCATTGATTGCGCGCGCAAAGGCCGAGCGCCGGCCCCGAGGGCCCACGGGAAAAAATCAGAGCGGATGGTCGGTGCGGTCAGCCGATACTGGCGGCCGGCAGCGAGCCGGCGAGATGCCGCAAGGCGGCTTCGGCGGCCGCTTTGGTGAGGGCGGAAACCGCCCTGCCCGTCAGCCGGTCGAACAGGATGACGGTGCCATCTTCCGTGCGGATGCAGGAAATACCCTGCCCGCCGGAGACAGCCCTTGGCGCACCGGCGGCGCCATGGGCTGAAGAGGTGGCCGGAGCCGGGAGAGGAGCGGCTCCGGCCGTTCCGGTCGATCGGGGGGACGACGGTTCGACCGGATCCGGGGCAGAAGCCCCGGTTTGCGTCCGGACCGGGGAGGAGGACAGCCCGGACGATGGGAGAAAGCTGAGGATGTCTGCGGAAACGCTTGCGATTTGTTCGATCATGCGCTAAGCGTACGATATGTACGAAACGTACGCAAGCGAAATCGTACATATTGGACGATAAATTTCAGGCAATTTGTACGATGCAGGAACCGAGGCACAGATTGCAGCAGGCGCGGGCGGAGGCGGGCTATGCCTCGCCGAGCGACGCTGCGCGGGCATTGCGCGACATCAACAAGAACACGCTGATCAGTCACGAGAACGGTAACCGGCCGCTGTCGCGCAAGGCGGCGGAGAAATACGGCCGCCTGTTCGGCGTCGATCCCGGCTGGCTCTTGTTCAACGGTGACGGCGGCAGCCTTGCGGGGGGCCATTTCGGCTTTGACGAGTCGGGCCGGCAGATCCCGATGCCGTCGCTGGCCACCGTCGATGTGCCCATCGTCTCGTGGATCAGCGCCGGCGAACTCGGCAGCCAGGATACGGTGGTCAATCTCAGCGACTATCCGACCATCCCCACGACCGATCTGGAGCAGGGCCAATGGATTGCGCTGCGCGTCGACGGCCCGTCGATGAACAAGATCTCGCCACCGGATTCGATCATCTTCGTCAACCTCAGGGACAAGCGGCTGGTGACCAATGGCTGCTACGTCATTTCGGACGAAAGCGGCCAGGCCACCTACAAGCGCTACCGCCCCAACGAGAACCCGCCCTTCCAGCCGGCCTCCTACATGGACATCCCGCCGCCGGCGCTGGAAGGCGCCATCACCATCATCGGCCGGGTGAAGCGCTCGATGATCGATATGTGAGGGAGAAGGCGGTGAGGCGCAATCTCCCGCCTCGAGGGGGAGATGGCCGGCAGGCCAGAGGGGGTCGCCGCGCGTAAGGCGCTGACGTCCTCTGTCCGCGATAGGAAGTCGCGTCAGGACGTACCGACCCCCTCTGTCGCCTTCGGCGACATCTCCCCCTCGAGGGGGGAGATTACGCGCCCAAAAACTCGTTCGTGAAATACGCTCCAAAATCCGGCTTCTCCTTCAGAACCTTGCCATCGCCATCGAGCAATATGCCGGCCCTGAAGAGGTAGGTTCCGATCGCCTCGATCTTGGCCTTGTCGATGGTGCCGATGACGCCGGCCTGGCTTCTCAGGAAATGCCTGTCGACCAGCATTTTCAGCGAAGCGTGGATCAGCGCCGGGTCGGTCAGCGCGTCCTTGTTGGAAGCCATCAGCAGATCGCCGGCTTCCTGCGGGTGATCGCAGGCAAACTGGTAGCCGCGCCGCGTTGCCTCGACGAAGGCCGATGCGGCCTTCGGGTTTGCCTGGAGATATGCATTGCTGGAGGCGATCAAGGTGGTGTGCTCGTCGGGCACGCCGTAGTCGGCGTAGCGGAAGCCGCGCTGCCTGACGCCTTTCAGTTCGGCAGCGACGCCTTCCCAGGTCGAGACCTCCAGCGTGAAGTCGACCGAGCCGTTGGCCAGCGCCTCATAGGCCGAGGTGCCTAATGTCACCGTCTCGAAAACGCCCTTGCCGCCATCGTGGCGGATGATGGTCGAGATCAGCGTGTTTTCCCAGGCGCTGCCGAAGCCGCCATAGGTCAGACCGTCGAGATTCCTGGGACTCTTGATCTCGCCGCGATCCGCGCTGAAGACCAACCGGCCGGTCTCCTGCTGGACCACGGCGTAGACCGCCTTGAGATCGGCGCCGGCAGCCCGCTGGGTAAACAGGCCGACGCCGGCAATGCCGAAATCGGCGATGCGGTTGGCGACCAGCGTGCCGGCGCCAGTATCGCCATAGGGCAGGATCTCAACATCGAGCCCGGCCTCGTTGTAGAATCCTTTGTCGCGGGCAACGAACAGGCCGACATGGTTGGTGTTGACCGTCCAGTCGAGCGCGACGGTGATTTTTTGCGCAGCCGCATGAGCGCGCGAGGCCAGCGGCAATCCGGCGGCCAGCGTCAGCAGCAAAGCCTGCCGGCGTGTGAATTCGGTCATGAAAAACTCCTTTGAGCGGTCTGCGGAAACAAGCCCCGGTCAGTCCCGGGATTGAGCAGCGTGTCGAGGATGTCGGCTTCGAGCGCGGCGGCCTGGCGCGCGGCATCGCTGCCGGTGGTGCGCGGGCGCGGCAGCGGCACGGCAATCTCGCCGATGATGCGGGCCGGCCGCGCCGACATCAGATAGATTCGATCGGAGAGGTAGACGGCTTCGCGCACGTCATGGGTGATCAGCAGCGCGGTCCAGCGGTGGCGCTGCCACATGCCTTCCAGCCAGCGCTGCATACCCGCGCGGGTCAGTGCATCCAGCGCGCCAAAGGGCTCGTCGAGCAGCAGCATGTCGCGCTGCTGCACCACGGTGCGCAAAAGGGCGGCGCGCTGGCGCATGCCGCCGGAAAGCTCGGCCGGCCAGGCGCGCTCGAAACCGGCAAGGCCGAACTCAGCGAACAACGGCGCGACGCGTTCGCGCGCCGCTTTGCGGCCAAGACCCTGCACTTCCAGCCCCAGCGTCACATTGTCGATGACGCGCCGCCACGGCATCAGCGAGTCGCGCTGCGGCATGAAGGCGAAGGGGCTGCCCTGCAATGGCGCGCCGTCGAAGCGCATGTCGCCCTCACCTTTCAGCGCGCCGGTCAGCAACTGGAACAGCGTCGACTTGCCGGCGCCGGAAGGGCCGAGGATGGAGACGAACTCGCCGGCCGCGACATGAAGCGAAATGCCGGCGAGCACCTCAAGCGCGCCGAAGTTCTTCCTGATGTCCCGCAGTTCGAGCCGCGTCATTGACGGTTCTCTTCTGCAGCTTCAACCTTGCCGTCGCGGCTTTCGCTCCCTGCATTCTCCCAAGGCATGGCGAAGCGCTGGACGAGCACGGCAATGCCGAACAGGATCAGCGTGAGCGCGGCGCTGACGGCGACGGCAGCGAGCACCAGATCGGGCCGAAAGTTGTTCTTGGCATTGAGCATGTAGATGCCCAGCCCCTTCGCCGCCCCCGCATATTCGGCGAAGATCGCGCCGACCACGGCGTAGGTGACGGAGATGCGCAGCCCGGCGAAGAAATAGGGCAGCGCCGAAGGCAGGCGCGCCAGCCAGAAGATACGCCAGCGCCCGGCCCCCATGGCGGCGAGCATCTGCGAAATCTCCTTGCTGGTCGCAGCAAAACCTTCGACCAGCGCGACCATCATCGGGAAGAAGGTGACGAGCGCCACAAGCAGGATTTTTGGCATCAGCCCGAAGCCGAACCACAGCACGATGAGCGGCGCGATCGCGACCAGCGGCAAGGTCTGGCTGACGATCAGCAGCGGAAACAGCGCGCGGCGCAGCGGGGCCAAGAAATCGACCAGCGCCGAAAGCACGAAGGCAGCGACCAACGAGCAGGCGAAGCCGGCTGATGTGGCGCGGACGGTGGGCATGGTGTTGTCGGCGAGTGCGGCGCAATGCTCCCAGGCCTGCTGCAGCACGCGCGACGGCGCCGGCAGCATGATGGGGGCAGCGCCGCCATAGCGGGCGTAGAGTTCCCAGGACGCGAGGAGCAGGGCGAAGGCGCAGGCGGCGGGGATGGTCTTGGCGATGGCTGCGGCTAATCTCCCCCCTCGAGGGGGAGATGTCGCCGAAGGCGACAGAGGGGGTCGTCTCGCATAGAGCGCCCACGCCTTGCCGATGCGAAAAGGACGTCGGCGCTCCACGCGCTGGGACCCCCTCTGGCCTGCCAGCCATCTCCCGCTCGAGGGGGGAGATTCGTGGGCATCGCGGTCTTCGCCAATCGCCAATGGCTCCCCTCCTCTTTGTGCTGAGGGGTCAGAGGCATCTCCTCCACGCAATGGGTCAGATAAACCAGCCACGGCAATATCCTCGAGGAACGACGCTTGAGCCGCGGCTCAGACCCCGCTCGGGCTGTTCGCCGAAATCGTGATGTCGAGGGTGACGTGGCCGGCGCCGGGGCCGAAGCGGCAGAAGGCCTCGTTGAGCGTGGCAAACACCGCACCGGCATCGCCGCGCAGTTTGGTGCAGAAGTTCTTTGAGCGTTCAAAGACGCCGGACTGCTTCAGGAAATCGATGCAGCCATAGATCTCGTCCATATGGTCGCCTGTGCCCATCACATAGAGCGAGAACTGCGCCGCCACCGGCTGGCCGGTCGACGGCGTGGCCTGGACAGCGCGGATCGCGGCGATCTTGCGCTCGTCCAGCGGAATGGCGGGGCCGCCGGTCTCGTCGGAGCGGCAGATCGGATCGTCGGGCTCACCCGGACAGCCGCGCGAGACCGCCGCCGAAAGCACGCAGTGCTTGCCGCTTCTGGCCGCCGCGACGAACAGGTCGCGCATGGCGGGAAACAGCACCTCGGGCGGCCCGACCATAAGCGTCGAGATGTCATCGGTTTCGATCCGCAGCCGGTCGCGCCAGGGATCGAGCGCGCCGAGCGCGCCGAGGATGACGCCGACGAAATCGTCGGTCATGGGATAAAGGGAAATCTGTGCGCCTGAAAACATCGCCCGCCTCGCTCCGCTGGTATTATCCAGATCAGCTTTAGGGTCCGAAGGCTTGCCGCCCTCATCTCAGCCCCGACGATACGGAGCACCCCTGTGGATGAGCGGGTTAAAGCATTGTTCGCGACATTGGGGAAGCCGTTTGTTGAAGGCACTGCGGCAAAGTGTTTTGGGCCAGACGGGCCGGGCGCCCGGGCGTTCAGAGCGACTCGTCAGTTCGTTGCGTTATAAGGTTTCCACGAATTTCTTATAACTGCGTTGAAATTCAAGCTGATAAACGTAATTATAAGAAAACGGCAGAGACTCCGCGCAGCCCTTACGGTTTCTGGATCTCCTTATCCGCGACCCCATCCGGACTGCGCTCCTGCATCGCTCGGGCTTGCCTGTGCTGGTCCCCTCGCCCCAGCGCTACGCCATCCACAAGCTGATCGTCGCCTCGCGACTCGGGCCGAGCGCTGGGGCCAAGCGGGAGAAGGATCTCCATCAAGCGCGCCTGCTGACCCAAGCGCTCGAAGCCACGCGTCGCCAGGACGACCTTGCCTTCGCCTTCATGGAAGCGTGGGACAAGGGCGAAAACTGGCGCGAGACGATCCGGCGCGGCCTGAACCTGTTCGACGCCGACACGAGGGAAACAGTCAACACCATCCTGGGAAAAGCCCTCCGCGAGATTGGTGCGACTCCTGAAGGATTCACGATGCGTGATTAGCTGAAGCGTCCGCTGCTATATTCATTGCCATCGTCCCAATTGTACGAAATTGGCTTGACGCTGATTCGTACATAAAGTACGATATCTCTTTTTGCAGAGAGGAATGTCCTTGAGCACAGCGAACCATGTTGCCTTCGCCGATCTCTCTCGTCCTTTGCCGTCACCCCCGTCGTTGCCGCCGCCTTTGTTGCCCTTGTCATTCGATCAGTGCCAACGTCTCGCCGGGGCTTGGCGAATGGCCAGCCAGGACATCGCCGACGACATCCGCTTCATCCGCCAATATCTGAAAGTCGTTGCCGAGAAGGACGAGAGGCTGTCGACCGGCACCCTTGTTCACAGCCGCGCCTATGTCGAGGCCTGCGCCGGCTGGCTGCCACAGACTGTAACGCGCTATCTGCGCCACCTGCGCCAGATCACCGAATGCGAACTGGCTATGACAGCTGCCGGGATTCGCTTTGCGCTGTCGAGTTATGCCTGGGAGGCATGAGGGGCGGCTGTCGCCAAACACAAGGAATTGCGCTGCCCGTCGCAGGCGCAATTCGTCAGGTTGAGAGGCTCGGGCGCGCCTGAACGGCGGGCGCCAAGGATGGCCCGGCCAGCGAATTCCGGCCTTGCTTTATTTCGACTGGCCTTATTTCTGGCCTTATTTCGATTTGGCTTTGCCGGACTTTGCGGCGGCAGGCTTCGCGGCCTTTGGCTTGGCGGCTGCCTTGGCGGGCTTGGCGTCAGCTTTCTTCGCCGCCTTTTTGGGCTTGGCGACCGCGCCATCGACTTCAGCCGTGGCCTGCTCCCAGTGTTCCTGATGCGCGCCTTCAGGCCGGCCGGCCTTTTCCCAGATCTCGTGCGCGCGCTGGCGAATGCGGTCCTGTTTGTCGTCCGTCACTTAAGCCTCCGTGGTTGGGTCCGGTCGGTTGGTCCAGATTCCACGAAAACATTAGCCGAAAATTCGGCCGGCGTCTTGAGTGACGAGACATCTCAGCGCGGGTCGGAAATCACCGCAACGCCGAGCAGCGCCGCCTTCTTGACGATCAGCCCCGCGAGGTCGGCATCCGAACGATCGGTGCCGGTGCGCTCCCGCAGGAGCGCGATCGCTTCCTTCATCGATAACAGCGCCGTGTTGCGCTCGGCCAGCAACTTGTCGCAACACGCCGCAACATTGGCGGAGTTCGGGGTCTCGACATGCGGCAACATGGCAATTCTCCTTCATCATGTTCATCATTCGGCCCTGCCGCCCTTTAGGAAGAACGACAGGGCCGTATCACCGATGAATGGTTAGGTTGTCGAGCGTTACTCGACCACCTCGACAATCCTGCGCGTGCTGGGGTCGACCAACACGGTATGGTTGTCGACGACGGCGTATCTGTACTGAACGTCGGGAACCTCCTGCAGCTCGACAGTGTCAGGCAAGGCAGTGCCGACATTCAATTCGACGCCGAGCAGATTGACCGAGGCAAGCGGATGTTTCTTTACGTACTGGTGCACGACCGTGCGCTGTTCCGGGGTGATGATCACCTGCTGCTGTGCCGGCTGCGTGACGATGACCTCGTCGGCGGCGGCAATGCCGATACCAGCGATCATGGCGAGCCCGGCGACGGCGGGAATAAGGATGGTTTTCATCTTCGTCTCCTGTCGTTGTTGGCGAGCTCCGCCGTGTTCCCGCATGAGGCGAAAACAGCGCAGATCGAGGTGGCGGGCTCCTGGAGGCAAACGCAGCCGGTACGGTCTTGTTCCGCAAGCGGAGACTAAATTGATCGGCTTCCCGGTCATGCCAGCAGAACCCGCACCCGCAAGATTCGCATTGAAGCACAATCCCTCAGGAGACCTTCGACATGGATGATGCACGGCTCCAATTCCGGGCGATTGCGGCCGGCGCCGACATTGATCCGGTGACCGCGTCGCCCGGCCAAGACGGGAACCGACCGCCTTCGTGCCACGCCGTGAAGTTTCAAGCAAAGGTCATTGCTTCGGCGGCTGCGCAGGCACCTCGCCAGGCTTGATCACCGGCGTCTTGCCCTGATCCGGCGGCGGCTGCGTCATACCCTGGTCACCACTGGGCGGCGGCTGCAGCACGCCGCCGCAGGGACCGAGCGTGCTGGTCGATTCGCCACCGCCATTGGCGACCGGCGGCTTCTGACCATCGTCCTGAGGCTGCGCCTGGCAAGGCGCGGCACGGCCGTGCTGGTCGCCATTGTCCTGCGCAGCCGCCGGGTCGGCCAGCGCCAGGAGCAGCACGCATGGGATGAGGGGGAAAGTCTTCATGGTCCAGCTCCTCTGGATTCATCTCCTTGGCAAAGCAGACTAGTCCTTGGCAAAGCAGACTGGCGGCAATTGGTTCCACGGAGATGGAGTGGTTGCCGGAACCTGACAGCCGGGAAGTGAGTTCCACCTTCTCGACGCAAAGCCGCCCGGAGGAGGCAATCATGGAAGAACGAAACAGAAAACCCAATGACGAGGTCGAGGCGCCACCGAGCAAAAACGATGCCCGCGACAGGATCGCCAATGACGAGGTGGAAGCGCCGACGCCGCGCCGGCAGGATTGGGATGCGCTGCGTGGCGCAACGGTCCTGCCCGACGGAGCAGATCAGGAAAGCCTGCCGGACACCACCGGTGTCGAGAAGGAAGGCGAATTGCCCGAGGAGGATGACGACAACCCCTACCAGGACAGTGACGATGCCTTGCCCGACGACGCCGAGGAAGCCGCCATTGGTCACGACCTGGCGAGGCGCGGCGGCCGGTTCGACGAGGTGTAAGGGCAGCGACCGCGGACTTTCGAGAGTTTCCCGGGACGTCCACGCCGTCACCAGTTGGACCAAGGATGAGCTGAAGGCGATGCCGGAGCATCGCGATATTTCGAAGGATCCGGCTGGCCGGATCCTTCGTTTAAGGCGCCTTGGCGGTTTGGCTTAGCCCTTGTGGTCAAGGGCTGGACGGCGACAATCTCGGCACCTTCGACAGCCGAGAAGCAGCCGAGAAGCACGAACGCGAAGCCCAATATTTCAAGCGCCGTCGAGGCCGCTCGCCTGAAATCTTCAAAGTGCGCAAGAAATCCCCGCCGCGGGCGGTGCAGACACGCTCCGGCATCGCGGCGCTGCGAACCGGGCCATCGACCGCCGGCACTTGAGTGCCGACGGGCTCTGACCTTCAATTCGACCCGGGATCGCCGAGCGCCTCGGTGACGAAGGACGCCGCGATCAGGTCGTCGGCGTCGAGGCGTAGGGAGCCTTCGACACCTCCCATGATGGCTGCGACCTTCTGGAAGGTCTGCATCTCGTGTTCAGTAACGCTGGCGTCTCGCATCCTGGCTTTCAGATCGGCGATGCGTCGGCCCAGTGAGGCCGACGTTCCGATTTCTCTGTTCGACATGGTGGCCTGCTCCTCCCCCAACCCATGCTGTGGACGTACTCAAGGCTGCCTATATATAAGGCAGCGCGAATACAGTCGCCGCAACGCGCGATATCTGGGAAGGTTCCGGCGCCAAATAGTCACGAAATAATACGTGGTGGGACTCGGGTATGTTAAGCGCCGACGCGGCGATAGACACCGCAGCCAGCGGCTGCGGCCATCGGCCTGGCCAACCCGTGTCGCGGGTCGCGAACGCGGGTCGGACTTTGATCGCCGCGCGCGAACAGTCAGCGAGAGGCCGGAACCACGCCGGACACCGAGCGCGCCGTTTCGGGCGAAAACACCACGAAAGCAAAAACCAGAACGGCAGCAGCGACAATGAGCGAGCCGCCGGCGACGATCGGTTCAAACGCCGGGTTTCCCTGCAGCATCACATACAGCGCCGGCAGCATGATCACCAAGCCGAGAGTGTAGAGCCCGTAGTGGATCATGGCGATGCGACGCGCCGCCTTTTGCGGATTGAGCGCGTAGTAGCCGCCGAAGATGGCGCTCGTCACCCAACCGAGCAGATTGATATGCGCGTGCGCCGGAAAAGCGGCGTGGTCACCCGAGATCGCCATCTGCAGGCCGGCCGCAATCCCCAACATCAGGAACAAGATGGCAGTTTTGAAAAAGAGTTCCGAAACCCTCGGCATGTCATTTCTCCCCCTATGCGGTCTGCGACCGCTTGCGACCTGGAGAATACACCCACGCGCAGAACTTTTCCACGCCCCGCTTATGGGGCCATGCCTGCACAGCTTTTTGCACGCTGTTCGACTTTTCTGGCTGCCACAACCCGGCGCCGCCCGCTATGGCGCCAGCAAGATGTCGGCGCCCGCTCGCTCGTCGAACACCACCGCGCAGCCGCGCCCCAGCGCCACTGCCGACAGCGCGTTGGCCACCGTCTCGTCCGGCGATACGAAATCACCGGTCAGCACTCGCAACTCCTCTACCGCCCTGGCCATTGACACGCAGTGCCCGGCAACGCGATCGCTCGTGCAGGCGTCAACGACGCTGACGAGGTCGATCATCTCGAACTGGCCCATACCGGCCTCCACAAAAACAGCGTCCCGTCGCGGATATGAACGCTGAGGCGAGAGACAATGTTCCGCAGGTCCGATGCCCAGGCGGAGCACTCGACAGCCCGATCTGGAACGGACCGGCCGGCGACAACCGCTTCGCTTGACAATAGGCCCTGTTTGTTCTCTATTTGTTCGGCAAAAACGCCTCTCACAACAGACGCGGCTAATGCTGCAACGCCGCAAAGGGAACGGTCGGGATGGAGCCCACCATCCTGCATGCGGACCTCGACGCCTTCTACGCCTCGGTCGAGCAGTTGCTCGACCCGGCGCTCAGGGGCAAGCCGATCGCCGTCGGCGGCGGCGTCGTGCTTGCCGCCTCCTACGAAGCCAGGGTTTTCGGCGTGCGCGGCGGCATGCCCGGACGACGCGCGCGCGAGCTTTGCCCCGGACTGATTTTCGTCGGCGGCCATTTCGCCGACTATCAGCGGCTGGGCGACGCCGCCATCAAGGTGCTCGACGATTTCACGCCGCTGGTCGAGCGGATTTCCATCGATGAAGCCTTTGCCGACGTCGCCGGCTGCACGCATCTGTTCGGGCCGCCGGCCGAGATCGCCGCCACGGTGCGTCGGCGCGTCCGGGCAGAGCTCGGCCTGCCGATCTCGATCGGCGTGGCGCGCACCAAGCATCTGGCCAAGATCGCCTCGCAGGTGGCCAAGCCCGACGGGCTGGCGGTGGTCTATCCGGACACCGAACTTGCCTTCCTGCATGATCTGCCGGTCGGGCTGATGTGGGGCGTCGGCCCGGCGACCAGAGCGCGGCTGGCCGAGATCGGCATCGAGACCATCGGCCAGTTGGCAAAGACGCATGGTGGGGCGCTGCGAAGATTGCTCGGGCCCGCCGCCGGCGAAAAGCTGGCGTCGCTGGCATGGAACCGCGACCCGCGAAAGCTCGAAACCCACAGGCGGTCGCATTCCGCCGGCGCGCAGTCGGCGCTTGGCAGACGGCCGGCCGAGGCGCGTATCTTCGGACCCGTCCTGCTGCATCTGGCAGACCGGGTCGCCAGCCGGCTCAGGGCGAAATCACGGCCCGGGCGCACGGTGACGGTGCGCGTGCGTTTCGCCGATCTGCACGCTGTCACACGCTCGCTGACGCTCGATCAGCCGATTTCGGCAACCGCGATGCTGGCCGAAATCGCCGGGGAGCTGGTGCGCGGCGTGCTGGCCGCCAACCCTCGGGAGAAGACCATCTCGCTGCTGGCGATCTCGGTGTCGCAGCTGGAAGAAAGTGCCGAGCTGCAGCTGGAGCTGCCGCTCGGGCTTGCCGATGAAAAGCAGCGGCCCGGCAGCAGGCAAGGCCTGGCGCGCTTTGGCGCCGACCGCGCCATCGACAAGATCCGCCAGCGCTTTGGCAGAGAGGCTGTCGGCTATGGCGCCGTGGCGCTGGAAGCCCGGCGCTCGGTTCCCGATGCCTTCCGCGAACTGGCGGAGAAGGAACTGTGAGTGCGGCGCGACGGCAAGGCCAATGTTTAGGCTGGGCCAGTCCGCGCTGCATTGCCGCTCTGTTTGACCAGGCCGACCAACCAGGCCAGACCCGCCGCCGTTTCGGACGTTTTCCGCACCGCAACCCGGCCGCGCCATGCACGCCCAAGAACAACGATTTCTCGATGAAGGTGGATTTGCGATTAACGCATCGGCGCCAAGAAAACCCGGGACGGGACGACGGCGCCGCGAAGGTTGACAGTGCCGATCCGTCTGGCATTATCGCGTAAGCTTGGAGGATTCACTATGAAGAAAACCTATTCGAAGCCTGTTCTGGTCAAAAAAGGCAAGCTTTCGCAGGTTACGGCGCTCGCCAATGGAGCGGGTTCCGGCCCGATCGAGTGAAGTCGTTGAGTCGGACTGTCGCCTGATCTGGCGGCCTCGCCTGACACTGGAGATGCGGCATGAAGAAGACCTATTCGAAGCCGGTGCTGGTCAAGAAGGGCAAGCTCTCGCAGGTTACAGCCGACAATGGTAACGGCTCCGGGCCGGTCGCAGTCTAGCAGCCGATTATCCGACGCCTCGTGCCGTCTGGCCGGGAACAGGGCTTTGGGTGCCCGACGTGGAGAGTGGAAAATGAGGAAGACCTATTCGAAGCCGGTGCTGGTCAAGAAGGGCAAGCTCTCGCAGATCACCGCGAACGGCGCTTCTGCTCCTATTCCGGGCTAAACTCGTTCCCCCGGTAGATCGAGATCCTCCTGACAGAGTCGGGCGGCTTGATCGTTTCCAGAGCATGATCTCCCGCAGGCGGCGGGACCGTTCAGCGCGCAACCACCAGATCGTCGAGCACGAGCTGCCAATAGTGGCTCGTGGAGAGGCGCACGCGCGTCACCGCCGCCAACATCGGCGCATAGTGGACGGGCGCCAGTGCCGACAGGACGATCGTGTCGCTGGCGATCAGCCGGTCGCCAAGCCAGCTCTCGACCAGTGCGGTTTCGCCTTCGGACTTCAACCATGCCGCCGTCAGCATCACGGAATGGAACCCGAACGGTTTGTCGCTCGAGAATTCGGCCGGGTGTCCGCTGCTCGTATAGCAGACATGGTCTCCCGAGATATTGCCGTTGACGTAGCCTTCGCTGCCTTCGGTATGATCGCGCGCCAGTGCGTTCAGGTTGAACCAGGTCAACCCGGCATAACCGGACGGCACCTTGCGCAGGCCGCGCGTCGTGACATCGTCGAAACCGATGGCCTGCAAGGACGCGGCGCTGTCGACAGCCGCGTTCTCGGGCGACAGCAGGCCGAGCTCGGTCGGGTAGGCCGACAAGACCAGTCGTCGTTCCCTGCCATCGCCGGTGACTTCGATCGCGTCGGCGTCATCGGGCAGATCGAGACGGAAGCCAGCGCCAGCACTTAGCGGATGCACCGCCACCTCTTGCCCTTTCGCCATCACCGAGATGCTCGCCGAGACACCGTCCGCTACGCGGCCGCTGAGCCGGCGTATCGCAAACAGGCCGACCGGCTGCAGCATTGCTTCCGAGACCAGCCCGGTGGGCGAGCCCGGCAGCGGCCGGAGGTGCTGCGACTGGACCTCGTTGGCGCTGCTCGAGCGCCAGCCGGGCGGAACCGACACGGTGAAGCGGTAGCTGCCCGGCACATGGATGGGCGCGGCCCGACGTTTCGCCGACGCCAGGAAATTGGCAAAGCCGCCGCGATTGCTCCGCGCCGCGGCGACGAAGCGGCCGTCGCCATCATGCAGTCTGACCATGATGCCGGCCATCGGGCGGTCGCCGAGCCCGTAGCGGCCGTCGCGATCGGAATCGAAATAGACAAAGGTCGAATGATTGAGCTTGCCGTGGTTGCCCGACCAGTCCCGGCGCACGGCGTAGTCGTTGGCCGGATCTTCACGAAGCCGGGCCTTGCGACGAGACCGCGCCAGCCGCCAGGCGAGAGCCGCAACGACAGCCGCGAACCCGACAAGGAGTATTGCCTTGATCACGGACGGCTCAAGCAATGCTGTCGGCCCTGCTCATCTGGATCTCCTGCACATACATCGATCCATATATCGATGCTGCAGGCGCTTGAGCAACCGGACACGGGACCGGCGGACCACGGCATCGGCGTCACATACCCATTTCAGGCACCTATTCCGGCGATGGCACCGGCGGCTTGGTGGTCAGCGCGGCTCCGAAGGCGGCGACGACCACGGCGGCGATGCCCGCGCATTGCAACGGGCTCAGGATCTCGTGCAGGAACAGGAAGCCGGCCAGCGCGCCCAGCGCCGGCTCCAGGCAGGTCAGCGTGCCGTAGAGCCTGGCCGGCATCCGGGTCAGCGCCACCATCTCCAGCCAGAACGGCAAGGCGCTGGAGAACAGCCCGACCAGCAGCGCGCTGACCAGGATCGCCGGTGCGATCAGGCCGGTACCCGCCTCGGCGAGGCCGAACGGCAGGCCGACGGCAGCGGCAATGACCAGGCCGTAAGCCGTGGTCTGGCTGCCAAGCTCGGCGCCCGCCTTTTGTGCAAAGACGATGTAGAGCGCCCAGCAGCAGCCGGCGGCCAGCGCCAGCATCACGCCGATCGGGTCGAGTGCACTGCCGGAGTGGATGAAGGGCGACAACAGCAATATGCCGGCAACGGCCAGCACCACCCAGACGAAGTCGGTGGCGCGCCGCGACGACAGCGTCGCCACGAGCAGCGGGCCGGAGAATTCGAGCGCCACCGCGACGCCGAGCGGAATTCTGGCGAGCGCTGCATAAAACAGCAGGTTCAGCGCCGCGAGGTTGACGCCATAGGCGATGAGCCAGGGCAGCACGGCGCGCGACGGCCGCACCCGCCACGGCCTCAGCACCGCCGCCAGCATCAGCGCGCCCACGGCCAGCCGCAGCGCCGTGGTGCCATTGGCGCCGATCAGCGGAAACAGGCCCTTGGCGAAGGTGGCGCCGATCTGGATCGACACCATGGCGCCAAGCAACGCGCCGATCGGCAAGCCCTTCGCTTCAGCTGCGGCAATCGGCGTCGACGTCAATTCCAGTCCCTCCCCGCGCGACCAGCCGGCCGTAGCGCAGGCCGGAGATAGGGATAAAGGGCCTGGCTGTCGTGTGGCACGAGCGGGCTGTTGATAGGGCAAGGGTGGGAGGCGAACGCCGACGCATTTCCTCTCCCCCGTCGATCGGGGGAGAGGTGGGGGGGGGGGCGCGGCGGGCGGGGGGGGGGCCGGGCCGCCGCACCGCCCGGTTTGCGGCGTGGCGGGGGTTGGCGGGGGGGGGCCGGGGGGCGGGT
>NZ_JAMYMJ010000067.1:0-21280 GCF_040318435.1 Mesorhizobium sp. M1143 | reverse complement strand
CCGGCATAGGAGATCTTGGCGGCGACGTAGTTCAGCCCCCAGGAAAAGGTCAACCCGACCATGATGGAAGCAGCCGCCAGATCGACCGCATCGCGGCGATCCAATGCCGAGGCGACGGCCAATGTCAGTCCTCCGCGCTGGCGTCGTCGAAGCCGATCAGGTTCCAGCTCTGGCGCATATGCGGCGGCATCGGCGCGGTGACGTCGATGACGCCCTTGTCCGGGTGCGGAATGACGATGCGGCGCGCATGCAGATGCAGGCGGTTCTGAATGCCGCCCGGAAAGTCCCAGTTGGTGTCGGCCTCGAAATATTTGGGGTCGCCAAGGATCGGGCAGCCGATATAGGCGGCATGAACGCGCAGCTGGTGGGTGCGGCCAGTGTACGGCTCCATTTCCAGCCAGGTCATCGTCTGGGCCGCCTGCTCGATGATGCGATAGTAGGACACGGCGTGGTCGGCGCCCTTTTCGCCATGGGCTGCCACGCGCACGCGGTCGCCGTCCTCGGTCGGCTCCTTGATCAGCCAGGTCGAGATCTTGTCCTCACGCTTGGGCGGGACGCCCTTGACCAGCGCCCAATAGGTCTTCTTGGTCTCGCGCGCCCGGAATGACTCGGAAAGCTTCATCGCCGCAAGCCTGGTGCGGGCAACCACCAGCACGCCCGACGTGTCGCGGTCGAGCCGGTGCACCAGGCGCGGCTTCTCGCCCTTCTGGCTGCGCCAGGCCTCCAGCATGTCGTCGACATTGCGGGTGACGCCCGAGCCGCCTTGCACCGCCAGGCCCGCCGGCTTGTTGAAGACGAAGACTTTTGGATCTTCGTGGATCAGCATCTTGGCCAGCACATCGGCGTCGCCCTGGTTGCGGATCGAGTAACCCGTAAGCGCACTCTCGCCCTTCTTGTCGACCTCGAGCGGCGGCACACGCACCACCTGGCCGGGCTCGACACGGCTGTCGGCCTTGACCCGGCTGCCATCGACGCGGATCTGGCCCGAGCGCAGCAACTTCTGCAGATGGCCAAAGCCGAGGCCGGGGAAATGGGTCTTGAACCAGCGATCGAGCCGCATGCCCGCCTCGCCGGCCTCCACCGTGATCTGTTCTACGCCTGCCATGATTTTCGCTTTATCCGTTTCTAACGCGTGACCCCGAAATCTACTCCGGCTTTCGGAAAGGATCATGCGCAAGATCAAAGTTTCTGCAGCGCGTCCAGAGGATGCGGCGTGCTCCAGGTCGGGGCAATAACACTATGAAACGGTTCTTGCGAGCCAAAGTCCCAGAAACAGGGCGATAATGGCGCCAACGACGCTGGCCAGCGCATATCCCAACGCCGGCAGCGTCGCTCCGCGCTCCCATAGGGTCGCGAAATCGAGCGAAAAGGCGGAGAAGGTGGTGAAGCCGCCAAGGATGCCGGTGGCGACGAACAGCCGGAGCTCATTGGAACCGCCGCGCCGCATCAGCGCGGCGATGAACAGCCCCATGGCAAAGGAGCCGACGATGTTGATCACCATCGTCCCCCAGGGGTAGTTGGGGCCGACGAGGCGCAAGGCGCCGATGTTGGTCAGGTGGCGGATGCCGGCGCCGATGCCGCCGCCGACCACAACAAGAAGCAGATTGAACATGCCCGTTTACTGCCCGGCCAAGGCAGTGCGGTCAATCCCTTCAGGCCAACGCCTCAGGTCGTCTCGACCTTCTTTGCCTTGCTCGAGCCGATCATCTTCCAGTTCTTGTAGAACATGGAATTGACGCGCTCGACGGTGACCGAAACGATGGCGAGAAGTCCGGCGATGAAGCCGGGGAACGGCGACGGGCGGATTATGTCCATGAACACGCAGTAGCGGCGTCCGTCATACTCGTTGACCGAGCGGTGCAGCAGCGTGTCGTCGAATATATAGAGCGGGTTGTCGTGCCAGTAATTCCTGGCGCCGTTGCATTCGACGAAAACCTCTGCCTTCACCGGCAAGAGATTGTAGAGGATGCGCAGGCTGAGCCGGAGCGGTCCGAAATGCCAGGAAGTCGATTCCTTGCCTCTGAAGACAGACACGGCAATGGTCTTGATGTATTTGAAATCCTTGTTGAATTCCGCGACATTGTCGATCCGGTGCTTGCCGTACCACTGATAGACATACATGCCGCGACGACCGGTGCCGAAATTGGCGTCGATATCGGCGATGATCTCGTCCTTGCGCGCCTTGAAGACGTCAAGAACCTCGTTGACCTCGCGCTGATAATCGGCGGGAAACTGCTCCAGCTTCCACACGCCCGGGTTCCTGTAGCAAACGAGGTCCACCAGCAGATTGAAGGGCGACAGCAGCCAGGTGAAGATGCCATTGCCGAGGAAATAGCCGCGCAACAGCGACAGATCCTTGTTGGCGTTGCGCAGCACATCGATCAGGCCGCAGACGATCCAGATCGTGGTCAGGATCGGAATGAAATAGAAGCCGAGCGCGAGCAGCGGGACAGCAATCACAGCCTGGCGAAGCGTTTTGCGAAGGGATTTTGTCATTTTCTGTTCGCGCGGCGCGCTGTCCCCGTTCCGAATTATCGCCCGTCCTGGCAGCCTCCCGGCCGAGTCATGCGACGTGATAGGGCTTTTTGTCATGCGGTACAATCACACTGCTGTGACTGGCGGGGACAGAATTTCAGTTCATCGCGGGCAGGCCGAGTTCGTCACGTTTGTCCCGCGCACCTATTTTTCCCGCTCGCTGCGCAGCTTTGCCCAATAGTCCAGCCGTTTCTTGATATCGCGCTCGAAACCGCGTTCGGGCGGATCGTAAAAGGTCTGCCGGCCCATCTTTTCGGGGAAATAGTCCTGGCCGGAAAAGGCATCGGGCTGGTCGTGATCGTAGCGGTAGCCGGCGCCGTAATCCTCCTCTTTCATCAGCTTGGTCGGCGCGTTGAGGATGTGCTTGGGCGGCAGCAGCGAACCGAACTCCTTCGCCGCCCGCGTGGCTGCCTTGAAGGCGTTATAGACGGCGTTGGATTTGGGCGCGGTGGCGAGATAGACGGTGGCCTCGGCGAAGGCCAGTTCGCCTTCGGGCGAGCCGAGATAGTCGTAGGCGTCCTTGGCGGCGTTGGCGATAACCAGCGCCTGCGGGTCGGCCAGCCCGATATCCTCCATCGCCATGCGCACCAGCCGGCGGCCGAGATAGAGCGGATCCTCGCCGGCGTCGAACATGCGGGCAAGATAATAAAGCGCCGCGTCCGGGTCGGACCCACGCACCGATTTGTGCAGCGCCGAGATCAGATTGTAGTGACCGTCCTGGCCCTTGTCATAGATCGGCGCGCGGCGCTGGACGATGCGCTGCAGCCCTTCGGGATCGAAAACCTCGCCGGGTTTGGCGGCGCGCCAGACTTCCTCGGCCAGCGTCAGCGAGGCCCGGCCGTCACCATCGCTCATGCGGATGAGCATCGCCCGCGCCTGTTCGTCGAGCGGCAGCGCCCTGCCCTCCGTCTCCTCCGCGCGCGTCATCAGCTTGGCGATGCTCTCCTCGCCCAGCGAGTGAAACACCAGTACCCGCGCGCGCGACAAAAGCGCGGCGTTCAGCTCGAAGGACGGATTTTCGGTCGTGGCGCCAACCAGCACGACGGTGCCGTCCTCCATGACCGGGAGAAACGAATCCTGCTGGGCGCGGTTGAAGCGATGGATCTCGTCGACGAACAGCAGCGTCTGGCGGCCATTGGTGCGACGCAGCTTTGCCGCCTCGAACACTTTCTTCAAATCGGCAACGCCGGAAAACACCGCTGAGATCTGCTCGAAGGCAAGGCTGGTCTCGCCGGCCAGCAGCCGCGCCACGGTGGTCTTGCCGGTGCCGGGTGGCCCCCAGAAAATCATCGAGCCGAGCGAACCGGAGTTGATGAGCCGCGTCAGTGCGCCGTCGGGGCCGGTCAGATGCTCCTGGCCGACGACCTCGCCAAGGTTTTTCGGGCGGAGCCGATCGGCCAAAGGCCGGCCGGGCGGCGCTCTTTCCGGTTCATCGACGCTGAACAGATCGGCCATCTAGGTCTTCTGGTTGGAGCACGATCCTCAGAAATGGGAAGATCGCCTCAGTAACGCAACACCTGGCGCAGTATCTGCCCGCCGCGCTCGACGGTAAAGCGCCACCAGCGTGTATCCTGCTGGGCAAGCTGCGCCAGTGTCGCCGCCGTATCGACCGTCGTGCCGTTCACCTCGCGCACGATGTCGCCCGGCTGGAAGCCGAAATCGGCGGCCGGCGAATCGCGGTTGATGTCGACCACGGTGACCCCCTTGAGGTCGGTGCGCAGGCCGAGCCGCTGGGCGAGCCTGGGCGACAGTTCCGCGACCTTGGCGCCGGAGAACGGGCTGCGGCCATGCAGGGTCACTTCCGACGCCTTGGCGCCTTCCGGCGCGCGCTCCAGTGCAATCTCCATCGTCGCCTGCTGGCCCTTGCTCAGGATGGCGAAGGTCGCCTTGGTGCCGATCGACAGGGTCGCCATGCGGTAATCCAGCGCCTCGATGCCTTCGACCGTCGTGCCATTGAGCTGCAGCACGACATCGCCGGGCTTCAGCCCTGCCTTGGCCGCCGGTCCGGCTTCCTCAACCGACGACACCAGCGCGCCGGTCGGCTTCTCCATGCCAAGCGATTCGGCGATCTGAGGTGTGACCGCTTCGAACTCGGCGCCTATATAGGGCCGCTCGAAGAAATCGAGCCCGGCCTTGGCCGCATCGGCGAAGGCACGCACCATGTTGGCCGGGATGGCAAAGCCGATGCCGATCGAGCCGCCGCTGCGGCTGTAGATGGCGGTGTTGATGCCGACCAGCTGGCCGCCCATGTTGATCAGCGCGCCGCCGGAATTGCCGGGATTGATGGCGGCGTCGGTCTGGATGAAATAGCCCGAATCCGAAACGCCGATATGGCTGCGGGCAAGCGCCGAAACGATGCCGCTGGTGGTGGTCTGGCCGACGCCGAACGGATTGCCGATGGCCAGCACCAGGTCGCCGACCTCGAGCGCGTCGGAATCGCCGATGGCGATCACCGGAAACGGCTTGTCGGAGGTGATCTTGAGCACGGCGAGGTCGAGCGTCTCGTCCTTGAGCATGACCTTCGAGGTGAATTCGCGCCCGTCGGCGGTCGCGACCTTGACCTCGTCGGCATCCTTGATCACGTGGAAATTGGTGACGACGACGCCGCTCGGGTCGACCAGCACACCCGAGCCGAGCGAGGATTGCGCGCGCGGCTGTGCGCGGCCAAAAAATTCCTCGAAGAACGGGTCGCCGTCAAAGGGCGACGTGACCTTGGCCGTCTGCGAAGCATAGACATTGACCACGGCCGGCGCCGTCTGCTTGACCAGGGGGGCAAACGACAGCTGCACCTCTTCGCGGCCGAACGGCACGCGCTTGTCGGGACCGGAGGTGCCGTTCTCGCCCTCGACGCCATGCAAGAGGTCGGTCAGCACATCGGAGAGCCCCGGATCGGCTGGCTTGGCGGCGTCCTCGGCCAGGGCGTCTTTCACGGCCGGTGCCGCGGCAAAGGCGGCCAGCGCGCAAAGGGCAACAAGAAACAGCCGTTTGAAGTGCATTCCGAATCCTCCAGGTCGGGCGCCATTGTCCCGACGATTGTGCAAAATGAAAGGCTAAGCCCCTGAAATCTGATTATTCTGGCCCGCAAAGCAGCTATAGGTCGGCTTGAAACTGAAAACCTGCGTCGACCTTCATGAAAAAACAACTCCTGTCATTCCGTGACTTTTTGAAGACCGGCACTTTTGGGCCTGTTTTCCCTTCTCTGAAAATGATCGACATCGCCAGTATGCTAGGTCCGCCTGACGGCTGGATCACGGAACATGCAGAGACGATTCCGGTCTATTGGACTTTCGGAAAGCTCGAAATTTCCTTTGATGAAGAAGCACCTCATTGGATGAACTGGTTTCAGATCGAAGAAGCGGGCTATCTCGAAGGTGATTTTGAGGTTCTCACCGATCGCCTTGTGCTCTCATTGGATGGGTTCAGTGGAGAGACGACACCTTCGGAATTCTTGACTGCCGGCCTTTGGGCTCCAGAAGAGGCAGCGGTGTTCTACGCCGCCTTGAGCGACGAAATATTGCTGAACATCTGCGCGGGTCCCGTTCAGATTCATTTCCGAGTCGATACAGACTTCATCGAAGATGGGGACGCCCAAAAATACCTGACCAATTCCACCGTGTCGCGAGTGGTCAGCGATATAGATTCCCGCGCCACCCTCGACAGTATCTATTCCTATCCCCAACCGGCGTTCGAAGAGATTCCCGGCGCCTTCAATTGGAATCTGCTTAGCGGTCGCGACTACCTGATGCTTACTCGCTAAATGTAAGACACGCTAAACGTAGGACGCTGGTAACAAAAAGGGGCCCGAAGGCCCCTTGAAGTCATTCCTGAAAAACCGAGCCTTATGCGGCAGCGGCTTCCTCGTCGGTGCCTTCGGCCTCGATGCGGGCGCGGTCGCCGGCGCCCTTGGCCGAGGTGTCGCGATCGACGAACTCGATGACTGCCATGGCGGCATTGTCGCCGTGGCGGAAGCCGGCCTTCATGATGCGCAGATAGCCGCCATTGCGGGTGGCGTAGCGCGGCGCGATGGTGTCGAACAGACGCTTGACGACGCCTTCATTGCCGATCTGGGCAATGACCTGGCGGCGCGCATGCAGGTCGCCGCGCTTGCCGAGCGTCACCAGCTTCTCGACGATCGGACGCAAATCCTTCGCCTTCGGCAGGGTGGTGACGATCTGTTCGTGCTCGAGCAGCGACACGGCGAGGTTGGCGAACATCGACTTGCGATGGCTAATGCTTCGGGCGAAGCGGCGGCCTTTAAAACCGTGGCGCATGGCTCTTTTCCTTCTTCAGTTGTTCAAGAGGCCGTGGCCTCTGATGGTTTTCCGCATGACCGTCGGATCGAGCGGCCCACGCCGCCGATCCTTGGAAATTCATGCTCAATATTGGTCTTCGTAACGCTTGGCGAGGTCTTCGATGTTTTCCGGCGGCCAGTCCGGCACTTCCATGCCGAGGTGCAGGCCCATCGCCGCGAGCACTTCCTTGATCTCGTTCAGCGACTTGCGGCCGAAGTTCGGGGTGCGCAGCATCTCGGCTTCGGTTTTCTGGATAAGATCGCCGATGTAGACGATGTTGTCGTTCTTCAGGCAGTTGGCCGAACGCACCGAAAGCTCGAGTTCGTCCACCTTCTTGAGCAGCGCCGGGTTGAAGGCGAGCTCGGTGACGGCCTCGGTGGCGACTTCCTTCTGCGGCTCGTCGAAATTGACGAACAGGCCAAGCTGGTCCTGCAGGATGCGGGCAGCGAAAGCCACCGCGTCCTCGCCCGAGATCGAACCGTCGGTCTCGATAGTCATGGTCAGCTTGTCGTAGTCGAGAACCTGGCCCTCGCGGGTGTTCTCGACCTTGTAAGAGACCTTCTTGACCGGCGAATACAGGCTGTCGACCGGGATCAGGCCGATCGGCGCGTCTTCGGCGCGGTTGCGGTCGGCCGGCACGTAACCCTTGCCGGTGTCGACGGTGAATTCCATGCGGATTTCAGCGCCCTCGTCCAGCGTGCAGATGACGTGGTCGGGGTTGAGGATCTCGACGTCGCCAACCGTCTGGATGTCGCCAGCCAGAACCGCACCCGGGCCCTGCTTGCGAACGACCATGCGCTTGGGACCATCGCCTTCCATGCGGATGGCGATTTCCTTGATGTTGAGGACGATGTCGGTCACGTCCTCACGCACGCCGGCAATCGACGAGAATTCATGCAGAACGCCGTCGATCTGCACGGCGGTGACAGCCGCACCGCGCAGCGAAGACAAAAGCACGCGGCGCAGCGCGTTGCCGAGCGTCAGGCCGAAGCCACGCTCGAGCGGCTCGGCGACCAGCGTGGTCAGCGTCTTCTTCTTCGACGAGAACTCGATCTTGTTCGGCTTGATCAGTTCCTGCCAATTTTTCTGGATCATGATGCTTTCCTTCCGTTGACCCGCCACCATCCAATCGTGGCGGGCGACCTGGAGTGCCGTGGAGGAGCGCCTTGAGGCGCTCACGCGGCGTTCGGTAATGTCTTAGACGCGGCGCTTCTTGCGCGGGCGGCAGCCATTGTGCGGGATCGGCGTCACATCACGGATCGAGGTGATGGTGAAGCCGGCCGCCTGCAGGGCGCGAAGCGCCGATTCACGACCGGAGCCGGGTCCGCAGACCTCGACTTCGAGCATGCGCATGCCGTGTTCCTGGGCCTTCTTGGCGACGTCTTCGGCAGCCATCTGGGCGGCGAACGGGGTCGACTTGCGCGAACCCTTGAAGCCCTGGGCACCGGCCGACGACCAGGCAATGGAATTGCCCTGCGCGTCGGTGATGGTGATCATCGTGTTGTTGAAGGTCGAATTGACGTGGGCAACGCCCGACGAGATGTTCTTGCGTTCGCGACGGCGAACACGAGCGGCTTCCTTGGCCATGATAGTCCTTTCAGTTGATCTCTACACCGCCGTAATGCCAGCGGCTCCACCTTTGAAAGCGAGTAGTGAGCAGGGACCAGCGAATAGGGACCCCTACTCGCTAATGGCTACTCGCTATTCGCTCACTTACTTCTTCTTGCCGGCGATCGACTTGGCCGGGCCCTTGCGGGTGCGTGCATTGGTGTGCGTGCGCTGGCCGCGAACCGGCAGCGAACGGCGGTGACGCAGACCGCGGTAGCAGCCAAGGTCCATGAGACGCTTGATGTTCATCGACACTTCGCGGCGCAGGTCGCCTTCGACCTGGTAGTCGCGGTCGATGGTCTCGCGGATCTGCAGCACTTCCGCGTCGGTCAGCTGGTTGACGCGGCGCTCGGCCGGGATGCCGACCTTGTCGACGATCTCCTGGGCGAACTTCTTGCCAATGCCGTGAATGTACTGAAGCGCAATGACGACGCGCTTGTTGGTAGGAATGTTGACGCCGGCTATACGAGCCATATTCTTCTCTGCTCCATATGGGACCGGCCGGCCTTCAAAACAAGGCATGCGCGGCGCTGTTCAAATTACCCCGCGTCCGGTGGAGGCCGGCCCTTGCGGGAGTTCCCTGGTTTCAATGCGGCTGCCTTGCCCTTGCGGACAAGCAAGCCTCATGCCTGATAGGAAGACGGGCCGCCATAACCCAGCGAACCGTTCCAGTCAAGCGCAATCTTTACTTTACCGTAACGGTCTCCCGCGTCACCGCCGCGAGCAGCGCTTCAATCTCCGCCGTCACGGTGTCGACAGGGGCCATGCCGTCGACACTCCTAAGCGAGCGTTTGGCGTAATAATAGCCGATCAGCGGCGCCGTCTTCTTGTAATATTCCCGCAGGCGCTCTTCGAACACCACCGGATTGTCGTCCTTGCGCACCGGCTGTCCGGCGGCCTTGGCGTCGTCGGCGCGCTTGACGATGCGGCCGACCAACGCTTTGTCGTCGACGACGAACTCGATCACGGCATCGAGGCCAATGGCGCGCTCGGCGAGCATCGATTCAACCGCATCAGCCTGCACCAGCGTGCGCGGATATCCGTCGAGGATGAAACCGTTGGTGCAATCGGGCTGGTCGATGCGCTCGGCCACGATGGCGTTGACAATGGCGTCGGAAACCAGCTCGCCGGCATCCATCACCGCCTTGGCGCGCTTGCCGACTTCAGTGCCGGCCTGTACGGCGGCCCGCAGCATGTCGCCCGTCGACAGCTGCGGTATGCCGTATTTTTCTACCAGTCTTTGTGCTTGCGTCCCCTTGCCCGCTCCTGGCGGCCCAAGCAATATCAATCTCATCTGGCCTTCTTCCCCCCGCGCAGCTTCGACTTCTTGATCAGGCCCTCATACTGGTGCGCGATCAGGTGACCCTGGATCTGCGCCACCGTATCGAGGGTTACACTGACCACGATCAGAAGCGATGTGCCACCGAGGTAGAATGGTACGCCCGTCGCCGAAATCAGGAACTCGGGCAGCAGGCACACCAGCACCAGATAGATGGCGCCGACGACGGTGATGCGCGTCAGGACATAGTCGATGTAATCGGCAGTGCGCTCACCCGGACGGTAGCCCGGAATGAAGCCGGAATGCTTCTTGAGCTGGTCGGCGGTGTCCTTCGGATTGAACACGATGGCCGTGTAGAAGAAGGCGAAGAACACGATCATTGCCGCATAGAACAGCATGTAGAGCGGCTGGCCGTGGCCGAGCGAAGCGAGCACGGTGCTTGCCCAGGCCGGCAGGTTTGTCGTCTGCGAGAAGCCGGCGACCGTTGCCGGCAGCAAAAGCAGCGACGACGCGAAGATCGGCGGAATGACGCCCGACGTGTTGAGCTTCAGCGGCAGATGCGAGGTATCGCCCTGGAACATGCGGTTGCCGACCTGGCGCTTCGGATACTGGATCAGCAGGCGGCGCTGCGCGCGCTCGAAGAACACGATCAGCGCGATGACGATTATGGCCAGCACGATGATCGCGAGTATCAGCCCGGTCGATAGAGCGCCGGTGCGGCCGAGCTCCAGCGTGCCGGAGATGGCGCGCGGCAGGCCGGCGACGATGCCGGAGAAAATGATCAGCGAAATGCCGTTGCCGATGCCGCGGGCGGTGATCTGCTCGCCCAGCCACATCAGGAACATGGTGCCGCCAACCAGCGTGACGACGGTCGAGATGCGGAAGAACATGCCGGGATCGTTGACGATGCCGTTGCCTCCTTCCAGGCCCACCGAAATGCCGTAGGCCTGCACCAGCGCCAGGAGTACCGTGCCGTAGCGCGTGTACTGGTTGATGACCTTGCGGCCCTGCTCTCCTTCCTTTTTCAGCGCTTCCAGCGACGGAATGACCGAGGTCATCAGCTGCATGATGATGGAGGCTGAGATGTAAGGCATGATGCCGAGCGCGAAGATCGCCATGCGCTGCACGGCGCCGCCGGCGAACATGTTGAACATGCCGAGCACGCCCTTGGCCTGCGAAGAGAAGGCCTGCGCGAATGCATCCGGATTGATGCCGGGCAGCGGGATATAGGTGCCGAGGCGATAGACGAGCAGCGCGCCGACGGTGAACCAGATTCGCTTCTTCAGGTCCTCCGCCTTGGCGAAAGCCGCAAAATTCAGATTCGAGGCTAGTTGTTCAGCAGCCGAAGCCATGCCTGATTCTCCGCTAGAGCATGATGCCGAAAAGTGTGAAGCGGTTTTCGGACAACGTCATACGCTACTTCTTTGATTTGTACGTCACGCTCGATGCCCGCAGCTCAGGCGGCGCGTGGCACCGAAGCTCACGAGATAAGCTCCGGGCTCTAAACATGCAAGCGGCCGCGTTGACGCGGCCGCCTAATTGATCGGATCAAAGCGCAATCGTGAACAAAAACGGATACCGTTCCTGCCGACCGCGCTTCAAATTGCTGTTACTCCGCTGCCGCTTCCGGCAGCTTGACCGAACCGCCGGCCTTTTCGATCTTCTCGATCGCGGCCTTGGAGGCGCCGGCGACGTCGAAGGCAAGCTTTGCCTTGAGCTCGCCGTCCGAGAGGATGCGCACGCCGTCCTTGACGCGGCGGATGACGCCGGCGGCAACGAGTGCCTCGGCCGTCACGGTCGCCTTGGCGTCGAGCTTCTTGGCATCGAGCGCCGTCTGGATACGAGCCAGCGACACGACGACAAAGCTCTTGGCGAAGATGTTATTGAAGCCACGCTTCGGCAGGCGCCGATAGAGCGGCATCTGGCCGCCCTCGAAGCCGTTGATGGCAACGCCGGAGCGCGCCTTCTGGCCCTTGACGCCGCGACCGCCGGTCTTGCCCGAGCCGGAGCCTATGCCACGGCCGAGACGCTTCTTGGAGTGCGTCGCGCCGTCCTTGTCACGCAGATCGTTGAGTTTCATCTGGGTTCTCCTGCGCTTTTGCTCAGCCCTCGTCCACGACGCGGACGAGATGCTGGACGGCAGCGATCATGCCGCGCACCGAGGGAGTGTCCTCCAGCGTGCGCTGCTTGTGCATCTTGTTGAGGCCGAGGCCGACCAGCGTTGCGCGCTGTTCCTTCGGGCGGCGGATCGGCGAACCGATCTGCTCAACGGTGATGGTCTTGGTTGCTTTCTTGGCCATGGTCAAAATCCCTGGTCAGATCGACTATTCTTCAGCCGCAACGGCGGTGCCGCGGCGGGCCTGAAGGGTCGAATATTTGATGCCGCGCGCAGCAGCCACATCCTTGGGATGCATCTGGCTCTTCAGCGCGTCGAATGTGGCACGAACCATGTTGTAGGGGTTCGACGAACCCATCGACTTGGCGACCACGTCATGCATGCCGAGCGTCTCGAAGACAGCGCGCATCGGGCCGCCGGCGATGATGCCGGTACCCTGCTTGGCAGCGCGCAGCAGCACGCGTCCGGCGCCCCAGCGTCCTTCGACGTCGTGGTGCAGCGTGCGGCCCGAGCGCAGCGGCACGAAAATCATGTCGCGCTTGGCCGACTCGGTTGCCTTGCGGATCGCTTCCGGCACTTCGCGCGCCTTGCCGTGACCGAAGCCGACACGGCCCTTCTGGTCGCCGACGACGACGAGTGCTGCAAAACCGAAGCGACGGCCGCCCTTGACGACCTTGGCGACGCGGTTGATGTGGACGAGCTTGTCCACCATGCCGTCATCGCGTTCTTCACGATCGCGGCCGCGGCCGCCATCCCTACGTTCCTGTGCCATATCCTGTTCCTTGTTCTTTTCCGGAAGCACGGTTGCTGATAAGATCCGGTGCGCCTCTTTGGGTCACCGGGGGCGAATTATTTTTCCTTGCATGATCTTGACCGAAAAGTCTGCAACTTTTTGCTGCGCTGACCTTCGGTTCGGGATCAGGCAATTAGAAGCTCAGACCGCCTTCACGGGCAGCCTCGGCCAGCGCCTTGACGCGGCCGTGATAGATATAGGCGCCGCGGTCGAAGACGACTTCCTTAACGCCGGCCTTCGAAGCGCGCTCGGCGATCAGCTTGCCAACAGCGGCTGCTGCCTCGGTGTCGGCGCCGGTCTTGAGCGAACCCTTGAGGTCCTTCTCGAGTGTCGATGCAGCCGCGATGGTATGGCCCTTGGCGTCGTCGATGACCTGCACGTAGATGTTCTTCGACGTGCGGTGAACCGAGAGACGCGGACGTTCGCCGGCGACCTTTTTGATCTGGCGGCGGACGCGCTGCGCGCGGCGCTGGATGGATTCCTTGGTAGCCATGATAGTCTTCCTTGCCTTCAAAAAACGGGGGCCGCCATGTGCGGTAGGCGAAAGCGCCTCCCGCGACTGCTCCCCGCGGCGTTGCACTTCTTTGGCCTGGCCTTTTCCGAAGAGTCTGCAACTTTTCGGGGCCAGGCCTACTACTTCTTCTTGCCTTCCTTGCGGACGATCTTCTCGCCGGCATAGCGGACACCCTTGCCCTTGTAGGGCTCGGGACCGCGATACTCGCGGATCTCGGCTGCAACCTGGCCGACCTGCTGCTTGTCGATGCCGGTCACGGTGATTTCCGTCGGCTTCGGCACAGTGATCGTGATGCCGGCCGGCGTCTCGTAAACGACGTCGTGGCTGAAGCCAAGCGCCAGCTGCAGGTTCTTGCCCTGGAGTGCCGCGCGATAGCCGACGCCGGTAATCTCGAGCTTCTTCTCGAAACCGTCCTTGACGCCCTGCAGGATGTTGACGATCTGCGTGCGCGACATGCCCCACTTGGAGCGGGCGGCCTTGGTCTGGTCGCGCGGCTGGACAGCGATTTCGCTGCCTTCCATCTTGACCAGCACTTCGTCGTTCACCACGAACTTCAGCTCGCCCTTGGGGCCCTTCGCCGTCACGGTCTGGCCGTTGACGGTCGCGGTCACGCCCTGCGGCAGCGAAACGGGTTTCTTTCCAATACGAGACATTTGGTTGTCCTCGTCACTTCTCTTGTTTCAGGTCTGCCGAATTAGAAAATCTGGCAGAGGATTTCGCCGCCGACATTCTGTTCGCGTGCTTCGTGATCGGCCATCACGCCCTTCGGCGTCGAAAGGATGGCGATGCCGAGGCCGTTGGCGACGTGCGGGATCGACTTGGCCGAGACGTAAACGCGGCGGCCAGGCTTCGAGACGCGGGCGATTTCGCGCACGACCGGAGCACCGTCGAAATACTTCAGCTCGATTTCGATTTCGGACTTGCCGTTGTCGAAGTCGGTCTGGCTGTAGTCGCGGATATAGCCTTCAGCCTTCAGCACGTCGAGGACGCGGGTACGCAGGCGCGAGGCCGGCGTCGAAACGCTCGACTTCTTGCGGCCATACGCGTTGCGGATGCGGGTCAGCATATCGCCGAGAGGATCGCTCAATGACATGTTATGTCCTCCTTACCAGCTCGACTTGACCAGGCCCGGGATCTGGCCATTATTGCCGAGATCACGAAGCGCGATGCGCGATACTTTGAGCTTGCGATAATAGGCGCGCGGACGGCCGGTAACTTCGCAGCGGTTGCGGATGCGGATCTTGGCCGAGTTGCGCGGCAGGGCAGCAAGCTTCAGCTGAGCGCGGAAACGCTCTTCCATCGGCTTGGACTGGTCCATGATGATCGCCTTGAGCGCTGCGCGCTTGGGACCGTACTGGTCGGCAAGCTTGCGGCGCCTATTGTTCTTCTCGACTGAGCTGGTCTTTGCCATTTCAGATTTTTCCTTTTCTCGCTGCCGTTACTGGCGGAAGGGGAAGTTGAAGGCCTTGAGCAATGCCCTGGCTTCGTCGTCCGTCTTCGCAGTCGTACAAACGATGACGTCCATGCCCCAGATCTGATCAACCTTGTCGTAGTTGATCTCCGGGAACACGATGTGTTCCTTGATGCCCATGGCGTAGTTGCCACGGCCATCGAAGCTCTTCGGATTCAGTCCGCGAAAGTCGCGGACGCGCGGCAGTGCGATGTTCACGAGACGGTCGAGGAACTCGTACATGCGTTCCTTGCGCAGCGTGACCTTGGCGCCGATCGGCATCTTCTCGCGGACCTTGAAGCCGGCGATCGAATTACGGGCGCGGGTGACGACGGCCTTCTGGCCGGCGATCATCGCCAGGTCTTCGGCCGCGATCGAAGGCTTCTTCGAATCCGCCGTCGCTTCGCCGACGCCCATGTTCAGCACGATCTTGTCGATGCGCGGAACCTGCATCTCGTTCTCGTAGCCGAACTGCTCCTGCAGCGCCTTGCGGATGGTCTCGTTGTAGACCTGCTTGAGGCGCGGCGTGTTCTGGGCCTTGGACTGTTTGCTTTCAGCCTTGGGCTTCGTGGTTTGAGCCTTAGCCATTGATGACTTCTCCCGAGCGCTTGGCGACGCGCACCTTCTTGCCGTCCTTCTGGAAGATGAAGCCGACGCGGGTCGGCTTACCATCCTTGGGGTCGGCCAGCGCGATGTTCGACAGCTGGATCGGCGCTTCCTTGGTGATGATCCCGCCCTCTTGGGACTGGGACTGCTTCTGGTGACGACGGATCATGTTGACGCCGCGCACCAGCGCGGTGTCTTCCTTCGGCTGAACCGAGAGGACTTCGCCCGAACGGCCCTTGTCCTTGCCGGCCAGCACGACGACCTTGTCGCCTTTTCTAATCTTTTGCATTGGTCCGGCTCCTTACAGCACTTCAGGCGCGAGCGAGATGATCTTCATGTGGTTCTTGGCGCGGAGTTCGCGCGGAACCGGTCCGAAGATACGCGTGCCGATCGGCTCTTTCTTGTTGTCGACGAGAACGGCCGCGTTCTTGTCGAAACGGATCACGCTGCCGTCCGGGCGGCGGATGTCCTTGGCCGTGCGAACCACGACCGCCTTCATCACATCGCCCTTCTTAACGCGGCCGCGCGGAATGGCTTCCTTGATCGACACCACGATGATGTCGCCTACGGAAGCGTATTTCCGCTTCGAGCCGCCCAGCACCTTGATGCACATGACACGACGGGCGCCGGAATTATCCGCGACGTCGAGGTTTGTTTGCATCTGAATCATGACTGGCCGCCTTCTTCTCTTCTAACGGGACGGGCTCAAAGCCCCTCCCCGGTCTGTCCAAAATTCGGTTTGTTACGCCTGGTCCGAAGACACGACGATCCAGCGCTTGTCCTTGGAAATCGGCTTCGATTCCTGGATGAACACCTGATCGCCGACCTTGTGGGCGTTGTTCTCGTCGTGCGCCTTGTACTTCTTGGTCATGCGCACGGTCTTCTTCATCACGGGATGCGTGAAGCGCCGTTCGACCTTGACGACTACCGTCTTCTCGTTCTTGTCGCTGACGACAGTGCCCTGCAGAATGCGCTTTGGCATGATTTTCGTCCTTAAGCCTTCTTGGCCGCGGACTTTTCCGCAGCGATGGTCTTGATACGCGCAATGTCTTTGCGAACCTGCCGCACGCGCGCGGTCTTCTCGAGCTGGCCGGTGGCCTTCTGGAAGCGCAGGTTGAACTGCTCCTTCTTCAGGCTGGCCAGATCGTCGGTCAGCTGGTCCTGGGTCTTCGTCCGGATGTCTTCGGCTTTCATGATCAGCCCGTCCTTATTCTGCGATGCGCTGTACGAAGCGCGTCCTGACCGAGAGCTTGGCCGCGCCGAGACGCAGCGCCTCACGGGCGGTTTCTTCGTTGACGCCGTCGATCTCGAACATGATGCGGCCCGGCTTGACGCGCGCCGCCCAGTAATCGACAGCGCCCTTGCCCTTGCCCATGCGCACTTCGGTCGGCTTCGACGTCACCGGCACATCAGGGAAAATACGGATCCACACGCGGCCGGCACGCTTCATCTCACGAGTGATCGCGCGGCGGGCCGCCTCGATCTCACGCGCGGTGACGCGGTTCGGCTCAAGCGCCTTCAGCCCGAAACCACCGAAATCCAGGTTGGTGCCGCCCTTTGCGGTACCATGGATACGGCCCTTGAACTGCTTGCGGAACTTTGTGCGCTTTGGCTGCAGCATCGTTCTAACTCCAAATTCCTAAATAATCAGGCGTTTTCGCGACGACGACCGCGTTCGCGATCACCACCACCGCCATGCGCAGCATCACCCTCGGTCGCGCGACGCTCCGAAGCCATCGGATCGTGCTCGAGGATTTCGCCCTTGAACACCCAGACCTTGACGCCGCAGATGCCGTAAGCCGTGTGCGCTTCGGCCGTGCCATAGTCGACATCGGCGCGCAGCGTATGCAGCGGCACGCGGCCCTCGCGGTACCATTCCATGCGCGCAATCTCGGCGCCGCCGAGACGGCCGGCGCAGTTGATGCGGATGCCTTCGGCGCCCAGGCGCATGGCCGACTGAACGGCGCGCTTCATGGCGCGGCGGAACGCGATACGACGCTCGAGCTGCTGGGCGATCGACTGGGCGACCAGGGTCGCGTCGATTTCCGGCTTGCGCACTTCAACGATGTTCAAGTGCGTCTCGGACTTCGTCATCTCCATCAGCTTCTTGCGAAGCTTTTCGATGTCGGCGCCCTTCTTGCCGATGATCAGGCCCGGGCGGGCCGCATGGATGGTGACGCGGCACTTCTTGTGCGGGCGCTCGATCACGACCTTCGAAATCGCAGCCTGCTTGAGTTCCTTTTCAAGATATTTGCGGATCTTGATGTCCTCATGCAGCAGTTTGCCGTACTCGCCGGTGTTCGCGAACCAGCGCGAATCCCAGGTACGGTTGATGCCGAGGCGCAGACCGATCGGATTGACTTTCTGGCCCATTATGCGGCCTCCCCTTTTTCTTCGACTTCACGAACGACGATCGTGAGGTGCGAGAACGGCTTTTCGATACGGCTGGCGCGACCGCGGCCACGAGCATGGAACCGCTTCATGACGATCGACTTGCCGACATAGGCTTCCGCCACGATCAGCGCATCGACGTCGAGGTCGTGGTTGTTTTCCGCGTTGGCGATCGCCGATTCCAGCGTCTTCTTGACCGTGCCGGAAATCCGCTTGGCCGAGAATTCGAGATCGGAAAGCGCTGTCGCGACCTTCTTGCCGCGGATCAGCGCGGCAACCAGGTTCAGCTTCTGCGGGCTGATACGGATCGTGCGCAGAACGGCGCGCGCTTCGTTGTCAGCAAGCCTGCGCGGAGCTTTGGCCTTGCCCATGATTATTTCCTCTTCGCCTTCTTATCCGCGCCGTGACCGTAATAGGTCCGGGTCGGAGCGAATTCACCGAACTTGTGACCGACCATGTCCTCGTTCACCGAGACCGGAACATGCTTCTGGCCGTTGTAGACACCGAAGGTGAAGCCGACGAACTGCGGCAGGATGGTGGAGCGACGGCTCCACATCTTGATCACCTCATTGCGACCACCTTCACGAACCTTGTCCACCTTCTTAAGAAGGTAGCCGTCGATGAAGGGGCCTTTCCAAATAGAACGAGTCACTTGGCGTTACCTCTTCTTAGCTCTTGCGCTGATGGCGCGAGCGCAGGATGAACTTGTCGGTCGCCTTGTTGGACCGCGTCTTCTTGCCCTTGGTCGGCTTGCCCCACGGGCTGACCGGATGACGGCCACCGGAGGTGCGGCCTTCACCACCGCCATGCGGATGGTCGACCGGATTCATGGTCACGCCGCGATTGTGCGGGCGCTTGCCGCGCCAGACCGTGCGGCCGGCCTTGCCGTCGTTGATGTTGCCGTGGTCGGGGTTCGACACGGCGCCGACGGTGGCCATGCAGGAGCCGTGAACGACACGCTGCTCGCCCGAATTGAGGCGCAGGATCGCCATGCCCTGGTCGCGACCAACCAGCTGTCCGTAGCCACCTGCCGAGCGGGCAACCTGGGCGCCCTTGCCCGGCTTCAGCTCGATGTTATGGACGATCGTGCCGACCGGCATCGAGGCCAGCGGCATCGCATTGCCTGGCTTCACGTCGACCGATTCACCGGCCACGATCTTGTCGCCGGCGGCAAGGCGCTGCGGAGCGATGATGTAGGACAGCTCGCCATCGTCATACTTGATCAGCGCGATGAAGGCGGTGCGGTTCGGATCGTATTCAATGCGCTCGACCGTGCCGACGACGTCGAACTTGCGGCGCTTGAAGTCGATGATGCGGTACGAACGCTTGTGACCGCCGCCGATGAAGCGGGCCGTGATGCGGCCGTGATTGTTGCGGCCGCCCGACTTGGTCAGGCCTTCGGTCAGGCCCTTGACGGGCTTGCCCTTGTAGAGGCCCGAGCGGTCGACGATGACCAGCTGGCGGGTGCTCGGCGTTACCGGGTTGAATTTTTTAAGTGCCATTGTCCTGTCCTCGCGGCCTAGCTCAGAGACCCGTCGCGACGTCGATCGACTGGCCGTCGGCCAGCGTCACGATCGCCTTCTTGACGTCGCTCTGGCGGCCGATCGTGCCGCGGAAGCGCTTGATCTTGCCCTTGCGGACAAGCGTGTTCACGGCCGTAACCTTGACGCCAAACAGCGCTTCGACAGCGGCCTTGATTTCCGGCTTCGACGCCTTCTTGGCGACGTTGAAAACAACCTGGTTGTTCTCGGAAGCCATGGTCGACTTTTCGGTGATCGCCGGCGAGACGATCACGTCGTAATGACGGAGGTCGGTCATTTAAAGCGCTCCTCGAGAGCCTCGACGGCGGCCTTCGAAAGGACCAGCGTGCCGCGGCGCAGAATGTCGTAGACGTTGATGCCCTGGATGGGCAGCACGTCGATGTTCGGGATGTTGGTCGCCGCCAGCTTGAAGTTCTGGTCTAGCTCGGCACCGCCAATCACCAAGGCGTTGGTCAGGCCTAGCGTCGCGAAATTCGCGATCAGCGCCTTCGTCTTGGCCTCGGTCAGCTTCAGCTCGTCGATGATGATGATCGACGCGCTCTTGGCCTTGGCCGAGAGAGCATGCCGCAAGCCCAGAGCGCGCACCTTCTTCGGCAGATCGTGCTCGTGGCTGCGAACGACCGGGCCGTGGGCCTTGCCGCCGCCGCGGAACTGCGGAGCGCGTGCCGAATGGTGACGGGCGCGGCCCGTACCCTTCTGCTTGTACATCTTGGCGCCGGTGCGCGCGATTTCGGCGCGGCCCTTGGCCTTGTGCGTGCCCTGCTGCCGTTTGGCCAGCTGCCAGCGCACGACGCGCTGCAGGATGTCCTCGCGCGGATCAAGGCCGAAAATCTCCTCGGAGAGTTTCACCTTGCCGGCGTCCTTGCCGCCAAGCGTTGTGATCTTGAGATCCATTATTCTGCTCCCTCTGCGGCCGGAGCCTCGTTCTTGGCGCCACTCTCGGCGGCAACGGCGCGGATCGCGGCAGGCTTCGGCGCGTTGACCGGCAGTGCCACCTTGGCCGCATCGCGGACCAGGATCCAGGCGCCCTTCGATCCGGGAACCGCACCGCGGATCAGGATCAGGCCGCGATCGGCGTCGGTCGAAACGATCTCGACATTCTGTGTGGTGACGCGGGTGTCGCCCATGTGGCCAGCCATATGCTTGCCCTTGAACACTTTGCCCGGGTCCTGACGCTGGCCGGTCGAACCGTGCGTACGGTGCGAAACCGAGTTACCGTGCGTCGCGCGGCCACCACCCATGTGATGGCGCTTGATGACGCCCTGGAAACCCTTGCCGATCGTCGTGCCCGTCACATCGACCTTCTGGCCGGCGACGAAGTGCTCGACGGTGATCTCGGCGCCGACATCGATCATGTTGTCGGCGGAGACGCGGAACTCAGCGACCTTCGCCTTCGGCTCGACGGAAGCGGTCGCGAAATGGCCGCGCATCGCCTTCGACGTGTTCTTCACCTTGGCAAGGCCAACGCCGAGCTGGACGGCGGTATAGCCGTTCTTCTCCTGCGTGCGCTGAGCCACGACCTGGCAGTTCTCCATCTGGAGAACGGTGACGGGAACATGTTCCCCGGCATCATTATAGATGCGGGTCATTCCCACCTTCTTTGCAATCACACCTGAACGCATCGGTTCAATTCCTTTAGAGTTCCGGGCCAGGGGCACCGCCCCTTACCGCGCTCTCATTCCCTTAGAGCTTGATCTCGACGTCGACACCGGCGGCCAGATCGAGCTTCATCAAAGCATCGACCGTCTGCGGGGTCGGATCGACGATGTCGAGCAGACGCTTGTGCGTGCGCATCTCGAACTGCTCGCGGCTCTTCTTGTCGACGTGAGGCGACCGGTTGACCGTGAACTTTTCGATCCGCGTCGGCAGCGGAATGGGGCCGCGGACGTTTGCTCCGGTGCGCTTGGCCGTCGACACGATTTCTTTCGTCGAGGCGTCGAGCACGCGGTGATCAAACGCCTTCAGGCGGATGCGGATATTCTGTCCGTTCATGCGTCACTTCCTTGTTCTGGCGCGGCGCGGGCAAATCCTGCGCCCGCGACAGATCGGTTTAAGTCCAAATTACTCTTTGATGGTGACGACGATGCCGGCACCGACGGTGCGGCCGCCTTCACGGATGGCGAAGCGCAGCTTCTCTTCCATGGCGATCGGCACG
>NZ_JAMYMJ010000066.1:0-23054 GCF_040318435.1 Mesorhizobium sp. M1143 | reverse complement strand
ATACCCCACACCGACTTCGGGGGGCGCGGCGGGGGGGGGGTTATTGCGGGCGCCCGCGCGCCACTGTAGCGGGCGCGGGCCACCCGCGGGTGCGCCACCCAGCTATTGGCGGGCCTGCCGCTGACCGCCTGGATCGCCGTCGCCTGTTTCGTCCTGTTCTCGCTGATCATGGCCAAGACGCCGTTCGGCCGCCACCTCGTGATGATCGGCGGCAACGAGACCGCGACCTTCCGCGCCGGCATTCGCGTCAACCGCAATCTGATCATCGCCTTCGTACTTGCCGGCGCCATTGCCGGCCTCGCCGGCTGGCTGCTCGCCATCCGCACCTCGGGCGCCACCGCCAATCTCGGCACCGGGCTGTTGTTCAACGCCTTTGCCGCGGTCGTCATCGGCGGCGTCAGCCTGAAAGGCGGTGTCGGCACCTTGCCCGGCGTCTATGCCGGCGTGCTGCTGCTCTCCTCCATCAACACGGCAATCAACCTGATGGGCCTGCCGGCCAATTTCACCCAGGTGATCCATGGCCTGCTGGTGCTCGCCGCCGTGCTGCTCGACGCCTTCAAGCAAACCATTCGCCAAAGACTCGCATGACAGGACAGCTCACATGACCGGACGGCTGCAAGACAAGGTCGCGCTTATCGTCGGCAGCGCGCGCGGCATCGGCAAGGGCATTGCGCTGCGCTTTGCCGAGGAAGGCGCAAGGCTGGTCCTGGCCGACAGCGAGGCCGAAGCCGGCCAGGCGACCGCGGACGAGCTCGGCGCGGATTTCATTCGCACCGACATCTCGCAAATGGCCGATGCAGAAGCTGCGGTGGCGCTGGCGCTGAGCCGCCATGGCCGCCTCGACATCGTCGTGCAGAATGCCGGCATCTATCCCTGGCAGCTGATCGAAAACACCAGCCCGGACGACTGGGACCGGGTGATGGCGGTCAATCTGCGCGGCACGTTCAACGCCACGCTGGCGGCGCTGGCGCCGATGAAGGTGCAAGGTTACGGGCGCATGCTCTACACCTCGTCGATCACCGGTCCGCACGTCACCAGCCCCGGCCACGGCCACTATGCCGCCAGCAAGGCCGGCATCAACGGCTTCATCCGCTCGGCGGCGCTGGAATTTTCGGGCTACGGCATCACCGTCAACGGCGTCGAGCCCGGCAACATCCTGACCGAAGCGATCGAGCTGCATCGCGGCGCCGCCTACATCAAGAACATGGAGGATTCGATCCCGCTCGGACGCCTCGGCAGTCCGCGCGACGTCGCCAACGCCTTCCTGTTCCTCGCCTCCGACGATGCCAGCTACATCACCGGCACCACCATCGTCGTCGACGGCGGCCAGTTGCTCCCCGAAGGCAAGGATTTCCGGCTGCTGCCGCCGTGATCAGCCGGATTTCTTGTACAGCAGCAACTCAGGCCGGTACTCGAAGTGCATGGTGTCGTAGTGATACCAGCGCCCGCCCCAGATGAAGCCGTTTTTCTCGAACAATTCCACGATTTCCAGCGGAATCCGGTTCTTGAAGGGAATGTGGGCCTTCGGGTTGGTTTTGTTCCTGTTGTTGTACCAATAGTCGGAGAAGCCGACATTGATATCGAAGGCCGCTCCGAACGAGTGAACGCTCAACCGGTCGGTGCCGGCGATCGGCCGCCAGACAAAGCCGCCGCCGGGCTTGAGCCCGTAACGGCTCAGCTCCGCGGGCATCGCCTCAAGCGCAGCGGAGACCTTGCCCAGCTGGTCGTTGATGCCGAAAATCCTGGTGACCTGCACGGTCTTCTTGCCGAGCTTCGGCAACCATTTGACGTTGGCGATGTGCTTGCCCACCTCGGCGGCACTTGCCCCGTAGAGCTTCTCGAAGAAAGGTTCATTGCGGATACGGCCGGGATCGAAATCCTCCGCCGGGACAAGCGCGCCCTCGGCTGCTCTGGGATAGACGTAGCGAAACATGTCTTCGATGTCGGGGCTCTCAAGCAGCGCGTCGGCGTCGCGCTGCTTGCCGTCGTTCCACACCATGGTGGTGCCGTCGGTCCAGGTCAGGACATTGCCCGAAATGGTGAAAAGGCCGGGATAGGCCTTGAGCAAGGCTGCCTTGGCGGCGGGCTGGTCGACGCCGTCGCCCACATTCCCCGCATAGGCGAAGCGCCCAATACCAGAGATTGCCAATGCCAATAGCAGCTGTAACATCAGCCGCCGTGGATGGTCGATCATTGTGCTGCCTCCGCGAGGGCTTTCATTCATCGTGCATTTAACAAGGCAGCTGTACCATGCTGGTCGAATCGAACGGGAGACAAAATCATGTCAAAAACCTTCACTGCTTTGATCCGGATGACGTTTACATTCATTTGCCTGGTCGGCCTGGCCTCGTCAGTTTCTATCCTTTTCCCCGCCACCGCGTCGGCCCAGCGCATGCAGAAATGCGCCGATGAAGGCGGCACGTGCCGCCTGCCCTACCCCTCGGAAGTGGTCTACGGCGCGCGCGGCCAGACCACCTCCCGCTTCTTCGATCGTCGTTCCGTGCCTTGCTCGAATCGCGTCTTCGGCGACCCGGCGCCCGGGCGCGACAAGGCCTGCTATATTGCGAGGCGCGATAGCGGTAATGATTATGGTGACAACGACGACGACAATTACGGCAATGATGACAATTACGGCGATAATGATTACGGCCAGGGCCGCGGCAGATGGGTGGCCTGCGCCTCGGAGGGGCGGTTCTGCGAGTTCCGTGGCCGCAAAGTGGTGAGATACGGGGCGCGTGGCCAGTACGTCCAGGGCGTATTCAGGAACGGCGTCACATGCAGCGTCGACGCCTTTGGCGAGGATCCCATCCGCCGCGTGAAGAAGAACTGCTACGTCAAGCGATAGACTAGCGCGCCAGGAAAGAACGGCGGGTGCGGCTCATTGCGGCCGCGCCTGGCATTCGGGATATGCGGGCCGGATATGGTGGGCGATGACGGGCTCGAACCGCAAACATCTTCGCTGAGAACGCTATCGTCAACTCGACCGCTGTGAACCCTTATCGCGGCACGGTGACACGGCACCTACGCCGATATCGAAGCCGTATGCGAACAACGTCGACAAGTACACGCTTGCCCGCATCTGCGAGCCGAAACAGGAAGAAGTGGCGGAGCCGATCGTCGCGGGCGTGGGTCGAACTTGCTCTGCAGCTGCCATCCAGACGGAAGACATTTGTGTATATTCCGCTTTGGCGACGCGCCGTAATGGCCTCTTGTACTTAGTCCACCGTGCGACGCGAAGGGCCGGTGCATGTGTCCTCTGGCGAGACATGAAACGGACTGCACCCGCAGTAATGGCCAGTCCATCGCCAGACTAGCTGCGAGGTCACCGCTCATGCTATTTTGGGGCCTTCTCGTTGATGTGGGAAGAGGCAGGCCTTGCTTGGCGACGTATTCATCAACTACCGACGGCAGACCGATTCCGGCGTGGCGGGCCGCGTCTACGATAATCTGAACCGCGCGCTTCCTGATGCGTCCATCTTCATGGACGTCGACAAGCTCAACCCCGGCGATGACTTTGAGGTGGCGCTTGCCCGCAGTTTGGCCAGCTGCAAAATCATGCTGGCGATCGTGGGGCCGCAGTGGGCCGCGCTTACCGATGAGCAGGGCCAGGTTCGGCTGGAGTCCCCCGACGACTTCGTGCGCAAGGAGATCCGTACGGCACTCCAGGCTGGGGTGCGCGTCATCCCCGTGCTCGTCAACGGCGCCAGCATGCCAAAGAAAAGCGCCTTGCCACCCGATCTGCAGGACCTGACCAAGCGTCAAGCCATGGAGGTCCGCCACGAGCGCTTCAACGACGATATGGCGGCGATTGCGTCGGCGATAGCGAAGCCAGCGGCGCGGCGGCCGAGGCTCTGGCTGCTGCACGGGCTGGTCGCGATGATCGCGCTCGGCATCGGCGGGACAACGGTGGCGTTGTGGCCGAGGCCCTCCCCTTTGCCTTTGCCGTCGCCTATCGAGCCCGCAGCGATCGAGGCCAAAGGGTGCAAGGAAGGATTCGTCTGGCGATCGGCGATCTTCGGCGACAGCGTGTGCGTGAGTCCTGCCGACTACGGCGAGGTGCAGGCGCAGAATGCCAATGCCCGCAACAATCGTTCGCCGACCGGCGGACCTTACGGCGACAGCACCTGCCGCGACGGCTACGTCTGGCGTGAAGCGTTCGAGAGCGACTTGGTCTGCGTCACCCCTTTCGAACGCGACAAGGCCAGGAAGCAGAATGCCGACAACGCATACAACCGGATATGAGACCGTAACTCCGGGCAAGCACCGATTTATCAAGAAATTGAGTGGTGGGCGATGACGGGCTCGAACCGCCGACATCTTCGGTGTAAACGAAGCGCTCTACCAACTGAGCTAATCGCCCGCTCCGGCCGGACCTTTAAGCGGTCGCAACCGGCTTCGCAAGGCCAAATGAACAGCTGCGAGCTTAGCCGCACAGTGGTTTTCGCGGGCAAAGTGCCGCCCGTCAAAAAACCTTCTCCTGTTTGCGTTTATGCTGTCCAGCTGCGCTTGACACCCGGTGGCGAACCCCTTATCCACCGCCCCAACGACGAACACGGCTGACACGTGCTCGTCCAATGCGCGGGTGTAGCTCAGTTGGTTAGAGTGCCGGCCTGTCACGCCGGAGGTCGCGGGTTCGAGCCCCGTCACTCGCGCCATTAATTTCAAGGGGTTAGCTACCGCCCCTTGAAAAGTTTCAACTCTCATTCTCCGGAGAGTTTCAACTTTCTGTATTCGTTCCGTTCCAGGCCAAGCAGCGTTCTGCCCTTGCGGCGGCTGGCGTCAGCTGAGCGGACGGCGGCCAGATTGACCGGCATATAGGTCTTCTGCAGCGCCTTGTTCCCGTCGATCGAATTGCCCATCTTGGCCGAGATTGCCTCGACCGACGCGCCTCCGGCATTTGCCTCGACCGCGCCGGAACGCCGCATGTCCATCAGCCGCCGCTTCTCTGATGTCCCGAACACCAGCGTGCGCAGATCGGCAAAGTCGTCGACCAGAGAATCCTTGGTGTAAGGCACGCCGGCGCGCGGCCGGCCGCCCTTCGGGCCCGGCGCGAAACCGCGCGAGCGAAAGATCGGCGCATCGTCAAGCAGGGTGACGCCTAGTGATTCGACATAGGCCAGCACCAGGCGCTGCGTGCGTGACGACAGCGTGCCGAAAGCCGCCTCGCCACTCTTGCTGCGTGCAATCAGAAAACCCCATTCCTGTGCTGTCTGCATTGCCTGCGCCGGTGTGAGCGTGCGCACGTCGACGGGTGAGAAGCTCGTGTCCCACGCAACGGCGATGACGCAGGCCAGTCCGCGGTAGCCGGCGCGCCAGGCGCCCTTGACCATGCGCACCGCCTCGCCTGCCGTCCAGGTCTGGTGGCGCGGTGGTGGCGTCTGGCGGCGGATCGCCTGCGATGGGTCGGAGCCGGGCGGGCATAGCTTCATGCCGGCCATGACATTATAGAGCGAACGCCACGTCTTTACGGCACGGTAGGCGATGTCGACACCTTTGACCCGGAGCAGACGGCCATACCAGTCGTCGAGCAGCTCGAGGGTGATGTCGGCTGGCGGCAGGTCGGCGAAGTACGGCTCGATGAAGGTCCAGCCGCGTTCCCAATCCTCGCGGGTGCGCGGTGGCTTGCGCTTCCATGCATCCATGCGGCGATAGCGTGCAAAGGCGTCTCCGATGGAATCCTTTGGCCATACATGCAGGCGCGACGGCTCCCTGCCCTTGCGGAGTTCCTGCCAGCGGTCTTCCCACTCCCTGGCTATCGTCCAAGCCTCAGGCCCGTCGATTCCACAGGAAATGCATCTGAAGCCAGCTTCGACCATCTTCGGCGTCGGCAGCCAGTAGCCGTACCTGCCCTTACGGATGACGTAGTGCTTCAACTTGATCTTACCCAAGGGTCGCCAGCCTCGCTCTTGCAATGTCAATGCTAGACTGCCCGCCGGATCCCGATCCTGCAAGACCCGAGCGTTGATCGAGCCAGGAGTCGATCGCAACCATGTCGTAGTTGCCGGTGATTGGGCAGGCCTTGGGAAAGCCTTGATCCTGCAACGCGGGCAGCAATTCCATGAATTCCCGCAGCGTCAGGTGGAGATAACGCGCCGCCTTGACCGCCGGCACGAGCCGCGGCTGTACCGGGAAGCGGATAGATGACGGTTGTAATGTGTGGGTTTGGCTCATGGCACCAAAACTCTATCCACCGTCCATCGGGACAGCGGATGGGCGCTTGTCGTTGAGCGGGTGTGAATTTCGCCCGTGTCAGCACCTCCGCCGCACAGCATGCGATTTTCCTACTCCGTGATCTCGTTATTCCTGCATCGAGGGTGAATGAGGCTTAGAATAACGGCCTTTTTCCCCCATGCCTATTCGTCCAATCCTTAATTCGCAGAATCGGCGGCCACAGGGCGAGAATACTTGTAATCGGCGGCTTCAAAGCCGCTACGCCCGGGCAACCCGGATACCCTCGGCGATGTTGACGCCACTACCCATCAGGTCGCCATCGTGCTCCTGCACGACGTCACCCAGATGAATGCCAATCCGGAACTCAATGCGACGATCATCGGGCACCCCGGCATTGTGCTTAGCAATAGCGTTTTGACGCGCGCAGCGGACTGCTTCCACAACGCTGCTGAACTCGACGAGGCTCCCATCGCCGCGATAGACAGACGCGAGTGTTGCCTGCCGGTCGCCTGGACTGCCCCCCGCGCTCCCGCCCCACACAGGATGCCGGCAAGCAGACGCTGAGCCAGGCGCCTCCTCTCGGCTCGGGTGGAAATTGGCTACAGTGACAGGACACAAAGCCTGCTCCGCCACTTACTCGACGCTGCTGAGGAAGGCAGCTTTGCCGCTGTCGCACGAGACTGCGAAGTTGTTTCCCCCTTCGTCGCCCGACGCGTCGCTGCTCTCATAATATCCGAATTCTTGAAAGGCCCCGATATTCCCGAACTGGACGGCCGATGTTGCGGGCCAAAGAGCGTTAAAAAAACGAGGCGCCCGGACCAATCACATTGCCGAGACAGAAATTGCGCTGTCCGGGAATAAAACGCCGCTTGCCGTGGTCCTCCATGCATAAGCTGCTGATTGACCTTGAAGGAACACCACACTGCAAACCTACACATTGACGAGCACGACGGGGTCGGTCGGCGCATTCCAGGACCTCTGGAAGGCGAGAGGTCGGCCGCCTGCGGCCGGCTGACTCACCTGTCTACCGCAAGGTGCTGCCCCGGTCGGGATCAAGAAACCTCATGCGCTGCGGATGCGATATGGTCGTGAAATTGCTGCATTTCGAAAAGGATCTCGCCAAAGCGGGCGGCATGTTCGTCCTGGCCGTAGCCGGCGCCGGCGCGATATCTCTCGACAGGGTGCTGAACGGCCTCGTGAAGCGCCGGCAACAGGACAGAGAGACGGTTGCGGCGCTCATAGCGGCCGGTAGGCCTCTCTCGGTCGGCGAAATCAAGCTTCCATTCTAAACCGGCCAATACGCCGGGCATCATACAACCCGCCCGCCCAATCGGCACCCAGCACACTGCCTTGTGACGTCACCTCAGGGCATACCTTGATGTTATCAGCGATTACCCGTCGGCCAAGGCACCGGTTTTGAAATTCGCTTGATGGCGTCCCTGCCCTTGCCGTTCGACTCCGTCGAGTCCTTGTGTGTCAATTTGTTGCGACGAGAGCTAGTCCCTGTCGTGCTGGTCCGTCTCGTCTCATCCCGTGGCTCTGCAAAAACCGTAGCAGCATGTTCGCAACCTGTTCACCCATGTTGATTTCACGAGTTTCCGACTGTCGGCATATAAGAGGGAGAGGTCCGATGGATTTCATGTTGATGGTGAACATTGCCGGCGGCATCCTTCTGGCCATCGCAATCCTCTCGGTGTGTCTCGTCGGATGGCTGTTTTACCGTTCGGGATCGACAATTGAGAGGCGAAAGCTGTGACAATGAAAAGTCCGCCACCGTGAGCCAGACCAGAAAACTCATATTTTAGCACCTGCGAAACAAAGCTCGCTATTCCGCGTTGAGGCTCGTCGAACAACGGAGCTTCACGAATGGATCCGGCAACTGCAGCTGTGATGATTTTGCTTTCTTGCAGTCCCGCCCAGGGAGTCTGCAAGCCACTCGATACATCACCGTCCATGTTCGGATCCCTTGAGACATGCCAGTTAGCGTTAGCCGTGAGGCTCGAGGGCGCTCCCAACGGGGAGATCGTGGGGCGATGCAGTTCGATTGATCCCTCCGCTACAGGTTCCCTTCCAGCCGGGTATAGCACGATTGTCGTCACGCGGGGCACAGGGGCGGGTGCGGTGAGCAGTCGCTACATCGTGCCACACAAAAACTGAAGCCAGCCACCGTGAGGCAGCACCGGCCCGTTCTCAGCACGTCAGCCGGAACGGGCCATGAGCAGAAGCAGCCGACTAGCTAAAATCGCAAGACGACCGAAGGACCACGTCGGCGATAGCACCGGACCCGACGGCGCCCGTGTCGCCAGTAACTACGGCAGACTCTTCTCCAGCCGCGCCGGCGGCGGCGGCGCCGGTGGTAGTAATCTGGGTCGTAGTCTGGGTCGTAATCTTGGTCGTAGTAGCGCCGATGGTTGACCGGCTCCACTTCCGCGTGAGTACCTTCGTTGTCGAAGGCGTCTGGCGCGTCGAGTTCTTCGAGAATGCCGCTTTTTGCCGCTGGAACACCGGCCAATGCGTTGATAGGCCGGACCGCGCTTGCAAAGGCTGCTGCCCCTGCAACGCCAAATATCGCTGTCAAAAAGGATCGCCGATCCATAGTAAACCTCCCAAGTTACATGAGCTGAACGAAGCGCCCCGCCTGCTGAAGGAGCAGGCCCAGCGCACGGTAAAATAGAGGATTTGCCAGCCGCTCAAGCAACTCGCGAATCCTATCAGCGCAGGAAGGGACCTGGCTGCGCCGATCCAAGACATGTCAGCTAAGGACGACCGCCATTACCAGAAAGGTAACGGCTGTTGCAAAAATCGGTGCGAGCAACCATCGCGCCTGGCCAACACTTTGATCCATTTGTTCTCTCCCGTTGTGGAGAAACAACAAGCTGAAGCCCTAATCCGTTCCGCCTAGTCCAAAGGTAAGACCATTGCGTTGTACGGTCGGACTTTAGACCAATCGGATTAGACAAAGGTGCGTAGGCGGGAACGTTTACCCCGGTTCAAAGTTGGTTGCCGGGCAGTGCGGGACGATGGTCGTCGTGTGCCGGTCCTTGCAGGAGAGAAGATATGAAGATGCACTTTGTGAACACCGCCGCAGCCATGTTGCTCTTGGCGGGGATCGGCTCCGCCGCCGCTGACGACATTATCATCCAGCCGGAACAGGACACGGTCATCCGTGAGTATGTTAAGAAGCAGCCCTTGGCTTCGGTGAACCTTCCCGGCGTGGAATTGAACGTCGGGACAGCTCTGCCGGAAACTGTGGAGATCCACGAGGTCCCGAACGTCAAATACCGTTACGTGGTGGTCGACAACCGCACGGTCCTGGTCGATCCGGGTACCCGCAAGATCGTGAAAGTTTACGACTGAGATTTCGAACGAACCCACGCTCGCCACCCTTGGGTGGCGAGTGTGTGCATTCAAACGATACTCAGCCGGACAAATCGAATTGCCACTCAGCTGGACAATGAACATGACGAACCCTGAACTCGAGAGGACGCAAGCCCTGGTTGCCCGCTTGGCTGATCTCCAAGCAAGAATGCAGGCAGCACGTCTTGTTGGTGCCGAGGTAACAACCGTCCGAAAGGTTGCAGCCACAATCGATGACGGCTTGCGACAGGCCGGCCTCACACCGTTAGAAATCGCAGAAGGTCAAGGGGAACAGTTTAGCGATACTAAATGTTCGACTGGCTATGGACAGCCGAACCGTACTCTCAGCAGATCAAGTCAGAGCAGCACGAGCCCTACTGAACTGGCCGCGTGTGCGACTTGCCGCCAAGGCCAATCTTAGCGAGATGGTGATCAGCGCTTTTGAGAACGGATACAGGAAACCGCGTCCCCACAACATCGCCGCCATCCGCAAAGCGTTTGAGGATGCCGGAATCGTTTTCACCGTCCAAGGCACTCCATCGCTAGCCCGCTCAGAAGGTGATAGCGGCCTAGCCGCCGATGATAGACGGTGGCGGGGCCGGGAGAAAAAAGGATAGCGGGGAAAAGCCCGTGTACCCACTGCACCCGATCTCTAAAGCGGCCGCTAACAAGGGCGGTTGTTCACTGACTTTGTGCTGGCGCTCACCTTTCTAAGGTGCCGCTCGAATATGGCCAGCTTCTCTTCGTAGCCGATCCGCACTCTGGACCTGCAACTATCGCATTTGAAACCGGCAATCGTTTTCAGCCAGGATCCCCTTCTCACCATACGGCGTGAACAGGAGGGGCATTGGAATTCTAAAGGTACGTCGCGCAGTTCATCCAGTGGAATGGGACAGGACCGGCAAAGCCTCGCGACCGAACTTCTCGAGATTAGACGGATCCGTTGGCCTTCCGCAGAGGCCATGGCATAAGATTCGAGCTCGATCAGCTGTCTTCCTTGCCCTTCTCTATAACGCGGACCAGCCGTTCTCAGCAGGCTTCGGCCACTCCACACTGTCTGAGTTTGTGTTCTGAACTGTGCCGCCCATCGCAGTTCCCTCCACCTCCAACAGGCTAATTACGGATTATAAGACCTGGGGAATCGATCTTTCAAGGTGGAATCCGCATTAGCGCTGGATGTTGCATCGCGGCGCGGAGGGGTTTTATTAGCTCCCCCTCATCTTGACGCTGGCGCCGGCTGCTCCAAAGTCTTGGGCATGGCTCGGGGAACTATCAAAGTTGGCAACGAGGTCGCAGTCACGGCGATTGTGCGCGGCCGCGTGACGCCCGATCGCATAAGCGTGACGATCCCCTCCTACGACTTCCCGCATTCTGTTGTCGATTCGACTTCGAAGGCTGTAATTGGCCAGCATATGGAATTGATCGGCCCTGTCACACGCATCGACGGGGACAAGGTAACCGTCAGCCTCCGGCCATTGGTGACTGTCGACGCCGAGCACGTGCGCCTGGTCGAAAGCCACGTGGCGCTTCCGCGAGCGCGAAAAAGGCCGCTCGTTGACAAAGTTTAACTTGCCTGCCCACCCAAGGAACGGCCAGTGAAACTTTACCCATCACATCGGCTCTGGTCGCCTCCCGCTAGCTGCCGGCGCGTTGCGATATCGGCGCAGTAGACGGGTTGGCATTTTCCGAACTTTCCGCCATGTCGTCGCGATGACGTTGGCGAAGGCGCTTCAGCAGATCGCGTGAGGCTTGTATCGCCCTGCGCGATTGATCCATGTTCTGGCGAAACGTGGCGCGTTCCTCCATGGACTTCTGCCACTTCAGCAAGGTGGCCGTAGTCGCAGTAGCGGCTTGAGCGATTTCTATGGGCGTTGCAACCATCGCATCCTCCCAAAAAGGCAATGGTAAACGCAATCTCTATAGGCCCAACGAAGCCCTTTCTTCAATCAAAAACGACCATACAGCATACGGCAAAATGGCTATTCGGCGGGCCGCTCGACGGCGGCTTCGTCGACCTCGGCTTCCATCTCGTCTTTGACGGTCTTGGTCTTACCAAAACCAGCCATCGCCACACCGTCAAAGCCCTGCAGCCACGCATCGGCATGTTCCTGCCAGTAAGCTGGCGCCTCACGCTCCTTGCCATCCTTGCGCGCTTGGGCGCCGTACATCCAGGCGTAGGTGGCGCGCTATTTCTTAGGCACGGCCATTTCCATCATCCTCCCAGAATTCCAGCAGCCTTGCGTGCCGCAGCTTCTCATCGCCTTTTCCTAAGAAAGGAGAGGGTCTGTGGACAGCTGTGGCTCTATCCGGCTGTAAGTTGCCAGACCGCTACGCTGGCGAGGGCAAGGCCCGCTGCGCCTTCGATTGCTCGCGATATGGTATCGAACAGCCGTGGCCTGCTGTCGAAAAAATGCACCAGGTGCTCCCGAAACAAGATCGACAGTACCGCCACGCTGGACAGCGTTAGGGCCACGCCCACCATCATGGTGATTGCGAACAGAATTCCAGCTCCCGGCACCCCTCTGGAAATCGCGAAGGTCATGACAAAAAGGGTCAGCGGGCACGGAATCAAACCGGCCATGACTCCAACGGCCTCGCCCTCATGCTTGTGATGGTGGCCGTGGCTCACCGAACGCCAAAGCATCCAGACGCCGATCAGCCCGAGCAGACCGCGACTCACACCCTCAAGCAGTGGTGCGCGTCCAACGCTGCCCAATGCAATCGAGACGAGCGGCAGGGAGAATACGGCGATCAGCACCGCTGTCGCCACGTGAGTGAAGGACAGCGTAATCGACACCAGGAGGCCGCGCGAAACCTTCGCATCCGAACCTGCAAGGTAAGTCGCCAAGACAGCCTTACTGTGGCCGGGCGTCAGAGCATGTGCCGCACCGAACAGGAGGCCCATCGGCAGAAAGGCAAGGAACGCAAGCCAATCACCGCCAACTGACAGCAGCTTTATCTGATCTGCGAGCGCCAGGTATATGGAGCGCTGAAATTCGACAAGCGCCTGGAACATCAGCCGAGACCGGCAAAAGCGAGTGGTTTCCGGCAGTTGTCAGTGCTGGTGGCCGTGATGTTCGCCCTGATCATGAGAGTGCGGATGCTCGTGCTCACCTTGGTCGGTCGAAAACCGGATGTTGGCAGCTGCGAGCGCCGGCATGTGTTCGAACAGTTCGTTCTCCAGCGCCGCCGTGATCTTGTTTGCCTCTGAGAGAGGCAAGGTTCCGTCGGCTGCAATAGCGATGTCGGCATGCAACTTGTGGCCAATCCAGCGGGCCTTGGCGTCGACAACGCGAGCACCCTGCACATGCGCAGCGGCATGCTGAATTTCGGCCATCACGCCCGGCTCGACGCCGTCGAGCATGCGGGTGAGCACTGAGCGCGCCGATTGCCAGACGATACCGAATATAGCGACCGTGATGAGAAGCCCGATGATCGGATCGGCCAGTGGAAATCCGAGCCAGACGCCCATGGCGCCGATGACCACTGCAAGGCTGGTAAGCCCGTCGGTGCGGGCATGGTAGCCGTCGGCGACGAGCGCCGCACTGTTGATTTCCCTGCCGATACGGATGCGAAACACCGCGACGGCCTCATTCCCGAGGAAGCCGACAATGCCCGCCGCGGTCAGCCAACCGAGATGAGTCACTGCCTGCGGACTGACCAGGCGCTCGATAGCCTGGTACCCGGCGACGATGGCGCTGAACAGAATGATCAGCACGATAATGATACCGGCCAGATCCTCTACCCTGCCAAGGCCGTAGCTGAAGGTCCGTGACGGCTTGCGTCGTGCCAGCATGAATGCGATCCAGAGCGGAATGGCGGTTGTGGCGTCGCCTATGTTGTGGATCGTATCGGCCAACAGCGCCACGCTGCGTGACACCAACACCACGGCCATCTGCAATGCCGCCGTCATGGCCAAGATGACGAACGACCATTTGATGGCCCAGATGCCGCGGTCAGTGGTTGCAATCGTTGCGTCGATGACCCCGTGCGTATGGCCGTGCGAGCCATCGTCATGAGCATGCGCGTCATGATCATGTGACCCGAAGCCGAACCAATCCAAGACGCGTGCGCCGATACTGGTCATAGGTATTTCGCCAGTTGCTTGAGCTCTGCCAGCGAGTTGCCTCCCGCTTCCGTGTCGATCAGACAATGTTCGATATGATCGTGGATCAGTTCTCGCTTTGCGCTGCTGATGGCGCTCTCCACTGCATGGAGTTGCTGCGCCAGGTCCAGGCAGGATCGCTGCGCCTCGAACATGCCAAGCACGGATGCAAGATGCCCCTGTGCGCGCTTTAAGCGCTTCACGATAGCCGGATGAGAACTATGGATGCCTTCGGACATGCCCACCGGTATCCCCCCGGGGAGGATGCGTCAAGTATGATGTGAGCGCAGATCGGCTCTTGATCAGCCACCCCGCAGAGCGTGTATCCATGGCGCTGAATGGTTCCGGAAATTGGAATCTAGGCTTGAAAGGGCTGGCCCCTGTGCAATACAGGAACCAGCCATTAAACCTACCAACTCAATGAACCGTCCAACTTTATGGGGTCAGTTCACGACCGGGCCTTTCTTTGCGTGGTGAAACTGAAGAAGCCCGTCGGTCGGATCAGCGGGCTTTGTGATGGATGGCCCGCGCCTGCTTCCGAGGCTGCGCGGGCCGACCATGACGAGTGAGGGACGCATCTTGGTCACCGGCCGGACCGCTGAAGAACGAGCCGGGTGTGACCGAACTGCCTTGGAGCGGGAATGTTCCCGGCTGACGCAAAAAGCCCGCCAGCATGAGCCGGCGGGCAATCGATCTGGAGTAGCTGGACTCATCCAGCATAGTTCAACGACGGCGGAAGGTTCGGTAGCAACCCGCGCTCGTCGCTCCCCAAGGATCCAGGGAGCGGCGAGTTGTTGCCCAGCGAGCGCGACACAGAAACTTCGCCGCGCCATGAAAGGACGGCGTGGAGCGCGCAAGCTCTGCAACAAGCTGCCGGCGCTCTGGGAGGTCTGTCCGCTTTTCGGATTGCCAGTGCCAGTCCAGACGAGCACCCTGCCTGGTGAGAGTAATCCCGCAATTGCCTGCGCTTAAGGCGGCGTAGGGCCGCCCATTGGGCGAGACTGGACTTCTAGACTGGAAGCCACCAATTCCTGCACCGCTTCGGGAACGGCCAACGGCACCATCTGCGCCGGATAGGGGCCGTCGATCCAGCCGTTCGCGGAGCGCTCGCTATCAGTTTGGCCGTTCAGGCTAGCCATTCGCGCCACTTCGCAGAAAGCCTCCCGGTTGGGCCTTATGCGGCACGTCCCAACCGAAATAAACCATGGCCGGCTAGGACGACGTCTGGAGAAACTGTTGCTCTCTCGTCGGCGTCTTCGAAAACGCTGTGATTATCGCCTCGAGCGATACATTCAAGGCGTTGGAAAAGGTCCTGCCCCTCTGCCAAATCGCCACGTAGTGATAGAGCGCGGACGGTTCCACTGGCCTTACTCCCAACTGAAACGCCGCGTACTCACGTGCGATGATCTCGTTTGTGATCGAAATGCCCAGGCCAGCCGAAACGTATCCGGCTTCGTGACCGTTGCAATCGAATTCCACCAGTATGTCCGGCTCAACGCCGGCGAAGCGCAAGGCATTGAAGTTCATCTGGTGGGCGGCAAACTGGGGATCGATATCGACGATCGTTTCGCCTGCCAGGTCTTGCGCCTCGATGCAGGTCTGTTTTGAAAAGCGGTGGTCGGGATGAAAAATGCATACGTTTCGTGCCGACCCAAGCGGCGCCCATTCAAACAAGCCTGGATCCAGAGGCAGTCTCGAAATTCCAAGATCGGCGCGGCCGGCCAGGATGTGTTCGCCGATCTGCTCGTAGCTTCCAGAAATCGACCGGACATTCGAAGCGGTCTGTGAGCGGATAATCGCCACGACCTTGGGCAAGGTCACGAAACCGAAAACAGAGGGCGCGGCAATCGCAATCCGCTGCTTTTCCTCGTTCTTCATAGCGAAGATCGACGCGTCCAGGCGATCCAGCGACGTCAGGGCCAGTTCTACGTTTCGCAGGAGTTCCCAGGCTTCCTGCAAGGGGACGATGCGGTTGGCTGATCTCTTGAAGAGTGTGATGCCGAGCGTGGTCTCAAGCTGCTTCACATGTTGACTGACGGCCGGCTGGCTTATCCCGAGCGCAACCGCCGCCCGCCTAGTCGAACCGGCCCGCAACACTTCCCGGAAGACCTTCAGCTGACGGAGCTTGAGGTCGCTCTGCAACAACTCCATTCCCTGCGCGCCTTTCCCTGATAACCACCCGGCGGCAGACAACGCCAACCTGGGGAGCAACGAACTGCCTCAGTATATAACGACGCGTTATAGATAAAATAATAAAAGTTATAGATTGTGTGTAATTTCAAGCGTTAGAATTGGCCAGTATCTCAAATTAACTGCACATTAGAAATATAACAACTCGCAACCTTGGGTTATATGGCTTGGTCTCGGCAATAAAGACCGGCGTATCCTGCGGCAATTGCGAGCCGAGGAAAGCGCCCCATGGGTGGTTTTACTACTCAGTTTGTTGTCGCACTTACCGTGACCATAAGCCTGGCTCTTGTCAGCGGCTGCCTGGGTACGGCATTCGGGCTGTTTTTGGCGATTTCGAAGGGCACGGCAAAGCCGCGCCTCAACGCGGTCGTGGCCGCCTACACCACAGTCGTCCGTGGTGTACCAGAACTTCTCGTTATCCTGCTCATCTACTTCGGCGGAACCACGCTCGCCAGCAAGATCGCCGGCCGGTATGTCGAGGTGAACGCATTCACCGCAGGGGTTATCGCGCTCTCGGTCATTTTCAGCGGTTATGCGACCGAAGTGTTTCGCGGCGCGATTGCGGCAGTGCCAGCGGGCCAAACCGAAGCGGCAAAGTCGCTTGGGCTGAACGCCTGGCAGCGCTGGATGTTCGTCATCGGTCCGCAGATGCTGCGGCTGGCGCTGCCTGCCTATGGCAATCTCTGGATTTCGCTCTTCAAGGATACCGCACTGGTCTCGATCGTCGGCCTGACCGACATCATGCGCGTTGCGTATGTGGGGGCCGGATCCTTGCGCGCACCATTGACTTTCTACCTTGCGGCCTCCGCTCTCTATCTCTCGCTGACCACCGTCACGTTGCTGTCGATCCGGCTGACTGAGCGGCGCTATCCGGCTCTCGGCCGGTAGGAGGGAAGGCCCATGAACCTCGGCTTGATATTTGACGCAGTGGTTGTCTTGCCTTCGGGCGTTGGTCTCACTTTGACCCTGACGGTCTTGTCGCTGACGGCCGGATTTCTTCTTTCCGTGCCGCTGGCCTTCATCCGCGCGTTCGGACGTCCCGGCTTCTCGCTCGCGGTGCTCGCATACACCTATGTGATCCGCGGAACGCCGATGCTGGTTCAGCTCTTTCTGCTCTACTACGGCCTCGCTCAGATCGAGGCGGTGCGAACAAGCATCTTCTGGGTGATCCTGCGCGACCCCTTCTGGTGTGCCCTTCTGACATTTTCGCTGAACAGCGCGGCACACACCACCGAGATCCTGTGCCGTGGTCTCCAGTCCGTGCCTAAGGGTGTCACCGAGGCGGCCACTTCTCTCGGCTTGAAACGCTTCCAGATCGCTCGCCTGGTCACCTTCCCGATCGCTTTCAGGATATCGCTCCCGGCCTACGGCAACGAGATCGTCGGGATGATCAAGGGCTCGTCGCTCGCGAGCACGGTGACGCTGCTTGAGATCACCGGCATGGCGAGACAGATGGTGTCGACCACGTTCGCGCCGTACGAAATCTTCATCGTCGCCGGAGCGATCTACCTATCGCTCACCTCGATCGCGGTGAAAGCGATCCAGTTGCTGGAGCGATGGCTGTCGACCGACGGCCATCCGGTTCGCCGACGAAAGGCGCGATTGCGCCCCGCCCTACCTGACCCAGAGATCACGACGCCCCCCCTGCCCTGACGCCCAGGTTCTGGGCTCCCCTTTCCATCCAACCAACGAAGAGGTGCATCATGCGCATACCCCTGGCTATTGCTGTTTCTATCGTATCCCTGATGTCGGCAGTCCCGGCGAGCGCGCAAAGCGAGCGCGTCATATCGATTGCCGCTGAAGGCGCCTCGCCGCCCTGGGACGGCACCGACGCGAACGGTCAACTTTACGGTTACGATATCGATGTTGGACAGGAGCTGTGTCGTCGCATCGAGATCAAATGTACCTTTGTCCCGCAGGATTGGGACGGGATCATCCCGGCACTGCTTGTCGGCAAGTTCGACGTGATCATGTCTGGCATGGCGATCACGGAAAAACGCAAGCAGTCGATCGCGTTCTCGATCCCCTACGCCACCGGCTTCAACCAGTTCGTGGTGCGCAAGGACCTGGGTCTCGTCGCCGGCGACACCAAGGAAAAGGTCAACCTTTCGACCATCGGCGACAAGGAAAAGGCGACCATCGAACGCCTCAGATCGACACTCGCCGGCAGGGCGATCGGGGCCCTGCGCTCGTCGAATTCGGAAGCAGTCGTGAAGGAAATGCTGGGCGATGTCGTGACCATTCGAAGTTATGACAGCCAGGACAACATGAAGCTCGATCTTGCCGCGGGTCGCATCGACGGCGGCCTCGCCGACTATTTCACCTGGCGCGATTTTCTGGAGACGCCTTCCGGTTCGGATGTGGTGTTTTTCGGCCCTGAACTTAATGGCGGGCTCTGGGGGCCGGGCGTCGGCGCCGGCTTGCGCAAGGACGATACGGAGTTGCTCGCCAAGTTCAACGCCGCCATCGACGCGGCCACGAAGGATGGAACGATCAAGGCGCTGAGCCTGAAATGGTTCAAAAGCGATATCTCGCCAGCCATCTCGCAATAGAGGCAACCGACTTCGACATTGACGAGGTGCCGGCCGGAACGCCAGCGCCCTCCCCTCCTTCAAGGCGAGCTCCATGAAAGACCAGTTCTGCGCGGTCGTTACCGGCCAATCCCTGATCAAGCACGACATCCGTGACCTCAAAGACGAACGCTTCATCGCGGTTACGGATTTCCTGCGCCAAGGCGACGTCGTCTTTACCAACTTCGAGTCGACGATCCTGGGCAAGCACGGCGGGTGGCCGACCAAGGGCAAATACTTCGGATATTCCAGGGCTGAAGTGCTCGACGCATTGCAGGCCATCGGTTTCAACGCGCTTGCTCTGGCAAACAACCACGCCTTCGATCTCGGCGCCGGCGGTATCCTCTCGACCCTGGAGGAAGTGGAAGCACGCGGTTTCCTGCATGCCGGCATCGGAGCCGACGAGACTGACGCCAGGAAACCGGGTCGCCGCCGGCTGGGCGCGCGCGAGGTCGCGCTTCTTGCGATGGATGCAGGCCCCGGCCCGACCAACATGTATGCCGAAGACCGAACGGCCTTCCGGCCGGCTCGGCCCGGCGTCAATCGCCTGAACACCGTTCGCAAGATAGGGGTGCCTGACGGACATTTCCGGCGACTGGCAAGGCTGGGCGCTCATTTGCAAAGCTCCCCGTTTGAATTGGCCAACTATGCGCAACCGGAGGACCCGATGGAGGTGGCGGCCGGCAAGGAGATCAATTTCTACGGCACCGTGTTCACGCAAGCCGCCGATTTCGGCCGGCTGATCGAAGTCGATCAGTGGAGCGCGAGTGTCCATTTGTCCGCCATCCGGCACGCGGCGGCACAAGGCTATTTCGTCATTGCCTATCTGCACCACCATCATTGGGAACCAGGTTGGCAGGACGTGCCCCGCTGGGTGCAGACCTTTGCGCGGATGTGCATCGACGCCGGCGCGAACCTGCTCGTCAGCCACGGCGCTCCGGTGCTGCAGGCCGTGGAAATCTACAATGGCTCCCCGATCTTTTACGGCCTCGGAAACTTCCTATTCCACGTCCACCCCGACGAAACCGAATGGAACCCACCGGAAGTCTGGCAAAGCATCGTCGCCGCGTGCCGCTATGATGCGGGCGGAAACCTCGCAGGCATAGATCTCTTGCCCGTCGCGATCGGTTCGGACCCTCAGTCTCTCGGATCGGCAACAGGCAGACTGGTGCCCGTCGCCGTGACGGGAAGCGCGGCGAGAGAGGTCCTCGAGGGATTCGCGACCCGCTCGCGGGCGTTCGGGGTCGAAATCGAAGTGTCCTCGGCTTGCGGCCGCATCGCCGTGCCCGCTGCACGAAAATTCGGCTGACAAGCCGCCTGCCCTCAGGGCGTCTTTAATTCAGCCGGCGCGGATTCGCCGGCTGTCTCGCTATCCGCCTTTGTGTCCATCACGGCCAGTTCTTCTCCTAACGCTGTGATTAGGGACGAGACGCGACCGCGCACACGCGGCGGAAGTTTGACAAGCCCCTCGATCAGGCGCCGGCCCTCCGCGCTGGCAATGAAATCCAGGCGCTCATCGACCGGGAGGGGCCGCGCCTCGACGCGGGTCTCATCGTTTCCCGGCAGGCCTTCGAAGAAGCGGCTGACAGGAACGCCGAGCGAGCTGGCGATCTCGTAGAGCATCGAAGCGCTCACGCGATTCCGCGCGTTCTCATATTTCTGGAGCTGCTGGAAGCTGATGCCTATCGATCGGGCAAGCTGGGCTTGCGATACGTCAGACTGGACGCGAACGGTCGCAATCTGCCTGCCGACATGCTGATCGGCGAGATGAGGGTCTCTGTCGATATTTGGCTTCGGCCCCGTCCGAAGGAGGACGGAGCGTTGCTGTTTCAACAAGGCCTTTCGATCCTCCACTAGTCAGCCGAACAGAGAGTCTGTCGCTACGCGCCGGGCTCTTCGCACCGATGTGATCTGCAGGTCGAATCGCCACTAAAAATACCTTATAGGGTTCAAAATTACCCTATTGGTGGCAAAGAAAAATCTGCCTGCCGATTGTGGACTTATGGTCAGTCCACGACAGATTCGAGCCGCACGGGCTTTGCTTGGTTGGTCGCAGCAGGAGCTTGCCGACAAGTCAATTGTGTCTTTGAATGCGTTGGTCCGGTTGGAAAACGGCACGGTAGATTCCCGGATCAGCACTTTGCAGGCCATTGAGGCGGCTCTGATAAAAGCAGGTGTCGAATTCTTGTCCGCTGGTCAAAAGGGTGAAGGTGTTCGGCTCTTAGATCCTCAGGTTTGAATGTCCCGTTGGCGGAAGGACAGGTCTCGTAGCTGCAACCGCCACAACTACCCCCCGGCGGGTGACGAGAGGCAAAGTCGTGATATTGTCGGAATCAGCCATGATCCGAGTTTCCTGAAGCTTGGTTGTGGTCAGGCTGGGATGCCCCCCGACGCACGTCCCTCAGCCGAGTCCAAATGTGAGCCCCTGCTCCTATGAAACTTTGGAAGCAGAAAAACTATGTGAGCGATTTCATATCACATGAGCCATAAGTGATCAACTTGAAATTAGATGATATGAAAGAAATTATGGGCGCCCAGATCAGAGGAGCGCGAGGATTAATACGTTGGAGTGCCGAAGATTTGGCCGATGCGGCGAGCGTGGGAGTAGCCACAGTTAGGCGCGCAGAAGCTGCGGATGGCGTCCCTCCAATCACAATAGCAAATCGGAATGCGATCCGTGGTGCCCTGGAAAGGGCGGGCATCGAGTTCATTTCGGAAAACGGCGGTGGCGCTGGCGTGCGCTTGGCGAAACGGCAATAGCGAACAAGGCGCAGCTTCGAGCGATCGTCTAAATCTCATCGCCGACGTCCGCTTGCTTTTTGCACTAGGTGCGGCCATCCGCACAGGTGACATTGAACGACTGAAAAGGGGCCGGAGAACGAACATGACGTAATCGCGGGAGCGGTGGCCACCTTCGATGTGGCGGCGATGTTCCAACCTCTAGCCGGCTGGCTGTCCCCCGATAGGATGAAGAACGGGCTCACGATCGACACCGGGCCCAGGCATCGAACGGAGGACAGCCATGGAACAGTATATCGGTCTCGACGTATCCATGAAAGAGACGGCAATATCGATCCGGCAGGGCGGCAAGAGGATTTGGCGGGGCAAGTGCGCGTCCGACCCGCAACTGCTCGCGGCGGTGATCCGCAAGCGCGCACCGTATGCCCGGCGGATCGTGTTCGAGACGGGGCCGCTGATGGGGCAATCCTCATTGGCACGTCCAAGGCGCGCCTGTCAGGCCCAATCCAAAAGTATAGGCTATACCAACGTGCAATGGCACTTCGTTCTTTGAACGGGCATCTGTCTGGGCATCATAAGCAAATGAAAAGGAGAGAGGTCATGATAAGGATTGCCATCTCAAAGCTTGGCATTCGGCGAGCAGGCATCGGGATGTTTGCAGCAGCCACGCTCCTGGCTGCCGCCGGCGGTTCGACACCGGGGCTGGCGCAGACTGCCCCGACAACAGTCGTTCTTGTCCATGGCGCATTCGCCGACGGCTCGTCTTGGGACAAAGTCATTCCACTGCTTCAGGCAAAGGGCCTGAACGTTGTCGCGGTTCAAAATCCGCTGACCTCGCTTGCCGACGACGTGGCCGCCACGCAGCGCGCCATCGCGCAGCAAAAAGGCCCTGTCATTCTGGTCGGCCATTCCTGGGCAGGGACCGTTATTACCCAGGCCGGCAATGACGACCACGTCAAGGCGTTGGTCTATGTCGCCGCTTTCTCTCCTGGCGATGGGCAGTCGACGTCCGATCTCAACAAAAATTACCCGACCCCGCCCGGATTGGCGCACCCGCAGGTTGATGCCGGGGGCTTTCTGACGCTGTCGCACGACGATATCGCCAAATACTTCGCTCCGGATGTTCCGAAGGCGGAGTCCAATCTGATCGCGGTCACACAAGGCCCAGTGCGCGGTGGGAACTTCGACGAGAAGGTGACGACGGCGGCTTGGAAGTCGAAACCGAGCTGGGCAGTGGTCACCAAGAATGACCAGATGATCGATCCCAAGCTGCTTGCAGACAGCGCGAAGACCATGAACGCCCATGTCAAAACCATTGCGTCCAGCCATGTCCCGATGCTGTCGCACCCAAAAGAAGTAGCCGCGGTCATTCTGGAAGCGGTCGAAGCCGCCAAATGACATCTGGCAGCGGGGGCAGGTAGGGCGCTTCCTCCCGGCCAACAGGAACCTGCCGAGGCGTCAGGCAGATCGTCGCGATCATAGCGCGACCTGGCATTGCAGAACTGAAAGCGCAGCGGGCGCCTCGACACCCGCTGCGCTGACGTCACGTCGCGAAACCGAATTCTAAAGGCCAGACATCTGCGCGCGGGGTGTGGCCGGCTCCAGCGCCGACACCCGCACATTGCGTTTCGCAATCAGGCGTCGAACCAATCCAAAAGTATGACCGATACCTGGTGCAATAGCTGGTGACCGGCGCGCCGAAGCGCCGATCGCCCGCAACTGAAATGTGCGAGGCATTCGTCATGAACCCGGACAAGACTCGGTAGTGTGCTGAGAGTTCTGCAAATTCGCTGAGAGAGGGCGGTCATGGCAGGCTGGTGATGTTCAACGTCACCTGATTCCCGCGAAGGAACGCCACCATGACCAAGACTGAAGTTAAGACCGCCAGCGCTGCCGTCAAAGACATTTTGCTTTCGAACCCG
>NZ_JAMYMJ010000065.1:0-23411 GCF_040318435.1 Mesorhizobium sp. M1143 | reverse complement strand
ATTCGCCGCCCCCAATGCCCCACACAAAATCTCCCCGGCGGGGCGCCCTCCCCCCACGTTGTCGGCGCCGCGGGCCCGCCGCCCGGGCCGCCCCACCCCGGACGCGAGGTGATGCGGGTCTTCAAGGCCGGCTGCGCGGTCGACAGCAAGTCGGACTCCTCGCCGGTCACGGAAGCCGACCGCGAGAGCGAGACGATCATCCTCGCCGGCCTGCGTGCGGCCTATCCCGATATTCCCTGCGTGGCCGAGGAAGAGGTCGCCGAAGGCATTGTGCCGCCCGATCTGGATGGCGCCTTCTTCCTGATCGATCCGCTCGATGGAACGAAGGAATTCGTCAACCGCCGGACCGATTTCACCGTCAACATCGCGCTTGTCCGGCACGGCGTGCCGGAGATCGGCGTCGTCTTCGCACCGTGCAGCGGGCGGTTCTTCTCTGGACGGCCGGGCTGGGCCGAAGCAATCGAGGTCGATGGCGACTTCCGTATCGTCGGCCGCCGGCGGATTTCGGTCAGGAGGGCGGTCACGCCGCTGGCGGTCGTTGCCAGCCGCTCGCACAACACGCCGGAGACCGAAGCCTTCATCAAGGACCTCGGCGCCGCCGAGATCGTCTCGGTCGGCTCATCGCTGAAATTCTGCCTGCTCGCCGCAGCCGAAGCCGACATCTATCCGCGCTTCGGCCGCACCATGGAATGGGACACGGCGGCCGGTGACGCCGTGCTGCGCGCCGCCGGCGGCATGACGCGCACCCTGGACGGCGAGCCGCTCACCTATGGCAAGCGCAAACAGAGCGACGACGAGGATTTCGCCAACCCGCATTTTATTGCGAGCGGGAAGGCGGCGGACGCGGCGTAACTTACGCCGCCGCTACATGCGCCGAGTTCGAGCCAATGTAGTTGCGGATCGTCTCGATGATGCGGTCCTGGTCGGCTTCGCTGAGATAGGGATGCATCGGCAGGCACAGGATGCGCTTCGGCAGTTCCTCCGAAACCGCAAGCCCGGTCGGCGTGCGCGGATAGTCGCGATAGGCGACCTGCTCGTGCAGCGGCTTCACATAATAGATCACCGAAGGGATGCCCTTTTCGCCGAGATGCGCCCTCAACCCGTCGCGCTTCGGCGTCTCGATGGCGTATTGCGCCCAGGCCGAGCGGCCACCGCCCAGATTGCGTGACGTCTTGACGATGTCGCCGAGACCTTCGGCGTAGCGCTTGGCCACCACCTGGCGGGCGACCATCTCGTCTTCGAGGATGGCGAGTTTCTCGATCAGGATCGCCGCCTGGATCGTGTCGAGGCGTGAATTGATGCCGACGCGGACATTGTCATACTGCGTCTCGCCCTTACCGTGGAACGCAAACGAGCGCAGCTGGTCGGCCAGCGCGTCGTCATTGGTGAACATCGCGCCGCCATCGCCGTAGCAGCCCAGCGGCTTGGCCGGATAAAAGCTGGTCGAGCCGACATGGCCGAAGGCGCCGCACATTGTGCCGTCGGCCGAACCGCCGATCGACTGCGCCGCATCCTCGATCACCAGCAGCCCTTCGCGCTTGGCAATCGCCATGATCGCGTCGTAGTCGGCGGCAAGCCCGAACAGATCGACGGGAATGATCGCCTTCGGCTTCAGCCGGCCTTCCTTCTGGATCATGGCGATCGCCGCCTCGAGGCTGGCGATGTCGATGTTGTAGGTCTCGGCGTTGACATCGACGAACACCGGTTCGGCCTTGGCAAGCGCCACCACTTCCGCCGTCGCGGCAAAGGTGAAGCTCGGCACGAACACCGCGTCGCCGGGGCCGATACCGGCGGCAAACAGCGGCAACAGCAGCGCGTCGGTGCCGTTGGCGCAGGCCACGACATGCTTGGTGCCGATATAGGCTGCGAGCTTGTTTTCGAATTCGGTGACTTGCGGCCCTAGGATATAGCGGCCTTCCTCGACGACATTGTCGATCGCGGCCTTCAGCCGGTCGCGGATACGTTCGCGCTGCGCGCCAAGATCGATGAATTGCATGTCGGCCTCAAAACGGTGTGGTGCGGGCCGCCCCAACGACACGCACAGAAACAACAACTTAACCGGGCCGCTGGTACCAGAGTTGGGTCGGTCTAGAAAGCCGGACCGGCCGCGGGACGGGTTGTCTAGGTGTCGCAGCCTGTTACTTCAGGCTTTCCCTGCATTGCCGCAAGATGCCGGAAATCCGGGCTTCGCCACCTATTAATCCGGCTGATCAGTCCGTCTTTCCGGCTCGCGGAAACATAAAGTGATCGGCTGCTTGCAGCGGCTGGCGGCGGACTAAGCGTGGATCAGGCGATTTCGTGCCGCCAGGGCGGGTTGGCGCCGGCCCGCGACACGGTCACCGCCGCCGCTTTGGCGCCGAGGGCCAGCGCCTGACGGATGGCGTCCTCCGAAAGGCCGCCGATCCCGGCCTTGGTGAGCAGGCCTTGCTCGTGCAGCGAGGCCAGAATGCCGGCATTGAAAGTGTCGCCGGCGCCGACCGTGTCGACCACCTCGACTTTCTCAGGCGTCACCGTGACCTTGTGTTCCCTGCTGTAGCCGACGGCACCTTCGCTGCCGTGGGTAACGACGATCAGCTTCGGGCCGCGATCCAGCCAGTTGCGGATGACGTCCTCATGCGAGCCGGCCTCGCCGAACCAGTGCAGATCCTCATCCGATAGCTTCACGATGTCGGCCATCGCCATCATCGAGCGGATGCGCCGGAGGTGCTTGGCTTTGTCGGGGATGAAGTTCGGCCGGATGTTGGGGTCGAGCATCATGACGCGGCGTTCGTGCTCGCGTTTCATGAATTCTTCGTAGGCAGCACCCGCCGGATCCGAAATCAGGCTGATGGCGCCAAACAGCATGGCTTCGATCTCGGCGCCGAGTTCCGGCAGGTCCGCTGTCGTCAGCATGCGCCCGGCGGTGTTTTCGTCATAGAAAGTGTAGGTCGCCTGGCCGTTGGTGAGCCGCACGAAGGCGAGCGTGGTCGGGCGAGGGGAGGTGTGCGCATAGGTGGAGCTGACCTTGCTTGCGCCGAGCGCCTCGCGGAACTGGCCGCCGAACAGATCCGACGACAGGCCGGAAAAGAAGCCGGCGGGCGCGCCGAGGCGGCCAAGCGCGATCGCCGTGTTGAACACCGCGCCGCCGACATAGGGCGCAAAGGCCGGCTCTCCCTGTGTCGTGGTGCGCGGCAGCATGTCGATCAGGGCTTCGCCGCAGCAGAGGATCATGATTTCTTGTTCTCCGGCGGATAGATCACGCCCTTGCGGATGATGATGTTGGCATAGAGCCGGGGTTCGCTGGTGGCGACGATCGCATATGCCGACCGGACGCGTGCATAGAAGTCGGCGCCCGCCAGCGCAACCACCTTGCGGCCCGGCGCGCGCCTGGTGCAGATCGTTTCGATTTCATGGTGGACCGGATCGGCGACCGAGGGATCGCCTTTGACCGAGGCACGAAACAGCGCTTCCGGCACGAAATCATCCACCGGCAGAACGCTCAAAATGGCGTCAAGCACCGGTATGAGGTGAAGACCGTCGGCGCGGATCAGCCGGTTTGCCTGTTCTTCCGCCGGATAGTTGCCGTCGACAAGCGCGATCTCGTCGCCATGGCCCATGGCGCGCAATGTCGCCAGAAGCTCCGGACCGAGCAGCGACGGAATACCGATCAGCATTCAGGTGCTCCGGGAAATGGTGGTCGAACCGATGAGGAAGCGTTCGGACAGCGGCAGGCTGGCGCCGCCCAGCGCCCGGGCATGGATGCCGACGGTGCCTTCGCGCACCACCGGAAGCTTCAGGCCTTCGCCGTCAATGGTGCCGATCGCCTGCCTGACGGCATCGACGAGCCGGCGGCGTACGGCGAGCGGCATCCAGCCATCGATCACCGCGGCCTCGAAATCGATCACCGAGGACGCCGCGACAATGGCGTAGGCAAGCGCCTGCGAGGCGGTGGCAATCCAGTCGTCCAGATCGGCGCCGATCTCGCCCCATTCCTGCGGCGAGGTCCAGAGATAGGAGCCGTCAATGCCGCGTGCGTTAAGCGCCTTTTCCAGCATGGCGATCGAGGCGACGTCGATGAGCTGCGTCGGCTTGCCGTCTGGTCCCGGCACCGGCATCGAACCCAGCGCCCCGGCATTTCCGGTTGGCCCGCCGAACAGCCGGCCGTTGAGCACGATGCCGCCGCCGGCAAAGGCGCCGATATAGAAATAGACGAAGTCGCGCGAGCCGCCGGTCTGGCCGAACACCAGTTCGGCGCCGCAGGCGGAGGTGGCGTCATTCTGCAGATAGACCGGGAATTCGCACTGCGCCTGGATGTCGGCACGGATGTCGCGATGGCGCCATTCGTCCATGATGTCGCGCGGCGCGCCGGCGGTGTCGGCCCAGTTCCACAGTTCGAACGGCATGGCGATGCCGAGCCCGGCAATGCGCTTGTCCTGCGCAGGTGTCAGTTCGGCGCGCATCGTCTTCATGCCTTCGGTGACGAACTCAACCGTCTCGCGCGGCGCCGGATAGCGGTAGGAGTGCTGCAGCATGGAACGCACAGTTCCGAGGAAATCGATCAGCACCAGTTCGGCGCTGCGGCGGCCGATCTTGAGGCCGATGAAGAAGGCGCCTTCGGGGTTCAGCGCCATCGGGATGGAGGGCTGGCCGATCTTGCCGCGCAACGGCGCCTGGCGCAGCAGCAGGCTGTCTTCCTCCAGTTCGCGCATGATGACCGAGACGGTCTGCGCTGAAAGCCCGGTCATGCGCGCAATGTCTGATTTGGCCAAGCTGCCGTGCTGGCGAACCAACGACAGCACCAGCCGCTCATTGTGGTCGCGCATGCCGCTCTGGTTGGTGCCACGGTGGAGACGGCTGGCGGCCGCCTCGGGCGAACCGTGCCTCGCAATGCCGGTCTCCACCCTTGTTCCTTCCCTTGGTTTATTCTTACTGCTTTTGCGGCAGAATGAGTGAACCGCGCAAAGCTGTCAATAATAAATAAGAGTGATTTAATTATTGACAGGCGGCTCCCGCTGGTGTCATTTGAGGGCGCGTCCACACTGGGAGAACTTCAGTGGATGCGCTCGAGATGCCGGTTGGCGGCATCCGCATGGTTCCATGGGAGGAAGATCGTGACCAAAGCTTTATTGAAGTCCACCGTGTTCGCCGCGGCGGGCCTCGGCCTGATGGCGTTTGCTTCGACAGCATCGGCCGCCGGCGTCGGCGCCTGCCTGATCACCAAGACCGACACCAACCCCTTCTTCGTCAAGATGAAGGAGGGCGCGACCGCCAAGGCCAAGGAACTTGGCGTCGACCTCAAGACCTATGCCGGCAAGATCGACGGCGATAGCGAGAGCCAGGTGGCGGCGATCGAAAGCTGCATCGCCGACGGCGCCAAGGGCATCCTGATCACCGCGTCCGACACCAAGGGCATTGTGCCGACGGTGAAGAAGGCGCGTGACGCCGGCCTGCTGGTGATCGCGCTCGATACCCCGCTGGACCCGATCGATGCCGCCGACGCGACCTTCGCGACGGACAATCTGGAAGCCGGCAAGCTGATCGGCGCCTGGGCAGCCGCGACCCTCGGCGACAAGGCCAAGGACGCCAAGATCGGCTTCCTCGACCTGACCCCCTCACAGCCGACCGTGGATGTGCTGCGCGACCAGGGCTTCATGATGGGCTTCGGCATCGACGTGAAGGATCCCAACAAGATCGGCGATGAGGACGATGCCCGCATCGTCGGCCACGACGTCACCAACGGCAATGAAGAAGGCGGCCGCAAGGCGATGGAAAACCTTCTGCAGAAGGACAACTCAATCACCGTCATCCACACCATCAACGAGCCCGCCGCTGTCGGCGCCTACCAGGCGCTCAAGGCGGTCGGGCTCGAAAGCCAGGTGCTGATCGTCTCGGTCGATGGCGGCTGTCCCGGTGTGAAGTCGGTGACCGAAGGCGTCATTGGCGCCACCTCGCAGCAATACCCGCTGCAGATGGCGGCACTCGGCATCGAGGCGATCGCCGCCTTCGCCAAGGACGGCGCCAAGCCTAAGCCGACCGAAGGCAAGAACTTCTTCGACACCGGCGTCAACCTCGTCACCGACAAGCCGGCCAATGGCGTGAAGTCGATCGACACCAAGGAAGGCCTCGCCAAGTGCTGGGGCTGATGGCTGTCTGACAGCCAGCGACAAGCTGACGGCCGGGGGCTTGATCCCCGGCCGCTTCGGGTGGACGATGCGTCACGCGAATAATCCCGGCAGCAGACCGGACAGGCGCGAGCGGGTATCGGCATGGAGCTGAAGCCCAGGGGAGGAAACATGGCTCAAGCACAGGAATTCGAGAAGGTTCTCTCGAGCAGCGACACAAGCGTTGCCGCCTTTGACGAGCACAAATCGGCCGTCAAGCGCATCCAGCATTTCCTGCACTCCACGCCGGCGGCGGTGCCGCTGATTGTGCTGGTCCTGTCGATCGTAATTTTCGGCATCGCCATTGGCGGGCGTTTCTTCTCATCCTATACGCTGACGCTGATCCTGCAGCAGATCGCCATCGTCGGCATCCTCGGTGCCGCGCAGACACTGGTCATCCTGACCGCCGGCATCGACCTGTCGATCGGCGTGATCATGGTGATTTCGGCCGTGATCATGGGCAATTGCGCGGTCAGCTACGGCATGCCGGCCGTGCTCGCAGTGCCCATCGGGCTTGCCGCCGGCGCAGCCTGCGGCCTGCTCAACGGTTTGCTGGTCGCCTACATGAAGCTGCCGCCGTTCATCGTCACGCTCGGCACCTGGAACATCGTCATGGCGACCAACTTCATCTATTCGGCCAACGAGACGATCCGCGATACCGACGTCGACGCCCAGGCGCCGCTGCTGCATCTCTTTGCCCTGAGTTTCAAGATCGGCACGGCGGTGCTGACACTGGGCGTCATCGCCACGGTCGTGCTCGTTTTGATCCTCTGGTACGTGCTCAATCACACCGCCTGGGGCCGCCACGTCTACGCCGTTGGCGATGATCAGGAGGCGGCGAAGCTGTCTGGCATCCAGACCAAGAAGGTGTTGATGACGGTCTACACCCTTGCCGGGTTGATCGCAGCTTTCGCTGCCTGGGTTTCCATCGGCCGCAACGGCTCGATCTCACCGTCAGCCGCCGTCACCGACTACAACCTGCAGGCGATAACTGCGACGGTGATCGGCGGCATTTCACTGTTCGGCGGGCGCGGCTCAATTCTGGGCACGCTTTTCGGCGCGATGATCGTCGGCGTCGTCTCGATGGGCCTCAACATGCTGGGCGCCGATCCGCAATGGAAGGTGCTGCTCACCGGTGTGCTGATCATCGGCGCCGTGGCGATCGACCAATGGATCAGAAAGGTTTCGGCATGACCGTGGAACCCATCCTCACCGCGCGCGGCCTGATCAAGCGCTATGGCCGTGTCACCGCCCTCGACAATGCCGACTTCGACCTCTACCCCGGCGAAATCCTGGCCGTCATCGGAGACAATGGCGCCGGCAAATCATCGCTGATCAAGGCGATTTCCGGCGCCGCCGTGCCCGACGAAGGCGAGATCCGTCTTGAAGGCAAGGCTGTCGCTTTTAAATCGCCCATGGAGGCGCGCGAGGCGGGCATCGAGACGGTCTACCAAAACCTGGCTTTGTCGCCGGCCCTGTCGATCGCCGACAACATGTTCCTCGGCCGCGAGATCCGCAAACCCGGCTTCCTCGGCGACTGGCTTCGTATGCTCGACCGGCCGGCAATGGAAAAGCGCGCCCGCGACAAGCTGACCGAGCTTGGCCTGATGACCATCCAGAACATCAGCCAGGCGGTGGAAACGCTGTCGGGCGGCCAGCGTCAGGGCGTGGCGGTGGCGCGCGCCGCCGCTTTCGGCAGCCGCGTGGTGATCATGGACGAGCCGACCGCGGCACTCGGCGTCAAGGAGAGCCGCCGCGTGCTGGAACTGATCCTCGATGTCAAGAAAAGAGGCCTGCCGATCGTGCTGATCTCGCACAACATGCCGCATGTCTTCGAAGTGGCCGACCGTATCCATATCCATCGGCTGGGACGTCGCCTCTGCGTCATCGATCCCAAGCAATATACCATGTCCGACGCCGTCGCCTTCATGACGGGAGCGAAGGTTCCGCCGGAGGCTGCACTCGCTGCCTGATCCGCTCGACGGATAAATTGCCGCAGGGGAACTGGCGGCATGCTGGTCTAAATCGATTGAACGTATGTTGCGATGCACTAGGATAGGCTGGGACTGAGAGCGAAAGCCGGTATGATCGCAGCACGATCACGAGAGGCAGTATGACGCGAACAATGACAGCCAAAGCCCCCGATCTCGAAATACCCGATCCCAAGACGCTGGCCGACGAAGTCTTGCTGGCTCTCAAATACCGGGTCGGCAAAGGCACGTCCGTTGCTACGCAATATGATTGGCTGACCGCCTCGATCAAGGTCGTGCGCGACCGCATCGTCGATCACTGGATGCAGGCGACGCAGGAGGCCTACGCCCAGCAGGAAAAGCGCGTCTATTACCTGTCGCTCGAATTCCTCATCGGCCGGCTTATGCGCGATGCCTTCTCCAATCTCGGCCTGATGGACAATATGCGAGAAGCGCTCAAGTCGCTGGGCGTCGACCTCGACCTCATCGCCGGGCTCGAACCGGATGCAGCGCTCGGCAATGGCGGTCTTGGCCGGCTCGCCGCCTGCTTCATGGAAAGCATGGCGACCGTCGACATTCCCGCGCATGGCTACGGCATTCGCTACGCCAACGGCATGTTCCGCCAGGAGATCCATGATGGCTGGCAGGTCGAACTGCCCGAAACCTGGCTCGACCACGGCAACCCATGGGAGTTCGAGCGCCGCGAACGCGCCTTCGAGGTCGGCTTCGGCGGCTCGGTGGAATCGATCACCTCCAAGGATGGCCGGCTCGAACGTCACGTCTGGAAGCCGACCGAGCATGTCCAGGCCGTCGCCTACGACACCCCGGTGGTCGGCTGGCGCGCCAACCGCGTCAACACGCTGCGGCTTTGGTCCGGCATGCCGATCGATCCGATCCTGCTCGACAAGTTTAACGCCGGCGACCACATCGGCGCGCTGGCCGAAAGCAACAAGGCCGATGCCTTGTCGCGTGTGCTTTACCCCGCAGATTCCCACAAGGCCGGCCAGGAACTGCGGCTGCGGCAGGAATATTTCTTCTCCACCGCGTCGCTGCAGGACATCGTCCAGCGCCATCTCAGCCAGTATGGCGATCTCGCCTCGCTGCCCGACAAGGCGGCGATCCATCTCAACGACACCCATCCGGCGATCGCCGTGCCGGAGCTGATGCGCCTGCTGATGGACGTCCATGGCATGGATTTCGACCAGGCCTGGGATATTACCAAGCGCACCTTCGGCTACACCAACCACACGCTGCTACCGGAGGCGCTGGAAAGCTGGCCGGTGCCGCTGTTCGAACGGCTTTTGCCGCGCCATATGCAGATCGTCTACGCCATCAATGCGCAGGTTTTGCTTGAGGCCCGCGCCACCAACCAGTTTTCCAATGAGCAGATCAGCCGCATCTCGCTGATCCAGGAAAATGGCGACCGCCGCGTGCGCATGGGTAACCTGGCCTTTGTCGGCTCGCACTCGATCAATGGCGTGTCGGCGTTGCACACCGAGCTGATGAAGGAGACGGTGTTTGCCGATCTCCACAAGCTCTATCCCGATCGCATCAACAACAAGACCAACGGAATCACGCCACGCCGCTGGCTGATCCAGTGCAATCCAGGCCTCACCGCGCTCGCCCGCGCGGCGATCGGGGACCGTTTCCTCGACGACATCGACGCCATCAAGGGGCTCGAAGCCTTTGCCGGTGACGCCGCCTTCCGCGACAAGTTCGCCGCCGTCAAGCGCTCCAACAAGATCAAGCTCGCCAATCTGGTCGCCGACCGGCTCGGCATCAAGCTCGACCCGTCGGCGCTGTTCGACATCCAGGTCAAGCGCATCCACGAATACAAGCGCCAGCTGCTCAACATCCTGGAAGCGATCGCGCTCTACGACCAGATCCGCTCGCATCCCGAACAGGACTGGATGCCGCGCGTCAAATTCTTCGGCGGCAAAGCGGCGCCCAGCTACCACAATGCCAAGCTGATCATCAAACTGGCCAACGACGTTGCCAAGGTCATCAACAGCGACCCGTCGGTGCGCGGCCTGCTGAAAGTGGTGTTCGTGCCGAACTACAATGTCAGCCTGGCCGAGGTGATGATGCCGGCCGCCGACCTGTCCGAGCAGATTTCGACTGCCGGCATGGAGGCGTCGGGCACCGGCAACATGAAGTTCGCGCTGAACGGCGCCTTGACCATAGGCACGCTCGACGGCGCCAATGTCGAGATCAAGGAATGCGTCGGCGACGACAACATCTTCATCTTCGGCCTGAGCACGGCGGAAGTCGCCGAGCGGCGCAGCAATGGCTACAACCCGCGCGCCGTGATCGAGGGCTCCCCTGAATTGGCGCAGGCTGTTGCCGCAGTATCGTCGGGCGTGTTCTCGCCCGACCAGCCGGATCGCTACCGCGAGCTGGTCGACGGTCTCTACAACAGCGACTGGTTCATGGTGGCGGCGGATTTCGACGCCTATGCCGCCGCCCAGCGCGATGTCGACGCCGTCTGGCGCAACAGCCCCGATTGGTACGCGCGCGCTATCCGCAACGTTGCCCGCGTCGGCTGGTTCTCTTCCGATCGCACGATCCGCCAATATGCGAAAGAAATCTGGAACGTGCCCGCCTGATATGATTGCATGAGGCCACGACAATGGGTCTTGTGCACAAGAACTGGTTCCCAGGGAGGGACACCGCCTGATGAAGAAACCGCGCGCGACCGCGACGACGAGCGGGTCGGACGGGCTGGCGTCAGCCGGCGATGTCGCCGCAATTGTTGCAGGCACGCATGGCGATCCTTTTGCAATCCTGGGCGTGCATGATGCCGGCAAGAGCCTGGTTGCCCGCTGCTTCGTCCCCAATGCCGAGTTCGTCACCGCATACACGCTGGCCGGCAAGAACGCCGGCGAACTCACGCGGCGCGACGACGCCGGTTTCTTCGAAGGCAGACTGTCGATCAAGAAGCGTCAGCCGCTGCGCTATCACGCCAAAAATGCCGGCGGCGACTGGTGGCTGACCGATCCCTATTCCTTCGGCCCGGTGCTCGGCCCGATGGACGACTACTATATCGCGCAAGGGTCGCACCTCAGGCTGTTCGACAAGCTCGGCGCCCATCTCCTCGACCATGAAGGCGCGTCGGGCGTCCATTTCGCCGTCTGGGCGCCCAATGCAAGGCGCGTCTCCGTGGTCGGCGACTTCAACGAATGGGACGGCCGCCGGCACACGATGCGCGACCGCCGCGACACCGGCATCTGGGAGCTGTTCATTCCCGATATCGGCGCTGGCCACCCCTATAAATACGAGATCATTGCCCCCGACGGCGTGCGCCTGCCGCTCAAGGCCGATCCGTTCGCCTTCAAGTCTGAACTGCGCCCGGCCACAGCATCGGTAACGGCGGTGCCGCCGGCGCATGAATGGGGCGACGAGGCGCATCGCAATTACTGGCGAAAGGCCGATCCGCGGCGCGAAGCCATATCGATCTACGAGGTCCATGCCGGTTCGTGGCAGCAGCACGATGATGGCAGCTTCCTGTCATGGGACGAACTCGCCAACCAGCTCATCCCCTATGCTGTCGAGACCGGCTTCACCCACATCGAGTTCCTGCCGATCTCCGAACATCCCTATGACCCGTCATGGGGTTATCAGACAACCGGACTTTATGCCCCCTCGGCGCGCTTCGGCGACCCCGACGGCTTCGCCCGTTTCGTCGACGGTGCGCACCGCGCCGGCGTCGGCGTCATCCTCGACTGGGTGCCGGCGCATTTCCCGGTCGACGCGCATGGCCTGGCCAATTTCGACGGCACGGCGCTCTATGAGCATGCCGATCCGCGCAAGGGTTTTCATCCCGACTGGAACACCGCGATCTACAATTTCGGCCGCCGCGAGGTGGTGTCGTTCCTGGTCAACAATGCGCTGTTCTGGGCCGAGAAATACCATGTCGACGGTTTGCGCGTGGATGCGGTGGCCTCGATGCTCTACCTCGATTATTCGCGCAAGGCCGGCGAGTGGATCCCCAACGAGAAGGGCGGCCGCGAAAACCTCGAAGCAGTGTCCTTCCTGCAGAAGATGAACAAGGAGGTCTACGGCCACCATCCCGGCGTGATGACCATCGCCGAGGAATCGACTTCATGGCCGAAGGTCTCGGCGCCGGTGCATGAAGGCGGGCTGGGCTTCGGCTTCAAATGGAACATGGGCTTTATGCACGACACGCTGGAGTATTTCGCCAAGGAGCCGATCTTCCGCAAACATCACCACAATGACCTGACCTTCGGCCTGACCTACGCCTTCTCCGAGAATTTCGTGCTGCCGCTGTCCCATGACGAGGTCGTGCACGGCAAGGGCACGCTGCTCGGCAAGATGGCCGGCGACGACTGGCAGAAGTTCGCGACTTTGCGCGCCTTTTACGCCTTCATGTGGGGGTATCCCGGCAAGAAGCTGTTGTTCATGGGCCAGGAATTCGCCCAGCGCCGCGAGTGGAGCGAGGCGCGTGCGCTCGACTGGAACCTGCTCGACTTCCACCCGCATCGCGGCGTCTGGCAGACGGTGCGCGATCTCAACTATCTGTATCGCTCGCGCCCGGCGCTACATGCGCGCGACTGCGAGCCGGACGGCTTCTCCTGGCTGATCGTCGACGACAAGGAAAACTCGGTCTTCGCCTGGCTGCGCAACGCGCCCGGCGGCAACCCGATCGCCGTCATTTCCAACTTCACGCCAGTGCCGCGCGACAATTATCGCGTGCCATTGCCCAAGGTCGGCAAATGGCGCGAAATCATCAACACCGACGCTTCGGACTACGGTGGTTCGGGCAAGGGCAATGGCGGTGTGGTCGAAGCCAGGGCGGAAGGAGGAGGCATTTCGGCAACGATGCTTTTGCCGCCGCTGTCGACGATCATGCTTGAACTCGTTGCGGACTAGGTCCGTCAACTCGTTACGGATTAGGTCCGTCGACTCGTTGCGGACCGGGCGATGCTCCAGACTGGTAATTTGGGAGGGTAAAGATGGCAGACTTGAAGAGAACCCAGCCGCTGGCGCGCGATGCCATGGCCTATGTGCTGGCCGGCGGCCGCGGCAGCCGGCTCAAGGAATTGACCGACCGCCGCGCCAAGCCGGCTGTCTATTTCGGCGGCAAGACGCGCATCATCGATTTCGCGCTGTCCAATGCGCTGAATTCCGGCATCCGCCGCCTCGGTGTCGCCACCCAGTATAAGGCGCATTCGCTGATCCGCCACCTGCAGCGCGGCTGGAACTTCCTGCGGCCGGAGCGAAACGAAAGCTTCGACATCCTGCCGGCCTCCCAGCGTGTCTCGGAAACCCAGTGGTATGAAGGCACCGCCGACGCCGTCTACCAGAACATCGACATCATCGAGGCCTATGGCCCTGAATATATGGTGATCCTGGCCGGCGACCATATCTACAAGATGGACTACGAGCTGATGCTGCGCCAGCACGTCGATGCCAATGCCGACGTCACTGTCGGTTGCCTGGAAGTGCCGCGCTTGGAAGCGACCGGCTTCGGTGTCATGCATGTCGACGGCAAGGACAACATCATCGCGTTCGTCGAAAAGCCCGCCGACCCGCCCGGCATTCCCGACAAGCCGGAATTCGCGCTGGCTTCGATGGGCATCTATGTCTTCAAGACCAAGTTCCTGATGGAGCAGCTGCGCCGCGATGCCGCCGAGCCGGGTTCAAGCCGCGACTTCGGCAAGGACATCATCCCCTACATCGTACAGCACGGTAAGGCGATCGCGCACCGTTTCGCCAAGTCCTGCGTGCGCTCGACGGCCGAGAACGAAGCCTATTGGCGCGATGTCGGCACGGTCGACGCCTACTGGGAAGCCAATATCGACCTGACCGACATCACTCCCGAACTCGACCTCTACGACCGCGACTGGCCGATCTGGACCTATGCCGAATTGAAGCCGCCGGCAAAGTTCGTGCATGACGAGGATGGCCGGCGCGGTTCGGCCGTCTCCTCGCTGGTCTCAGGCGATTGCATCGTCTCGGGTGCTTCGCTGAAGCGCAGCCTGATCTTCACCGGCGCGCGCATCAACTCCTATTCGACGCTGGAAGAGGTCGTCATGCTGCCCGACGTTCATGTCGGCCGGAACGCAAAGTTGAAGCGCGTCGTCATCGACCACGGTGTAAGGATACCGGAAGGGCTGGTGGTTGGCGAAGACCCTGTTCTCGACGCCAAGCGTTTCCGGGTTTCGGAAAAGGGCATCTGCCTGGTCACGCAGGACATGATCGACAAGCTGAAGCTGTAAGACGGGGTACCATAAACGCATGCAGGTTCTGTCGGTCACGCCCGAGATATTCCCGCTGATCAAGACCGGCGGACTTGCCGACGTGACCGGCGCATTGCCGATCGCGCTGGCCGCCAAGGGCGTGACCATGCGCACGCTCATCCCCGGCTTTCCCCAGGTGATGGACGCCTTCAAGAAAAAGAAGGCTGTCTATCAATACCCGCTGCTGCAGGGCGGCAAGGCTTCGGTCCATGCCGTCAAGATCGCCGGGCTCGACCTGTTCGTGCTCGACGCGCCGCATCTCTACGACCGTCCCGGCGGCCCTTACGGCAATGCGGCCGGCGCCGATTGGCCCGACAATTGGCGGCGTTTTGCTGCGCTGAGCCAGGTCGGTGGCGATATCGCCGGCGGCGCCATTTCCGGCTACCAGCCGGATCTCGTCCACGCCCATGACTGGCAGTCGGCGATGACGCTGGCCTATATGCGCTACGGCAAGGCGGTCGGCGTGCCGTCGCTGATCACGGTTCACAACCTTGCCTTCCAGGGTCAGTTCGGCGCCGGCATTTTTGGCGAGCTCGGCTTGCCGGCCGCGGCGATGGCGCTCGACGGCGTAGAATACTATGGCGGCGTCGGCTTCCTCAAGGCCGGCCTGCAGGCGGCCTGGGCGATCACCACGGTGAGCCCCACCTATGCCCAGGAAATCCGCTCGCCGGAATTCGGCATGGGCCTCGACGGCCTGATCAACATGCGCTCTTCCGACCTCTACGGCATCGTTAACGGCATCGACACCGACATCTGGAACCCGGAGACCGACAAGCATCTGGTGTCGGCCTACTCCGCCGCGACGCTCAAGGCTCGGCTTCCCAACCGGGCGGTTGTCGAGGACCGTTTCAGCCTCGAGCGCGACGACAGTCCGATCGTCTGCGTCGTCAGCCGGCTGACCTGGCAGAAGGGCATGGACATACTGGCGGCTGTGGTCGACGGCGTCGTCGCCACCGGCGCGCGGCTGGCGATCCTCGGCTCAGGCGACGCCGGCCTGGAAGGCGCGCTGCTGGCTGCCACCGCCCGCCATCGCGGCCGTGTCGGCGTCGTCGTCGGCTATGACGAGGGGCTTGCCCACACCATGCAGGGCGGCTGCGACGCCATCGTCATCCCGTCGCGCTTCGAGCCTTGCGGGCTGACCCAGCTTTACGGCCTACGCTATGGCTGCGTGCCGGTCGTCGCCCGCACCGGCGGCCTTGCCGACACCATCATCGACGCCAATGAAGCAGCGATCTCGGCCGGTGTCGCCACCGGCTTCCAGTTCGCGCCCAATAGTGGCGGCGCCATGCTGCACGCCATCCGCCGGCTGGTCGATGCGCATTCGAGCCCGGCCGTCTGGGAACAGATCCAGCGCCAGGGCATGAAGGCCGATGTCTCCTGGGACAAGAGCGCCGACAAATACGTTGAACTCTACCGCCTGCTGCTTTCGAAAAGGGTTGCCTGAAGCATGATCCGGACCGTCGCCACCAAACCCTATCTCGACCAGAAACCCGGCACGTCCGGCCTGCGCAAGAAGGTGCCTGTCTTTCAGCAGGAGCACTATGCCGAGAACTTCATCCAGTCGATCTTCGACGCGCTGGAGGGCTTTGAGCGCAAGACGCTGGTGATCGGCGGCGACGGCCGCTTCTACAACCGCGAGGTCATCCAGAAGGCCATCGCCATGGCGGCGGCCAACGGCTTCGGCAAGGTGATGGTCGGGCAGGGCGGCATATTGTCGACGCCGGCGGCGTCGCATGTCATCCGCAAATACAAGACCTTCGGCGGCATCATCCTGTCGGCCAGTCACAATCCGGGCGGCCCGCACGAGGATTTCGGCATCAAGTACAATGCCGGCAATGGCGGCCCGGCGCCGGAAAAGCTGACCGACGCGATCTTCGAAAAGACCAAGACGATTTCGAGCTTCAAGACCGCCGACATCGACCAGATCGACATCGATAAGATCGGCACGGTGACCGCCGGCGGCATGGCGGTCGAGATTATCGACCCGGTCACCGACTATGCCGAATTGATGGAGAGCCTGTTCGACTTCGACGCCATCCGCGCCAATTTCAAATACGGCTTCCGCATGCGCTTCGACGCCATGCATGCGGTCACCGGCCCGTATGCCAAGGAAATCCTCGAGCGCCGGCTCGGCGCGGAGAATGGCACCTGCCGCAACTACAAGCCGCTGCCGGATTTTGGCGGCCATCACCCGGATCCGAACCTGGTCCACGCCAAGCATCTCTATGACGAGATGATGGGACCGGATGCGCCCGATTTCGGCGCCGCTTCCGACGGCGACGGTGACCGCAATCTCATCATCGGCAAGGGCATTTTCGTCACCCCGTCGGATTCGGTGGCCATGCTTGCCGCCAATGCGCAATTGGCGCCGGGCTACAAGGACGGCCTCAAAGGCATCGCCCGCTCGATGCCGACCAGCGGCGCTGCCGACCGCGTCGCCGAACAGCTCGGCATCGGCATCTACGAAACGCCGACCGGTTGGAAGTTCTTCGGCAATCTGCTCGATGCCGGCATGGCAACGATCTGCGGCGAGGAAAGCGCCGGCACCGGCTCGAACCATGTCCGTGAAAAGGACGGGCTGTGGGCGGTGCTGTTGTGGCTGAACATCCTGGCCGTGCGCGGCGAAAGCTGCAAGGACGTCGTCACCGAACATTGGGCGACCTACGGCCGCAATTACTATTCACGTCATGACTATGAGGAGGTCGAAACCGAGCGCGCCAACGCCCTGGTCGACGAGTTGCGCGCCAAGCTGACCTCGCTGCCCGGCACCAGCGTGCGCGGCCTGAAGATCGCCAATGCCGACGACTTCGCCTATCACGATCCGGTCGACGGTTCGGTGAGCAAGAACCAGGGCATCCGCATCCTGTTCGAAGGCGGCTCGCGTGTCGTGTTTCGTTTGTCCGGCACCGGCACGTCGGGTGCTACGCTGCGCGTATACATCGAGCGCTACGAGCCGGACAGAGCGCGGCATGATCTCGACACGCAAGAGGCGCTCGCCGACCTGATCGCGGCTGCCGATGATATCGCCGGGATCAAGAGCCACACCGGGCGCAACAAGCCGAGCGTGATTACTTGAGGGTGGTGACGTCTTTACCCTCGCCCTTGTGGGGAGGGTCGATCCGCGCAGCGGATCGGGTTGGGGGTGCTCGTAAAGCGCTTTCCCCGCGCCGACCCCCACCCCGCTCACTTCGTTCGCGACCCTCCCCACAAGGGGGAGGGTGGAGGATGCGCCGATGACCCAGCTCGGCGCAACGGTCACTCCCGAAGGCATCCGCTTCGCCGCCTGGTCGTCGTCCGCGCGGCGCCTGTGGGTGTCGATCTTCGACGACACCGGCGCCCGTGAAATCGACCGGCTCGAACTTCAGCCGGAAGGCGAGAGCGTCCATGCGCTGTTCGTCGCCGGCCTTGCCGCGGGTACGCGCTACGGCTTTCGCGCCGACGGCGAATATGCGCCGGAGCGCGGGCTGTGGTTCGATCCCGACAAGCTGCTCACTGATCCCTACGCTGTCGAGATAGACCGGCCCTACCAGCATCATTGGCGGCTTGCCGCCCGGCGCAACGAAGGCACCGATACCGCGCCGCTGATGCCGAAGACCGTCGCCCGCGCGCTACCCAAGCCGCTGCCGGCCAAGGCGCCTTTGTTCCAGCCGGGCGGTCTGATCTACGAACTCAATGTCCGTTCCTTCACCAGACTGCATCCGGACGTGCCCCAAGCGCAGCGCGGCACCATTGCGGCACTTGCGCATCCGGCCATCCTCGAACACCTCAGAAAGATCGGCGTCTCCGCCGTTGAGCTGATGCCCGTGACGGCATGGATCGATGAGCGCCATCTACCGCCGCTCGGCCTCAGCAACGCATGGGGCTACAACCCAGTCACCTTCATGGCGCTCGATCCGCGGCTGGCGCCGGGCGGCCTCGCCGAATTGCGCGATACGGCGGGGGTGCTGCGCAAGGCTGGCATTGGCACCATCCTCGATCTCGTCTTCAATCATACCGGCGAAAGTGACCGGCTCGGGCCGACGCTGTCGCTGCGCGGCCTCGACAATCAAGCCTACTACCGCAGCGAGCCGGACGGCAGGTTGGCCAACGATACCGGCACCGGCAATACCATTGCCTGCGACCATCCGGTCGTTCGCGACATGGTACTCGACACGCTGCGCCATTTCGTCCGCCAAGCCGGCGTGGACGGTTTCCGCTTCGACCTGACGCCGGTCCTCGGCCGCGTCGCTGGCGTATTCGATCCGGCGGCTCCGTTGCTAGAGACCATCGCAACCGATCCCATTCTTGCCGACAGGGTGCTGATTGCCGAGCCGTGGGACATCGGCCCGAATGGCTATCAGCTCGGCAATTTCCGGCCGCCTTACCTCGAATGGAACGACCGCTACCGCGACGACGTCAGGCGCTTCTGGCGCGGCGATGCCGGCGCGGTCGGTGCGCTGGCGACAAGGCTCGCCGGCTCCTCCGATGTGTTCGGCAGGGAGGGCCAATCCGCCAGCCGCACGGTCAACTTCATCGCCGCGCACGATGGCATGACGCTGGCTGATATCGTCGCTTATGAAGCCAAGCACAACCAGGCCAATGGCGAGAAGAACCGCGACGGCCACAATGAGAACCTGTCCTGGAACAATGGCGTCGAGGGCGAGACCTCCGACAAGGCGATTGCCGAGGCCCGTTCCGGTGATAGGCGCGCACTGCTTGCCACCTTGTTTGCCTCGCGAGGGACGATCATGCTGACGGCGGGTGACGAATTCGGCCGCACGCAACAGGGCAACAACAACGCCTATGCGCAGGACAATGCTATCACCTGGCTCGACTGGGCCGGGCGCGACGGCGCGCTGGAAGCCCATGTGTCGGCGCTCGCAGCTCTGCGCCGCGCGGTGCTGGCGCTTTCCGATACGCGCTTCCTGACCGGAGAGCCGCCGGCCGGTTCTGATGTGCCCGACGTCGCCTGGCTGACCGAGACCGGCGCGCCGCTCGGCGAAGCCGACTGGAACGATGGCTCGCGCCATCGCCTCGTCATGCTGCTCGGCGACGGCGGGGAGGGCCGCCTGGCTGTGATCGTCAATGGCGATCGCCGCCAATGCGTCTTCACGCTGCCCGCGCGGCAAGGGTTTGAATGGCAGCCGGCTGTTGAAGCGCAAGCGGTCGACCTCGCGTGGCCGCTGCCCGGCCGCAGTGTCAGTTTCATGATCGAGCGCCGGACCGCAAAGGCCCGCGCCAGGAAGGGTCCGTGATGGCCGACGACAATGCCCAGCCGGGACCCGAACAGAGCGCCGACTGGTGGCGCGGCTGCGTCATCTACCAGATCTATCCTCGCTCCTTCCAGGACACCACCGGCGACGGCAGCGGCGACCTCTCAGGCATCACCTCACGGCTGGCGCACGTCGCCTCGCTCGGCGTCGACGCCGTCTGGCTGTCGCCCTTCTTCAAATCGCCAATGGCCGATATGGGCTACGACGTCTCCGACTATCAGGCGGTCGATCCGATGTTCGGCACGCTCGACGACTTTGACGCGCTGGTTGCCGAGGCGCACAGGCTCGGCCTGAAGGTGATCATCGATCAGGTGTTGTCGCACTCCTCCGACAAGCACGAATGGTTTGTAGAGAGCCGTGCCAGCAAGGATAATCCCAAGGCTGACTGGTATGTCTGGGCCGACACCAGGCCGGACGGCAACGCGCCCAACAACTGGCTGTCGGTCTTCGGCGGCCCGGCCTGGGAGTGGGACGCGACCCGCCGGCAATACTACATGCACAATTTCCTCGCCTCGCAGCCGGACCTCAACTTCCACAATCCTGAGGTTCAAGACGCGTTGTTGCAGACGGTGCGGTTCTGGCTCGAGCGCGGCGTCGACGGCTTCCGCCTGGATACGGTCAACTACTATGTCCACGACCGCTGGCTGCGCAGCAACCCGCCGCTGGCGTCGAGCGTCGCCGGCACCAACGGCGAAACCAACACCTATCTCTTCCAGGAGCACCTGTTCGACAAGACGCAACCGGAAAACCTCGATTTCCTCAGGCGCTTCCGCGCTTTGCTCGACGAATATGACGGCCGCGCCAGTGTCGGCGAGGTCGGCGACGAAGGCCGCTCGCTGCAGACGCTGGCCGCCTACACATCCGGCGGCGACAAGCTCAACATGTGCTACACCTTCGACCTGCTCGGCCCGCAATTCTCAGCCGCCCATGTGCGCGGCTGCGTCGAGGCCTTCGAGGCAGCTGTCGCCGACGGCTGGGTCTGCTGGGCGTTCTCCAACCACGATGTCGTGCGCCATGTCAGCCGCTGGACGCGGCCGGGCGGCGATCCAGATGCGGTGGCGACATTCGCTATCGCTTTGCTCTCCTGCCTGCGGGGCTCGATCTGTCTCTACCAAGGCGAAGAGCTTGGGCTGGAGGAGGCGGAACTGACCTTCGAGGATCTGCGCGATCCCGTCGGCATCCGTTTCTGGCCGGGGGTAAAGGGCAGGGACGGCTGCCGCACACCGATGGTCTGGGAAGCGGGCGCCGACAATGCCGGGTTTTCCTCGGGAAAACCCTGGCTGCCGGTGCCGGAAAGCCACCGCGCTCGGGCGGTCGATATCCAGAACGCCGACGACAAGTCCGTGCTCGCCGGCTACCGGACGATGCTCGCCTTGCGCAAGGCGCATCTGGCGCTGGTCAAAGGCCCGATCCGCTTTCTCGATACCGACGGCGATTTCCTTGCCTTCATCCGGCAGGGCGAGGACGAGATATTGCTCTGCGTCTTCAATTTCGCCGACAAGCCGGCCGACTGGCGACTGCCGCCGGATCTCCAGCTTGTCGAGGCGATCGCCCTGGGTGGCGGTGCCGTCCTGCAGGAGGAGGGGCTGTTGCTGCCGGCCCTGGGTTGGTTTGTCGGCAAGGTAGGCTGATCTTTCAGGGACGCCGTCCGGCTTCAAAAAAGATCATGATCCGCGCAACCGGCGCCACGTTTTCCATTCGGGCTTCTTAGGTACTTTCGTTGAGCTTGGGCACGAACTGCATTCCTGGAATGTTTCCAGATGGTTGCGCTAATGACAACTGCTGAGGGCAAAACTCATACAGGACAACCACAAGCTGCACCCAATTGGACCTTGTAATATAGATTAGCTATGGCTGGTTTAAGGTGAGGATGCTCACTTAGCGTCAAGCAAGACTCGGTTGAAATAATATTTCCGTCTGTCTAGTCTCCTGCCACCAGCTGCCGGAACGGGAACCGGCGGCGCGCTCGAAGGGGCCAGAAATCGGTTCCGGGGCGTCAACACTCGTAAGGCGCAGCCGATGGGCAGCGCCACAGGGAGAGACTTCATGCTGAAAAATATGCTGAAGGCGACGCTTGTCGCCGCGACCATGACCTTTGCCGCAGGCACGTTCCTGACGCCGGCCCTTGCCGAGACCGTCTATAATAGAGGCAGCGCCGCCGAAGCGGAGACGGTCGATCCGCACAAGACCTCGACCGTCTACGAAGCCGATATCATACGCGACCTGTTCCAGGGACTGGTCATGCACGATCAGAAGACGAACCTCATCCCGGGCGCCGCCGAAAGCTGGACGGTATCTGATGACGGCACCGTCTACACCTTCAAGCTGCGCAAGGACGGCTTGTGGTCGGATGGCAGCCCGGTGACGGCGGACGACTTCGTTTATTCCTTCCGTAGGCTGGAGGATCCGGCGACCGCCGCCGAATACGCTTCCATGCTCTATCCCGTGAAGAACGCCGAGGAAGTCAACACCAAGAAAGGCAAGCCCGAGGACATGGGAGTCAAGGCGATCGACGCCAACACCCTGGAAGTGACGCTGAAGGCGCCGACGCCATACTTCCTGGAGATGCTGACCCACCAGGCTACCTACCCGGTCAACAAGGCCTCGATCGACAAGCTCGGCGCCGACTGGATCAAGGCGGGCAATCTCGTTTCGAACGGCGCCTATACATTGGCCGAGTGGATTCCCAACGACCACATGAAGCTGGTCAAGAATCCGAAATTCTGGGATGCCGCGACCGTCAAGATGGACGTCGTCAACTACATCCCGACCGAAGACCGCTCTTCGGCGATGAAGCGCTTCGAGGCAGGCGAACTCGACAGCTACGGCGACCTGCCGACCGAACAGCTCGCTGACCTCAAGACCAAGTTCGGCGATCAGGTCCGCGTCGGACCGTATCTCGGCACCTATTATTACGCGATCAAGACCGACAAGGCGCCCTGGGACAATGTCGAGCTGCGCAACGCCATCTCGATGGCTATCGACCGCGACTTCCTGGCCGAAAAGGTCTGGCAGAATTCCATGCTGCCTGGCTATTCGATGGTGCCTCCGGGCATCGCCGGCTACACGCCGGCAATGGCCAAATACGCCGACATGCCGCAGATCGACCGCGAGGACGCCGCCAAGAAGATCCTTGAGAAACTCGGCTATACGCCCGAGCATCCGCTGAAGATGGAGATCCGCTACAACACCTCGGAAAACCACAAGAACACCGCGGTTGCCATCCAGGAACAGTTGAAGCCGCTTGGCGTCGAGATCACGCTGCTCAACACCGATACCAAGACCCACTATTCCTTCCTCGAGCAGAAGGGCAACTACGACGTGGCGCGTGCCGCCTGGATCGCCGACTACAAGGATCCCGAGACCTTCCTCGGCATCACCCGCAAGGCCAGCGGCAACAACTATTCGAACTACGTCAGCCCGGCATATGAGGCGGCCATGGACAAGGCCGCGGCTGCCGGCGGCAAGCCGGAAGAGCGCATGAAGGACCTCACTGAGGCCGAGCGCATCCTTGTCGATGACGTCGGCAACATTCCGCTTCTCTACTACAGCTTCCACGATATCGTTTCCTCGAAGCTGCATGGCTTCGATGACAATGTGATGGACATCCATCCGTCCCGCTTCGTCTCCAAGGACTGATAATCATCCTTGACTGGACCGCCGCGCCCCCATTTTGGGGGGCGGGCCGGTGGGGGGTCTGGACCGGGAGGATATAGGGGGGGATTTTTAGCGGGGGGCTCGTTACCAAAAGTCGCCGACGGCGCACGAAAGCCGGGGGATAGCCGTGGG
>NZ_JAMYMJ010000064.1:0-24539 GCF_040318435.1 Mesorhizobium sp. M1143 | reverse complement strand
ATCGCCGCCGTCAGCGACGTCTTGCCATGATCGACGTGGCCAATCGTGCCAATGTTCACATGAGGCTTGTTACGCTCGAATTTACCTTTTGCCATGTGATGTCTCCAATCTGCTCGCCCGTACGGGCCTTGAATTAAGTTACCGATGCAACCCGTTCAGGTTACGCGTATTTCTTCTGGACTTCCTGGGCGACCGCGGTCGGCACAGGCTCATAGTGATCGAACTGCATCGTGTAGGCCGCGCGGCCCTGGCTCATCGAGCGCAGGTTGTCGACGTACTTGAACATGTTGGCCAGCGGCACCATCGCGTTAATGACGACAGCCACGCCGCGAGCTTCCTGGCCCTGGATCTGGCCACGACGGCCGTTCAGGTCGCCGATGACGCTGCCGACGTAGTCTTCCGGGGTCACGACTTCGACCTTCATAATCGGCTCGAGCAGCTGCACGCCAAGCTTGGGTGCGGCTTCACGGAAGCAGGCGCGGCCGGCGATTTCGAACGCCAGGACGCTGGAGTCCACATCGTGGTAAGCGCCGTCGATAAGCGTCGCCTTGACGCCGATCATCGGGAAGCCAGCGAACGGACCCGACGACATGACACTGTTGATGCCCTTTTCGACACCCGGGATGTATTCCTTGGGAACCGCACCGCCGACGATCTTGGTCTCGAACTCGAACTCCGAGCTTTCCGGGTTCGGTTCGAACACGATCTTGACGCGAGCGAACTGACCGGTACCGCCGGTCTGCTTCTTGTGGGTGTAGTCCTGCTCGTGCCTGCGGGTGATGGTCTCGCGGTAAGCCACCTGCGGCGCGCCGACATTGGCCTCAACCTTGAACTCGCGACGCATGCGGTCGACGATGATGTCGAGGTGAAGTTCGCCCATGCCCGAAATGATGGTCTGGCCGCTTTCCTCGTCGGTCTTGACACGGAAGGACGGATCCTCGGCAGCCAGGCGGTGAAGGGCGAGGCCCATCTTTTCCTGGTCGTTCTTGGTCTTCGGCTCGATGGCGATCTGGATGACCGGATCGGGGAATTCCATGCGCTCGAGGATGACCGGGTGCAGCGGATCGCTGAGCGTGTCGCCGGTGGTCGTGTCCTTGAGGCCAGCCAGAGCAACGATGTCGCCGGCAAAGGCTTCTTCGACGTCGGCGCGCGAATTCGCATGCATCTGCAGCATGCGGCCGATGCGCTCTTTCTTGCCCTTGACGGTGTTATCGACCGAGATGCCCTTGGTCAGCTTGCCCGAATAGATGCGGGCAAAGGTCAGCGAACCGACGAACGGGTCGTTCATGATCTTGAAGGCCAGCATCGACAGCGGCTCATTGTCGTCGGCATGACGCTCGATCTCGGCGTCGGTCTTGGCGTCGACGCCCTTGATGGCGGGAACATCGGCCGGCGACGGCAGATATTCGACGACGGCGTCGAGCAGCGGCTGCACGCCCTTGTTCTTGAAGGCCGAGCCACAGAACATCGGGTAGAACTTGACCGCGATGGTGCCCTTGCGGATCAGCGCGCGGATCTCGTCATTCGACGGCATCTTGCCTTCGAGGTAATTCTCGAGGGCCGTCTCGTCCATTTCGACGGCGGCTTCAATCATCTTCTCGCGGTATTCTTCGGCCCGGGCCTGAAGGTCGGCAGGGATCTCAACGACGTCCCAGGCAGCGCCCAGCGTCTCATCGCGCCAGACCAGCGCGTTCATCTCGACGAGATCGACGACACCCTTGAACTCGGTCTCGGCGCCGATCGGCAGCTGCATGACGACGGCATGCGCACCAAGACGCGAGCCGATCATCTCGACCGAGCGGTAGAAGTCGGCGCCGATCTTGTCCATCTTGTTGCAGAAGATCATGCGCGGAACTTTATACTTGTCGGCCTGGCGCCAGACGGTTTCCGTCTGCGGCTCAACACCGGCATTGGCATCGAGCAGCGCAATGGCGCCGTCGAGCACGCGCAGCGAACGCTCGACTTCGATGGTGAAGTCGACGTGTCCGGGAGTGTCGATGATGTTGAAGCGGTACATCTTGCCGCTGCGACCCTTCCAGAAGGTCGTGGTGGCGGCGGACGTGATGGTGATGCCGCGTTCCTGCTCCTGCTCCATCCAATCCATGGTGGCAGCGCCGTCGTGGACTTCGCCGATCTTGTGCGACTTGCCCGTGTAATAGAGGACGCGCTCGGTGGTCGTCGTCTTGCCGGCGTCAATATGCGCCATGATACCGAAATTGCGGTAGTCTTCGATTTTGTATTCGCGGGCCATCGTGGATGCCTTCTCAGTCTCGTTCGCGCTTTACCAGCGGTAGTGCGCGAAAGCGCGGTTGGCTTCTGCCATCTTGTGGGTGTCTTCACGCTTCTTCACGGCGGTGCCGCGGTTATTGGCCGCGTCCATCAGCTCGCCGGAGAGGCGGTCGACCATGGTGGTCTCGTTGCGGTTGCGCGCAGCTGCAATCAGCCAGCGGATCGCCAGGGCCTGGCGGCGCTCGGGGCGCACATCGACCGGAACCTGGTAGGTAGCGCCGCCGACGCGGCGCGACCGGACTTCCACATGCGGCGCGACATTGTCGAGCGCCTGATGGAAGACGGTGACCGGCTCCTGCTTGGTCTTCGACTGAACCTGGTCGAGCGCACCGTAGACGATGGTCTCGGCAACCGACTTCTTGCCGTCATACATGACGGCGTTCATGAACTTGGTGACGATCAGATCGCCGAACTTCGGGTCCGGATTGATCTCACGCTTTTCTGCACTGTGACGACGCGACATGGCTTTTGTCTCTCAATCTCGTAGCCCGACGCATTCAAGCAGCGCCAGGGCCGGAAAATCTTACTTCGGACGCTTGGCGCCGTACTTCGAACGGCGCTGCTTGCGGTTCTTCACGCCCTGCGTGTCGAGCACGCCGCGGATGATGTGGTAGCGCACGCCCGGAAGATCCTTGACGCGGCCGCCGCGGATCATGACCACGGAGTGTTCCTGAAGGTTGTGGCCTTCGCCGGGGATGTAGCCGATCACTTCAAAGCCGTTGGTCAGGCGGATCTTGGCCACCTTGCGCAGTGCCGAGTTCGGCTTCTTCGGCGTCGTTGTATAGACGCGCGTGCAGACGCCCCGCTTCTGCGGGTTCTGCTGCATGGCCGGGACCTTGTTGCGCTTCACCGGCGCAATGCGCGGCTTGCGGATCAGCTGGTTGACGGTAGGCATTAAACCCTCTTGTCTCTCAATTCCGTGTCTCGCCCGGTCAGGGCCGCTCAAAGCGCCAATTCCATACGCAAATTCGGGCCATAAACCGCGCCTCGCGGTCCTGCCCGAACAAAATGCAGAGGAAGCGGGAACCGCTTCATGCGCGCCGGAAATGTCTTTTCGCTCGTAAAACGAACCCTGTTTGAGGCAAACTCCAAAGCGTGTCGCTTCGGAAGGGAGAGCCTCACATCGGTTCTGACTGGGCGGCTTCTACTCGCAAGACCGTGAACCGTCAACCCCGGCGCGCCAAATATTGCGCGCTGACCACGGCTTGGCAGCCATGCGAAAAACGCATGTAATTTTCTTTCTTCATTTTGCAAGGCAAAGGAAGAAAGTGACCGGGCAGACAAGAAAGTGACCGGCTTTTGGCTGTCATGCGCGGGTTCTTCATGGCAAAAGGCGCCATGGACAGCCCAAAAGCCCTCGCCCGCCCCCGTCTCAAGAGGAATCAGCCCGTGAACGACAATGAGGAGCGCCCGGTCACCATCGTCACCGGCCGGGTCTGGAAAAAGAAGGGCGGCAAGCCGGAAGGCGTCCATGTGATGCTGGTTGCGCCCGACGACGATTCGGCCGTGCGCCGGGTGCTCGAATCGCTTGCGGCCGAAGGCTATGCCGAGGTCGAGCTCGACCAGATCGGCGATATGGACGGCGAACCCGACGAGGAGCCGCATCTGTCAGCCTTTCAGGGTGCGCTCGAAGGCGAAGTGTCGATCGTTACCTTCGAGGTTCCGCTCTGAGCGTGGCCGGCTGCTTGCGCCTGTCACCGCGCCGGCTTGCCCGGCACCGGTTCTCTGCTAAGAACCGAGCGACTTAACCAGCCAAATTCGAATCCGCGGAGTTCCCATGCCCTCGAACAATGGTCCCATCAAGCTCGGCATCGTCGGCGTCGGCAAGATCGTGCGCGACCAGCATCTGCCGGCAGTGGCCAAGGATGCGGACTACCGCCTCATCGCCGCCGCCAGCCGGCACGGCAAGGTGGACGGCATCCCGAATTTTCCGACCATTGAGGCGATGCTCGACGCGGTGCCGGAACTCGAGGCCGTGTCGCTGTGCATGCCGCCGCAGTTCCGCTACGACGCGGCACGCACGGCGCTGATTGCGAAGAAGCATGTTTTCCTGGAGAAGCCGCCGGGCGCCACTGTCAGTGAGGTCGAGGACCTGAAGCGGCTGGCGGCAGCCAATGGCGTCTCACTGTTCGCCAGCTGGCATTCGCGCTACGCGCCGGCGGTGGAAGCCGCGCGTGCCTTCCTGGCGTCGGCCAAGGTCAACTCGGCCGCCATCCTCTGGAAGGAAGATGTCCGCCGCTGGCATCCGAACCAGGATTGGATCTGGGCGCCGGGCGGCTTCGGTGTCTTCGATCCCGGCATCAACGCACTGTCGATCGCAACCCACATCCTGCCGGCGATGTTCATCACCTCGGCCGTCCTCGACTTCCCGGAAAACCGCGCCTCGCCTGTGGCGGCCCACGTGACCTTCCGTACCTCGGATGGGTTGCCGGTGACCATGGAGCTCGACTGGCTGCAGACGGGACTACAGAGCTGGGACATCCTGGCCGACACCGACAAGGGCAAGATGGTGCTGTCCGGCGGCGGCACCAAGCTCGCCATCGACGGCAAGGTGGTTCACGACGAGCCGGAAGCCGAATATCCCCAGCTTTACCGGCGCTTCGCTGAAATCGTACCCGCCGGCGTCTCCGATGTCGATTTGGCACCCCTGCAGCACGTGGCCGACGCCTTCATGCTCGGCAAGCGCAATGTGGTGGAAGCGTTCTTCGATTGAGCGATGAGTTCTGCCGGACCGCAGTCCGGACACTCATCATGCAGCCTTACTCGACGATCGCAATCGCAAACCCGTCATAGCCTTTGGCGCCGACGGTCTGGATGGCGGTGCCGTCCAGGCGCTTGTCGCCGCCGATGAAGGAAAACGCACCGCGTGCGCCTTCGACATACGCGTCACGGCCATCGTCGTTGAGCACGGTGCCGTCGCGGATGACGTTGTCGCAGATGATGACCGTCCCCGGCCGCGACAGGCGCATGGCCCATGACAGATAATTCGGGTTGTTCGGCTTGTCCGCGTCGATGAAGATCAGATCGAACGGACCGGCATTTTCGGCAGCCAGCGTCTCAAGCGACTGAAGCGCGGGGCCGATCCTGAGCTCGACCTTGTCCGGCACCCCTGCCCGCTCGAGATTCGAGTGCGCGACTTTTGCATGATGCGGCTCGAGTTCGAGCGTCACGATCTTGCCGCCGACGGGCAATCCCCTTGCCATCCAGATGGTCGAGTAGCCGCCAAGCGTGCCGATCTCCAGCACCTTCCTGGCGCCGCTGATGCGGACCAGCAGCGACAGCAGCTTGCCCTGCGCCGGCGATACGTCGATGGCCGGCAGGCCCTGGTCGCGGTTGGCCGCAAGCACCGCTTCGAGGATGGGATCTGCTTCGAAGAGAGAGGAAACGATGTAGTCGTCGACGTCAGTCCAAACCTTCTTGCTCATGTTTTCCTCGATTCGATTGGGGGTCAAAACGCGAAAAGGGGCCACTGGGGCCCCCTTCCTTCTTCTCGTCCTACCGCGCTTACTGCGCGGCGTTGACCATGTCGGTCAGCATCGGCTCGGCGACCTCGACACCGGAGGCCTTGCGGCGCTCGTCGATGATCAGTTCGTCGCGCGAGGTGGCGATGCGCCGGATCTGGCTCATCGTGCCGCCGGTACCGGCCGGGATCAGCCGGCCGACGATGACGTTTTCCTTCAGGCCCTGCAGCATGTCGGTCTTGCCGGCAACCGCAGCTTCGGTCAGCACCCTGGTCGTCTCCTGGAAGGAGGCGGCCGAGATGAAGGAAGGCGTCTGCAGCGAGGCCTTGGTTATGCCCAGCAGCACTGGCTGGCCTTCGGCCGGCTTCTTGCCGTCCTCGACCAGGCGCTCGTTGACCTCTTCCAGTTCGATCACGTCGACGTGGTCGCCCGGAATGTAGGTCGAGTCGCCCTGCACCGTGATCTCGACCTTCTGCAGCATCTGGCGAACGATCACCTCGATATGCTTGTCGTTGATCGACACGCCCTGCAGACGGTAGACTTCCTGGATTTCGTTCACGAGGTAGGAAGCAAGTGCTTCCACGCCCTTGATCGCCAGGATGTCGTGCGGCGCCGGATTGCCGTCGAGGATGTAGTCGCCCTTCTCGATGACGTCGCCGTCCTGGAGATGGAACGGCTTGCCCTTCGGGATCAGGTATTCGACCGGCTCAAGCGTCGAGTCATGCGGCTCGATGATGATGCGGCGCTTGTTCTTGTAGTCGCGGCCGAAGCGGATCGTGCCATCGATCTCGGCGATAATGGCGTGATCCTTCGGACGACGTGCCTCGAACAGTTCGGCAACACGCGGCAGACCGCCGGTGATGTCCTTGGTCTTGGCGCTTTCCATTGGGATACGCGCCAAAACGTCGCCGGGACGAACCTGCGAACCCGGCTCGACCGAAAGAATGGCCTCTACCGAGAGCAGGAAGCGGGCGTCGCCGCCCTTCGACAGCTTGCCGACCTTGCCCTTGGGGTCAAGGATGGCGATCGCCGGCTTGAGGTCGTTGCCGCGTGGCGTCGAGCGCCAGTCGATAACCTCGCGCTTGGTGATGCCGGTCGATTCGTCGGCCGTTTCCTGAACGGAAATGCCGTCGACCAGATCCTCGTACGACACCTTGCCCTCGATTTCAGTGAGGACGGGGCGGGTATAGGGATCCCATTCGGCGATACGCTGGCCGCGCTTCACCTTGTCGCCATCGTCCACGAAGATGCGCGAACCATAGGTAAGGCGATGCGAGGCACGCTCCTTGCCGGCTTCGTCGAGGATCAGCACCGCCATGTTGCGGCCCATGACCATCTGCTGGCCGTCCGAGTTGCGCACCACGTTGCGGTTGCGGATCTCGACCTTGCCCTCATACGAGGCTTCAAGGAACGAGCTGTCCACCACCTGCGCCGTACCGCCCATGTGGAAGGTACGCATGGTGAGCTGGGTCCCCGGCTCGCCGATCGACTGCGCCGCGATAACGCCGACGGCTTCGCCCTGGTTGACCGGGGTGCCGCGGGCAAGATCGCGTCCGTAGCAGACCGCACAGACGCCGATCCTGACCTCGCAGGTCAGTGCCGAGCGAATGCGGACCGACTGCACGCCGGCCTTTTCGATCTTTTCCACGTCACGTTCGTCCATCAGCGTTCCGGCCTTGACCAGAACCTCACCCGAAACCGGATGCGTGATGTCGTCGAGCGAGGTGCGGCCCAGCACGCGCTGGCCGACCGAAGCGACGACCTGACCGGCATCGACGATCGGCTGCATGGTGAGGCCCTTGTCGGTGCCGCAATCCACGGAGTTGACGATGCAGTCCTGCGCCACGTCGACCAGACGACGGGTGAGGTAGCCCGAGTTCGCCGTCTTCAAGGCGGTGTCGGCCAGACCCTTGCGGGCGCCGTGGGTCGAGTTGAAGTACTCGAGCACGGTCAGGCCTTCCTTGAAGTTCGAGATGATCGGCGTCTCGATGATTTCACCCGAGGGCTTTGCCATCAGGCCGCGCATGCCGGCGAGCTGACGCATCTGGGTGGGCGAACCACGCGCACCCGAATGCGACATCATGTAGATCGAGTTCATCGGCTTTTGACGGCCACTGTCCTCGAACTCGACGGCCTTGATGCGGGCCATCATCTCGTCGGCGACCTTTTCCGAGCACTTCGCCCAGGCGTCGACGACCTTGTTGTACTTCTCGCCCTGCGTGATCAGGCCGTCATTGTACTGCTGCTCGTATTCCTTGGCCAAAGCCTCGGTGTCGGAAACCAGCTTGATCTTGGCGTCCGGGATCAGCATGTCGTCCTTGCCGAACGAAATGCCGGCGCGGCAGGCGTGGCTGAAGCCGAGGGCCATGATGCGGTCGCAGAAAATGACCGTCTCCTTCTGACCGCAGTGGCGGTAGACGGTGTCGATCATCTTGGAGATGTTCTTCTTGGTCATCTCCTGGTTGGCCGTCTCGTAAGGCACATTGACGTTCTTCGGCAGCAGCTCGCCGATGATCATGCGGCCAGGCGTGGTGTCGTAGATTTTCGACACGACCTTGCCTTCGGCGTCGACCGTGCGGAAACGACCCTTGATCTTGGAGTGCAGCGTCACCGCCTTGGTCTCGAGCGCGTGCTGGAGTTCGCCCATGTCGGCAAACACCATGCCTTCGCCCGGCTCGTTCTGATTGACGATCGAGAGATAGTAGAGACCCAGGACCATGTCCTGCGAAGGCACGATGATCGGCGCGCCGGAAGCCGGGTGCAGGATGTTGTTGGTCGACATCATCAGCACGCGGGCTTCAAGCTGCGCTTCCAACGAGAGCGGCACGTGAACGGCCATCTGGTCGCCGTCGAAGTCGGCGTTGAAGGCCGTGCAGACCAGCGGATGCAGCTGGATCGCCTTGCCTTCGATCAGGATCGGCTCGAACGCCTGGATGCCGAGGCGGTGCAGCGTCGGTGCACGGTTCAAGAGCACCGGATGCTCGCGGATGACCTCGTCGAGGATATCCCAGACTTCCGGACGCTCCTTCTCGACCAGCTTCTTGGCCTGCTTGACGGTCGAGGAGAACCCCTTGGCGTCGAGGCGGGCGTAGATGAACGGCTTGAACAGTTCGAGCGCCATCTTCTTCGGCAGGCCGCACTGGTGCAGCTTGAGCTCCGGACCGGTGACGATGACCGAACGGCCCGAATAGTCGACGCGCTTGCCGAGCAGGTTCTGGCGGAACCGGCCCTGCTTGCCCTTCAACATGTCGGACAGCGACTTCAGCGGACGCTTGTTGGCGCCGGTGATGACGCGGCCGCGACGGCCGTTGTCGAACAGCGCATCGACGGCTTCCTGCAGCATGCGCTTTTCATTGCGCACGATGATGCCGGGGGCGCGCAGCTCGATCAGCCGCTTCAGACGGTTGTTGCGGTTGATGACGCGGCGATAGAGATCGTTCAGGTCGGACGTCGCGAAACGTCCACCATCCAGAGGAACCAGCGGGCGCAGGTCCGGCGGGATCACCGGAACCACCTTCATGATCATCCATTCCGGACGGTTGCCGGACTCCATGAAGTTCTCGACGACCTTGAGCCGCTTCAGATACTTCTTCTGCTTCAGCTCGGACGTGGTCGAAGCCAGTTCCGAACGCAGATCGCCGGCGATCTTCTCCAGGTCCATGCCGGCCAGAAGGTCATGAATGGCCTCGGCGCCGATCATGGCGGTGAACGAATCCTCGCCATATTCGTCGACGGCGATCATGTACTCTTCCTCGCTGAGCAGCTGGTGCTCCTTCAGCGCGGTGAGGCCAGGCTCGGTGACGATGTAGTTCTCGAAGTAGAGGACGCGCTCGATGTCCTTCAGGGTCATGTCGAGCAGCGTGCCGATGCGCGACGGCAGCGACTTCAGGAACCAGATGTGAGCGACAGGTGCCGCCAGCTCGATGTGGCCCATGCGCTCGCGGCGAACGCGCGACAGCGTGACTTCGACGCCGCACTTTTCGCAGATGACGCCCTTGTACTTCATGCGCTTGTACTTGCCGCACAGGCATTCATAGTCCTTGATCGGGCCAAAAATGCGCGCGCAGAACAGACCGTCACGCTCCGGCTTGAAGGTGCGGTAGTTGATGGTCTCCGGCTTCTTGATCTCGCCGAACGACCAGGACAGAATCTTCTCAGGGCTGGCGAGCGATATCCGGATGGAATCGAACACCTGCGCCGGCGCCTGCGGATTGAAGAGATTCATGACCTCTTGGTTCATGCCGTTCTCCTTTTCGGGGTCCTCGAAAACCCCTTGCATCTAACGCGGGCCAAATGCCCGCTGAGTGGTCGGCCCACTGGCCGTAGAATTTGTTGCATCCGGTCGCGGCGTTACGCGCCCGGATGTCTTGCTTACTCGGCCGCGCCCCTATTCGGCAGCATCTGGCAGCCGGACAGGGTTGTCGTCGAGCTTGGTGTTCTCCAGCTCGACATTGAGGCCGAGAGACCGCATTTCCTTGACGAGCACGTTGAAGCTCTCGGGAATGCCGGCCTCGAACGTGTCGTCGCCGCGCACGATCGCCTCGTAGACCTTGGTGCGGCCGGCGACATCGTCCGACTTCACCGTCAGCATTTCCTGCAGCGTGTAGGCGGCGCCATAGGCCTCCAGCGCCCAGACCTCCATTTCGCCGAAGCGCTGGCCACCGAACTGCGCCTTGCCGCCCAGCGGCTGCTGGGTAACGAGCGAGTACGGACCGATCGAACGCGCGTGGATCTTGTCGTCCACCAGGTGGTGAAGCTTGAGCATATAGATATAGCCCATCGTCACCTTGCGATCGAACGGCTCGCCGGTGCGTCCGTCATAGAGCTGCGACTGACCGCTGGTGTGCAGGCCCGCCTGCTCCAGCATGATGTTGATGTCGACTTCATGCGCGCCGTCGAACACCGGTGTCGCGATGGAGACGCCGCGGCGCATCTGCTCGCTGAGGCGAACGATGCTCTCGTCGTCATATTCGCGGACCGGCTCGTTGCGGTCGTTGGCCGGGATGAAGCTCTCGAGCGTCTTGCGCAACGGCTTGATGTCTCCAGCCGTCTTGTAGGCGTCGATAAGCTCGCCGATCTTCTTGCCCATGCCCGCGCATGCCCAGCCCAGATGCGTTTCCAGGATCTGGCCGACATTCATGCGGCTCGGCACACCAAGCGGGTTGAGCACGATATCGGCATGCGTGCCGTCCTCGAGGAAAGGCATGTCCTCGACCGGAACGATCCGCGACACGACACCCTTGTTGCCGTGACGTCCCGCCATCTTGTCGCCCGGCTGCATCTTGCGCTTCACGGCCACGAAGACCTTCACCATCTTCATGACGCCCGGAGGCATTTCGTCGCCGCGCTGGACCTTCTCGACCTTGTCCATGAAGCGCTGCTCGAGCGCCTTCTTGGAATCGTCGTACTGGCCACGCAGGGCTTCCAGTTCGCTCTGGAGCTTTTCGTTCTCCACCGCAAACTGCCACCACTGCGAACGCGGATACTCGTCAAGCGTGTCCTTCGACAGCTTCGAGCCCTTCTTGAAGCCCTTCGGCCCGGCAATCGCTTCCTTGCCGACGAGAACGTCGGAAAGGCGCGAATAGACGTTGCGGTCGAGGATCGCCTGCTCGTCGTCGCGGTCCTTGGCGAGGCGTTCGATCTCCTCGCGTTCGATCGCCATGGCGCGCTCGTCCTTCTCGACGCCGTGGCGGTTGAAGACGCGCACTTCGACGACTGTGCCGAAGGTGCCCGGAGGCATGCGCATCGAGGTGTCGCGAACGTCCGACGCCTTTTCACCGAAGATGGCGCGCAGGAGCTTTTCTTCCGGCGTCATCGGGCTTTCGCCCTTCGGCGTGATCTTGCCGACCAGGATGTCGCCCGGCTGCACTTCCGCGCCGATATAGACGATGCCGGCTTCGTCGAGGTTCTTCAGCGCTTCTTCCGAAACGTTCGGAATGTCGCGCGTGATTTCCTCCGGTCCAAGCTTGGTGTCGCGGGCCATGACCTCGAATTCCTCGATGTGGATCGAGGTGAAGACGTCGTCGGCCACGATGCGCTCGGAGAGCAGGATCGAGTCCTCGTAGTTGTAGCCGTTCCACGGCATGAACGCGACCAGCACGTTGCGGCCGAGCGCCAGATCGCCGAGCTCGGTCGACGGACCGTCGGCGATGATGTCGCCCTTGTTGACGCGGTCGCCCATGCGCACCAGCGGACGCTGGTTGATGCAGGTGTTCTGGTTCGAACGCTGGAACTTCATCAGCCGGTAGATGTCGACGCCCGACTTGCCGGGATCGAGATCTTCCGTGGCGCGGATGACGATACGCGTCGCGTCCACCTGGTCGACGATGCCGCCGCGGCGGGCGCCGATGGCGGCGCCCGAGTCACGGGCAACGATCGGCTCCATGCCGGTGCCTACGAACGGCGCTTCGGCGCGCACCAGCGGCACGGCCTGACGCTGCATGTTGGAGCCCATCAGCGCGCGGTTGGCGTCGTCGTTCTCGAGGAACGGGATCAGCGCCGCAGCCACGGACACCATCTGCTTGGGCGACACGTCCATCAGATCGACGTTTTCGCGCGGCGCCATCATCACTTCGCCGGCGCTGCGGCAAATGACGAATTCGTCGACGAAACCACCATTCTTGTCGAGCTCGGCATTGGCCTGCGCAACGTGGTGCTTGGACTCTTCCATAGCGGAGAGATAGACGACCTCATTGGTCAGCTTGCCGTTGACGATCTTGCGGTACGGGCTTTCGATGAAGCCGTACTTGTTGACGCGCGCGAAGGTCGCCAGCGAGTTGATCAGACCGATGTTCGGGCCTTCCGGCGTCTCGATCGGGCAGATGCGGCCGTAATGCGTCGGGTGCACGTCGCGCACTTCGAAGCCGGCGCGCTCGCGGGTCAGACCGCCCGGGCCAAGTGCCGACAGGCGGCGCTTGTGGGTGATCTCCGACAGCGGGTTGGTCTGATCCATGAACTGCGACAGCTGCGAGGAACCGAAGAACTCGCGCACGGCGGCAGCCGCCGGCTTGGCGTTGATCAGGTCCTGCGGCATCACCGTATCGATCTCGATCGAGGACATACGTTCCTTGATCGCGCGCTCCATGCGCAGCAGGCCGACGCGGTATTGGTTCTCCATCAGCTCGCCGACAGAACGCACGCGGCGGTTGCCGAGATTGTCGATGTCGTCGATCTCGCCCTTGCCGTCGCGCAGCTCGACCAGCGTCTTGACCACGGCCAGGATGTCGTCCTTGCGCAGCACGCGCACGGTATCCTCAGCCTTGAGCTCGAGGCGCATGTTCATCTTGACGCGGCCGACGGCCGACAGGTCGTAGCGCTCCGAGTCGAAGAACAGCGAGTTGAACATGGCTTCGGCGGTTTCAAGCGTCGGCGGCTCGCCCGGGCGCATGACACGGTAGATGTCGAACAGTGCGTCCTGGCGGCTCTCGTTCTTGTCGACGTTGAGCGTATTGCGGATGTAGGCGCCGACATTGACGTGGTCGATGTCGAGAACCTTGATCTCGCTTTCGCCCGTGCCGAGCAGCACCTTCAGCGTCTTTTCATCGATCTCGTCGCCGGCTTCGAGGAAAATCTCGCCGGTGCCGTAGTTGACGATGTCCTCGGCCAGGTAGTTGCCGAGCAGATCCTCGTCGGTCGCCTTGATCGCCTTCAGACCCTTTTCGCCAAGTGCTCTTGCCTGGCGGGCGGTGATCTTCTTGCCGGCCTCGACGACAACTTCGCCGGTATCGGCATCGACGAGGTCGCCAACGGCCTTCAGGCCGCGGAAACGCTCGACGTTGAACGGGATGCGCCAGTGGTCACCGGCGCGCTTGTAGGTGATCTTGTTGTAGAAGGTCGACAGGATTTCTTCGCCGTCCATGCCGAGCGCCATCAAGAGCGACGTCACCGGAATCTTGCGGCGGCGGTCGATGCGGGCGTGCACGACGTCCTTGGAATCGAACTCGATGTCGAGCCACGAACCGCGATAGGGAATGACGCGCGCCGCAAACAAAAGCTTGCCCGAGGAGTGCGACTTGCCCTTGTCATGGTCGAAGAAGACGCCCGGCGAACGGTGCATCTGCGAGACGATGACGCGCTCCGTGCCATTGACGATGAAGGTGCCGTTGAGCGTCATGAGCGGCATGTCGCCCATATAGACGTCCTGCTCCTTGATGTCCTTGATCGACTTTGCGCCGGTATCCTCGTCGATATCGAACACGATGAGGCGCAGCGTCACCTTGAGTGGCGCGGCATAGGTCAGGTCGCGCTGACGGCATTCGTCAACGTCGAATTTCGGTCCTTCGAACTCGTACTTCACGAACTCCAGCATCGAGGAGCCGGAGAAATCGGAGATCGGGAAAACCGACTTGAAAACGGCCTGCAGCCCCTCGTCCGGACGCCCACCCTTGGGCTCCGCCACCATCAGGAACTGGTCATAGGATGCTTTTTGAACCTCGATCAGGTTCGGCATCTCCGCAACTTCCGGAATCTTTCCGAAGAACTTGCGTACGCGTCTGCGGCCATTGAAAGTCTGGGTCTGGGCCATCGTCGCTCCTTAGCTATAAACTCGGGGCGAGCCTCGCCGCGGCTCACCTTGCATGCGCGGCCACCTCGGCGGCGGCCCCTGATCTGTTTCCCGCCGCCTGGCGGCGACGGCTAAAACGGGAGAAAACCCGTTTCCTGAAGGCCGGTTTCGGCCCTCAGGAAAGAGGTTCTCGTACATCTCGCGCTACGCATCCTCCCCTCTGATGAAGGGAGTGGCGGACGGCGCGAGGCCGCCCGCCGCTTTTACGCTTACTTCAGGTCGACCTTGGCGCCGGCTGCTTCCAGCTGGGCCTTGAACTTCTCAGCGTCAGCCTTGGAAACGGCTTCCTTGACCGGCTTCGGAGCTGCTTCGACCAGATCCTTGGCTTCCTTGAGGCCCAGGCCGGTGATGGCGCGGACTTCCTTGATGACGTTGATCTTCTGAGCGCCTGCCTCGGTGAGGACGACGTCGAATTCCGTCTTTTCCTCAGCCGGAGCAGCAGCAGCGGCAGCGCCGCCGGCAGCGGCAACCGCCACCGGAGCAGCAGCCGAAACGCCCCACTTTTCTTCCAGAAGCTTCGACAACTCGGCCGCCTCGAGGACGGTCAGCTTCGAAAGGTCGTCTACGATCTTTGCCAGATCAGCCATTGTTGTATTCCTTCATCAGGTTCGAACGTGTGTTTGTGATAGCGAGGAACGGCCTCATGCCGCCTCGTCCTTCCGGGCGTAAGCGCCGATGACGCGCGCGACCGAAGCCGCTGGCGCATTGACGATCTGGGCGATCCGGGTTGCCGGCGTGGCGATCATGCCAACCAGCCTGGCGCGCAGCTCATCGAGCGACGGAAGTGTGGCGAGTGCCTTCACACCGTCGGCGTTGAGCGAGGTGGTGCCCATTGCGCCGCCGAGAATGACCAACTTGTCATTTCCCTTGGCGAAATCGGACGCGACCTTCGGCGCCGCAATCGGATCCTCCGAATAAGCGATCAGCGTCTGTCCCTTGAACAGGTCGATGATCGATGCGGAGTCCGTGCCCTGAAGAGCGATTTTGGCGAGACGGTTCTTCGCGACTTTGACGGTGCCACCGGCAGCGCGCATTTTCGACCGAAGGTCGTTCATTTGCGCGACGGTGATACCGGCGTAGTGGGCCACGACGACTGAACCAGCGCCTGCAAAAGCACCATTCAGGCCCGTGACGAGTTCGCGTTTTTCCGCTCTGTCCACTGCCTATCTCCAGTTGACCCCTGCCCCGCTAGTGGGACAGGCGTCGGGTTGCCTTTTTGCCGGCCGGGCCATCCATTACAGATCTCCCGAACGACGCTCGAGGATCCTGCCCCCTTTCGCCACATCGACGGCAAGCCGGAGATGCGCAGACAAAAGGCAAACACGGTTCGAACCTTTCATTGGAGCTTGTCGCTCCGTTGTCCGGTTTTCACCCGTCTCATGCAGGCCCAATTCAATTAAGGCTTCTGGGCCGCCTGCAATCTCGGACAGGATGTCCGGAAGCCTCTCGACTTCCGGTACCGGGCCGCCGACAAGTCGGAGGCCCGGAATTCACTTGCGGATCAGCGCCTTGGCAGCCGATCCAGATGTTCGTATCAAGACGCTGCGAGCGTCGAGACGTCGAGCTTGAGGCCCGGGCCCATCGTCGAGGTGACCGACACCTTCTTGACGTAGTTGCCCTTGGCGCCAGCCGGCTTTGCCTTGGTCACGGCATCGGCGAAGGCGCGGACGTTTTCTTCCAGCGCCTTGACGTCGAACGAGACCTTGCCGACGCCGGCATGAACGATGCCGGCCTTCTCGACGCGGAACTCGACAGCGCCGCCCTTCGATGCCTTGACGGCGGCGGCGACGTCGGTGGTGACGGTGCCGACCTTCGGGTTCGGCATCATGCCGCGCGGGCCGAGCACCTTGCCCAGACGGCCGACCAGCGGCATCATGTCCGGCGTGGCGATGCAGCGATCGAAGTCGATCGTGCCCTTCTGGACGATGTCGACCAGATCCTCGGCACCGACGATGTCGGCGCCGGCGGCGCGAGCCTCATCGGCCTTGCCGCCACGTGCGAACACGGCGACGCGGACAGAGCGGCCGGTGCCGTTCGGCAGGTTGACCACGCCGCGGACCATCTGGTCGGCATGGCGCGGGTCGACGCCGAGGTTCATCGCAACTTCGATGGTCTCGTCGAACTTCACCGTCGAACGGTCCTTGAGCAGCTTCAGCGCCTCACCAAGGGCATAGGCCTTGTTGGGGTCGATGCCGTCGCGGGACTTCGATACACGCTTTGCAATCTTTGCCATGATCTCAGCCCACCACTTCCAGACCCATCGAGCGGGCGGAGCCCTCGACCATGCGCATGGCCGCCTCGACGTCGTTTGCGTTCAGATCCTTCATCTTCTGTTCGGCAATGGCGCGCACCTTGTCGCGACCGATCGTGCCGGCCTTGATCTTGCCCGGCTCTTTCGAACCCGAAGTCAAGTTCGCCGCCTTTTTCAGGAAGTAGCTCACCGGCGGCGTCTTCATGACGAAGGTGAAGGACTTGTCCTGGTAATAGGTGATGACGACCGGGATCGGCGATCCCTTTTCCATTTCCTGGGTCTGCGCGTTGAACGCCTTGCAGAATTCCATGATGTTGATGCCGCGCTGACCAAGTGCCGGGCCGATCGGCGGAGACGGCGTAGCCGATCCCGCTTTGACCTGGAGCTTGAGCTGGCCTGCAATTTTCTTAGCCATCTCTTTCCTGCCTTTATCTCATGCCGGCCCCAGTATCGGGAACACCGGCGGTTGCAGTCTGGTGGTGCGGTCCGCGCGGCCGGCTAAAGCCGCATTCGCCTCCCACCCGTTCATGGCCGCGCGCTTTCCGCGCCGCCTCCCCTTGCCGGCGAACCGGCGCAGGGTTTTCGGATCAGCCCTTTTCGACCTGTCCGAATTCCAGATCGACCGGCACGGCGCGCCCGAAGATCGAAACTTCCACCTTGAGCCGCGCCCGCTCCTCGTCCACTTCCTGGACGAAACCGTTGAACGAGGCGAACGGACCATCCGAAACGCGGATCGCCTCGCCGATCTCGAAAGTGACCGAGGGCTTCGGCCGCTCGACGCCTTCCTGAACCTGGTTCAGGATGCGCTGCGCCTCGGCTTCGGTGATCGGCACCGGCTTGGAGTCACCGAGGAAGCCGGTGACCTTCGGCGTGTTCTTGACCAGCGAGAACACCGCATCGGTCAGATTGGCCTTGAGCAGCACATAGCCCGGAAAGAACTTGCGCTCGGCATCGACCTTGCGGCCGCGGCGGATTTCGACGACCTTCTCGGTCGGCACCACGATCTGCTCGATATCGGCGGACAGGCCCTTCTGCTTGGCCTTGTTCTCAATGTCCTCGGCGACCTTCTTTTCGAAGTTCGAATAGGCGTGGACGATGTACCAGCGCGCGGTCATTTCAAGACTTCTCCGTAATCGCCGGACTTAATGGCCGAGGCTTAGTAACCGCTCGATCGCGTAGCCCATGGCCACGTCGGCGGTGAAGAAAAAGATCATCGCGATGACCGCGAATACGAGCACCATCACCGTCGAGATCATCGTCTCCCGGCGCGACGGCCAAGTCACCTTGGCGGTCTCCGCGCGGACCTGCTGGAGAAAGACGAAAGGATTTGTGGTTTTCGAAGCCATATGCCGCTCTGTCTTCAAGACCCGTTGGCCGGGTCTCCTGGATGATCCCGCTGGCCGGGACGTGCCGCCTGGGTTCAAGTCGGCGCCGAATCAGCGCCATTTCGCCCATGCAAATCGGACGCGTAAAGCCGGCTTCCCAGCTCCACGCGTCGCGTGTCTGTTGTGTCTACATAAAACCGATTCTTGATCCACGCAAGTGGCAAGTGTCCGCTTTATGACCAAACGCCGCCTCGGAACCATCCAGTCGTCCCGTCCCGGCTATCGGGGCCTTATGCCTCAGTTCGCCCAATATGGCAAGCCACCTGCCGTTTTTCAATGCCGGACCCCATTCCGGAGGATGCATCCGGAAGATCAGGCACGTGATTACAAGTTCGAGGAAATGGCGTTGAGGTCGAACCTGCGACCTGCTGTTTTGGAAACCAAATGAAGCGCACGCAAGATTGGAATCCAGCTGCCCATGCCGAGGCAGCTGGATCAACCCAAGGTTAGCTCAGGCGCAGGCGAGTTCGACCCCGGCCACTGCGCCGATTCCGCGTGGTGGGCGTGGGCGCGGCGCGATCACTGCCGGGCACGGGGGCGGGTCGTCGTCATCGTCGGGGCCGAAAGAACGGCCACTATGCCGCCAAGCTTTGAGAACGCTGCGGCGCGAGGAGGGTCGCCAAGGCAGCACCCGGCCTGAAGTCTCTTTCCCCAGCGTGGGTTTCTCATCCAGAGCCTTCAACGCCCTCAGAATCTGGTCGACAGGGATTACCGTGCCGTTGTCCAGGCGGCGCAAGGCAGGCTGGTTTTCCACCGCGCAGGCATCGGACGCCCACGAGGAAAGCAGTGCCCGCTTTTCTCCACGACTGAGGCGTGGATGGTTGATGACGTTGTCTGGATTGTCGAGCAGGCACAAAGAAGTTTCAATTTTGCCCGAGCGTGCCGCAGAAAGTGTCGGTGTCTCGTAGAAGTTGTCCATCTCCATTCTCCGCAATCTGGGCCTCCCGGCCGAAGCCGGGAGGCGGACCGCAGGGATAACTGAATCGGTACGATTAGGCCGCTTTGCGGGTGCGTTCCGTATCCTGGGCGATCTGCTTGCCGCCCACCTGAGCGTCGCCGGCCCCGATGCTGATGCGGCGCGGCTTCAGCTCTTCGGGAATCTCACGGACGATGTCGATGGTCAGGAGACCCTTCTCAAGGTTTGCTGCCTTGATCTTCATGTGGTCGGCAAGCTTGAACGTCTGCCTGAAACTGCGGTAGGCGATGCCCTGGTGCAGCAGCTGGCGTCCGCTCTGGTCATCAACCTTCTGGCCTACCACGACCAGTTCGGGTCCATGCTGGGTCAGCTCAACCTCATCCTGGCTGAAGCCTGCGATGGCCATCGAGATACGGTAATCGTTCTCGTCGACCTTCTCGATGTTATAGGGCGGCCAGTCCGGACGCGTGCCGCTGTCGAGCATGTCAAAAAGCCGGTCGAAACCGACGGTGGTCCGATAGAGAGTATCAAAGGTTCTCATAGCCACATCCTCCTTGAAGCAACATGGGTACAAGGGCGCCGCCCAGCAGCGCCGCCTTTTGCCAAGCCAATCGGCCTCGGCGGGAAACGAATTAGGAAGGGCCGAAAACGGGTTCAAGAGCCCTGTTCAGAAAATTTCAGAAGCCAGGCCAGCATCCCGCTTCCAATAATTCGCAGCCGCTGAAAAGCGGCCGGCGGCAGCAAAATAGGCCTATTCTGAATTGTGAACGCAAATGGCAATTGGCTCGCCAATGGCAGTTGAATCAAGGAAATCGGTTCGTGGAAATACGCCGACTTCGGCATTGCGCATCAGCGCTCTCGCTCTGCGCATGCCTTCGGAACGTCCCTCGTCGAGTACGCGGCTTCAGCCCAACCAAACGAGGAGCCAAAACAAGGCGTTTCTAAAATGCCGGATTCCAACGAGGAAAATGGCACGGGCAGCAGGGCTCGAACCTACGACCTGCGGTTTTGGAGACCGCCGCTCTACCAACTGAGCTATGCCCGTACGCGCGTTTCAGCGCAGGCGCTTCCTAAAAGCTTCCGGGCGCGCTGTAAAGAGTTGTCTGACGCGCTTTCAGATCCTTTGCCGGAAATCCGGATAGGTGATGACCAGCCCGTCCCTGCCGATCTCGATTTTTCGCCTGCCTGAAGCCGCATGCCGGCGCTCAGCCCCCGGCCGGAGGCTTGTACGGTCCGCCCGGCACACCCCAGCCCCAGGCCGGCATCGGTTCCGTCTGCGGGTCGCAGGTCTCGCCGAGGGTGGAGTTCATCTTGGCCAGCCGCGATCCCCACTCGACATAGCCGATGAAGGCGGAGCGGAATTCGGGATCGTCCGGCAGCCCGACCGCATCGGCTGCATCGGCAAGCAGGCTGATCCAGCGGCGGCGCTGTTCCTCCGTCAAATGCTTGCCGAGATGATGCATGACCATCTCGCGGTGACCGCCAAATTTCTCGCTGTAGGTCTTCGGCCCGCCAAAAACCTCGCCGATAAAGGCCGCGACATGCGCGGGATGATCCGGCGACATGTGTTTGAACACCGGGCCGACCACCGGGTCGCGGGACACCTTGTCGTAAAAGGTTTCCGTCAGCCGATTGAGGGCTTCGATGCCGCCGGCCCATTCGTAGAGTGTCGGGATATCCTGGCTCATTCTCGATCCTCCCCCGGGCGACGCCTGCCACGACGATAGCGGAGAAATCGGGCATGGCTCAACCTGCCTCGATGGCCAGTTTCTGCGATGCCTACAGTTTGGCGGGCGACTCGGCCTTGGCTGTCGGCGGAAGCAAACAGTTGTCGGGCTTGGGTGAGGTTTTGCAAATAGCGGGGCCAGTTAGCGCCTCCACCGACTCCGGCCCGGTTGTCAGCCCGACTTTGAGCATCATGTCGGGCTCGAGCTGACGCTCGACCGAGCCTATCGCGGCGAACAGAGCTGGGTCCATCTCCATCTCCTCCAGGTAGGCTTTAACCAACTGCGTCTGTCCCCTCGAGGACATGCTGAGCCTCGCCTTGGGATCGACCAGCCTTTTGGCGCCGGCGGCAAGCATGAGCGCGCAGGCCGAATCGCACTCCACTCCAAAATCGCTAATCAGCCCGACATAGGCACCGTTATCGGCCAAGCAGCCTGCCTCGGGCGGGTCGCAGCCGACGATAGTGGTGCGAGCGACGGCGACGTCGAGCTTCCGTTCATGGATAAGCCTTCCCGCGGCCAGAGCGCTGAACAGGCTGCCCCCCTGTGAGCTGATCACCACCGGCAGCCGCCGGTTGCCAAGGGTGTCGAGCAACTGGCGCAACTTTTGCGGGGTCTGAGGCGTCATCGCGCCTTCCGCCGAGATCCATTCCGGGCAATCGGGATTGCAGAGCGAGTCTCTGCCGCGAACGACAACGAAGCGCATATCTGGCGTCGAATTCCCTGGCGCTGCCTGCAACGGCTTGGGAGCTGGAGCCTTGGCCGCCTGAGAAAGTGGGGGGCCGGTCTTTGCCTTGATCGCAGCCACCACGGCCGGCTTGGCAACAACCGTTTGCACGCCGGCTGGCTTGTTTGCCGGTATCTCCCGGCAATTCGGAGCCGGCGGGTCGAACATGCACAGACTTGCTCTGGTAAACAGCTCAAGAGTGTCCGTGCTGGTCGCCAGTTTCATCGTCAGCATATCGTGGAGGCTGATCTGCCTGATGTCGCTCGCCGGCGTCGCCTTCATCAAGTCCAGCACGCCCTGCCCGATACCCATCTCTCGGAGATAGGCCGAGATCTTTCTCGTGTACCCTTTACTCATCTCATAGGTCTTGTAGCTTTCACCCGGAGTGACGGTTTGCGTGGTGACCCGATATTTTTTTCCCCGTTTGACGCGATAGGTGGTCCGGTAGTGCGTGGTGGAGGGGAACCAGGTGGTCGTGATCTGGTGAACACCCAGATAGTTCCAGCCGCCGGCCACGCGGCGGACGCCACCGGCAAACATCAGCGGACAGGCGGAGTTGCAGCTGGCGCCATCAGACGCCCGGCCGAGATAGGCGGAACCTTTGCCGTAACTAAAACCACAACCATCCGTCCCGGGCCAACAGTCGGAAAACTCGGTCTTGCCTACGGCGATATCGAGCTTGTTCTTGCGGATTATCCGGCCAAGTTCGAGCGCTGCATTGACGTTGCCGCCAAAGGAATTGACGACAATCGGCAGTTTGCGGCTGCCGAGCTTCTTCAAGGTCCGCTTGAGCAGGGCTGGCGTGCCGGCTGCGATGTCGCCTTCGGCGGAGATCCATTCCGGACAATTGGGCTCGCAGCCCGGTGCGCTGCTGCGCGTGACGACAAACTGCATCTCCGAGCGATCGTCGGTCCATATCGTCGGATCGGTCGGATAGAGCACTCCCTGCAGAGGGAGCAATGTCTGCCATGTCCCGGGGGCGGCATCCTCGGCCTTCGCGGCGAAGGCAGCCATCGCCATCGCGGCCACCGTCGCCAGCCGAACCAGCCCGCGCCGCCACCTTGCAGCATTGTCTGAACGGTGTCCCCAAACCACGCCCGGCAAACCCCTCAATGCAATCCATAATAGTTGCGGCGACGGTGCTTGCAATAGCTTTGACCAACCGTGCAATACTTGTGCCGCGCAACGCCGGAAACAAAAAGGCAGCCCCAAAGACCGCCCTCTCCTGGTCGATCCGGCTGACACCGGCTCGACTATTTCTCGATGGTGATGACGACGCCGGCACGACGGTGCGGCCGCCTTCACGGAAGGCGAAGCAAGGCTTCTCTTCCATGACGATAGGCGCGATCAGCCATTGGACGACGGCACCACGCGGCAATTCTCAGGTTTCGGCGCCGATCTGCAGATGCTGGAACCCGTCAGCGCATCCACCGACTGGCGCCCGGTCGTCAGGCCAACCTTCAGCATCATGTCGGGTTCGAGCTGGCGCTCGACCGAACTGCCCTGGAGCGCCCTGAACAAAGCGGGGCTGATCGCCATCTCGTCGAGGTAGGACTTGACCGCCTGCTTCTGCCCCATCAGATAGAGGCTGAGCCGCGCCTGGGTACCGACAAGCCGCCTGGCGCCACCGGCCAGCATGAGCGCGCAGGCCGAATCGCAGTCGCCGTCGCCATCGACGCTCAGCCCGGCATAGGCGCCTTCCCTGGCCAGGCAATTCCACTCTGCCGGGTCGCAGCCGACGAAATCGGTGCGGGCAACGGCAACGTCGAGCTTCTTTTCATGGATGATCCGGCCCGCCGCCAGGGCGCCGGAGAGGTCGCCGCCTCGCGAGCTGATCACCACCGGCAGCCGCCGGTTGCCAAGCGTGGCGAGCAATTGGCTGAGTTTCTGCGGCGTCTGGGGCGTAATCGCGCCTTGCGCTGCAATCCATTCCGGGCAGTCGGGATTGCAGAGCGGGTTGCTGCCGCGAACCACGACAAAGCGCATGCCGTCATCGTGCGGCGCGCTCTCCGGCTTCACCGGCAGCGGCGCAGCCTTTGCCACGTCCGGCAGGCCGCCGGCTGGCTTGTTCGCCGGTATTTCCCGGCAATTCGGAGCCGGAAGGTTCAGCCTGCACAGGCTTGCGCTGGTCAGCAAATCTGCAGCGTCGTCGCTGGTGACCAGCTTCATTGTCAGCATGTCGCTGAGGTCGATCTGCTGGATGTCGCTGGCCGGCGTGCTCTTCATCGTCTCGATGATGCTGAGGTCGACACCCATCTCCTTGAAATAGGCGGACAGCTTGCGCTCCACCCCCTTGCTCATCTCGTAGGTCTTGTAGCTGCCGGTGTTCTTGCGGCTGACGACCTTCTTGCTGATGACCCGCTTCTTGCCTTTCACGATCCGGTAGCGGACCTGATATTGCACGTTCATCTGCACGATCGTGGTCGTGATCTGGTGGACGCCGAGATAGGCCAGCGGCCCGACCAGGCGCCTGGTGCCGCCGGCCAGCATCATTGGACAAGCGGACGCGCAATAGCTGCCGAGCACATAGGGGCTGCCGATATAGTGCGCGCCTCTGGCGTCGTTCTCCTTGCAGTTTTTCATCCCCGGCTCGCAGCCGACGAACCAGGTCCTGCCGACCGCGATGTCGAGCTTGTTCTTGCGTATCATCCGGCCCATGGCGATGGCCGCATCGACATCGCCGCCCGGAGAGTTGATGACGATCGGCAATTTGCGGCCGCCGAGCGTTTTCAGGGCAGCCTTGAGCAGCGCCGGCGACTTGGCCGATATGGCACCCTCGGCCGATATCCATTCCGGACAGGTCGGCTCACAGCCCGCCGCGCCGCTGCGCACGACGACGAACCGCATCGGCGGATCCGGATCCGGCTCTGAATTTTTTGTCTCGGCCGCGAAGGCGGCGCTGCCCACGGCAAGCATCGACACCAGGCAGATCAGCCCCAGTGCCAACCATGGCCGACTATGCAAACGGTGCTGTGGAACCATCCGACCAAGCCCTCAACGCAATCTATACTGTAGAGGCTCACAGACTTGCAACAGAGATTGGGACCCCAAATAGGCACATCTAGCCAACGAAAAAGGGCGGCCCGAGGGCCGCCCCTATCCGTTTCGATCCGGCGATGCCGGGCTCGATTACTCTTTGATGGTGACGACGATGCCGGCACCGACGGTGCGGCCGCCTTCACGGATGGCGAAGCGCAGCTTCTCTTCCATGGCGATCGGCACG
>NZ_JAMYMJ010000063.1:0-26126 GCF_040318435.1 Mesorhizobium sp. M1143 | reverse complement strand
CTGCCGAGGAAGCACGGCGACGACTGCCTGCAGGAATTGCGCTGGCTCTACGACCGGCGCGATCTCGCAGAGGCCAGGGCTGATCTTGCCGCATGGCTTGCCAAATGGTCGGCACGCTATCCGCGCCTGACAGGCTGGGCCGAGGATGCCATCGAACAAACCCTGACCTTCTTCAGGCTGCCGAGACAGCACCACAAGCATCTCAAATCCACCAACATGCTGGAGCGGCTCAACGAGGAAATCCGCCGGCGCACCTATGTCGTGCGCATCTTCCCCAATACCGAAAGCTGCCTGCGCCTGGTCAGGGCGTTGGCCGTCGAGACCAATGAAAACTGGATGGAGGCCTACCGATACATCAATATGGACGACCTGCGCGAGCACAAGAAGCTCGCTCTGCGCCAAGCCGCATGACCAGCATCATGGCTGCCCCATTTTGCAGAACTTGACGCACACAACCGCAATCATCGGTCACCGCCGCCAAGATACGCGGCGTCTGGCGCCGCAGCGACGAGTATAGGAGAATTCCGACCTTGGCCCGCTCAGCGTGCCTGAACTCCTGCGCAACTGAGGCAGAGCGATGTGCGGACGTTACACCAAATATCTGTCGTGGTCGGAAATCCACCGGCTCTACCGCCTGACTGCGCCGGCGGAGACGGGCCGCAACGACGAGCCCCGGTACAACATCGCGCCGACTCAGGATGTCCCATTCGTCACTGCCGGTGAGGATGGCAATCACAGGCTCCGTGAAGGGCGCTGGTGGCTGGTCCCTTTCTGGGCAAAGGAAATGCCCAAGGCGGCTATGTTCAATGCGAGGATTGAGGGCATCGATACAGCGCCCGCCTTCCGCGACGCCTACAAGTCCAAGCGCTGCCTGATCCCTGCCGATGGCTTCTACGAGTGGACGATATCGCCAGCCGACGGCAAGAAAGACCCTTGGCACATCTACCAGCCAGGCCACGCGCCTTTCTCGTTCGCCGGGCTTTGGGCTTACAATTCCAATCTCGACATAACCAGCTGCACCATCATCACCGAGCCTGCCGGAGAACCGATGAAGCAGTTGCATGATCGGCAGCCTCTCATTCTCGACCCGGCCTACTATGACGCCTGGCTGGACCCGGCGACGCCCAAGGACAGCCTCAAGGACGTTCTCAGCCACGACATCGACCTTGTCAGCTGCAGTTCAACCGCGTTGGACGTGAGGTGAACACGAGCGCCGTCAACAAGTTGCCCAACGACCATCCCGGCCTGGTCGGGCCGATCAACCCGTTATGAGCGACGAACCGAGCCGGCTTGCCGAAGGGATGACAGCGATTCCGCGCGGCCGAGAGCCGATCGAAAATCGCTTTGCGAGCATTCTGGCTGCGGCAAGCTCGGCGGGTTTGGCTTTTCGAGGCCTGGACAGAAGTCACATTGGTTCTGTTGTTTGCATCCCGGCGACGGCGATCGGTTTCTATAGGAGTTGACGTCCGACCATCTAGCGCCCCTGTTCGAGGCATGGCATCGAGAAGCTGTGAAACTCTTCAAAATGCCCCGGAAAGGTCCGGGCGAGATACCGCACCACTCTGGAATTATCCATCAACCGGTCGAAAAAGCGGTTGGCTGCGACAAGCTCCAGGCCCACCTGGCCATGACGTTCCGCGGCGCTGAGAACCGCAAGGCTTACCGCGCCGACATCGAGCACCATCGCGCCGCGCTGGTCTTCCGCTTGTGTGGTGATCGTTGAGAGATTAAAACCCTCGACCAGCAGGGCTTGCGGTGTCAGAGCGACGAGTAGTCTCGCGTAGGTGATCCTGACCCGGTCCATCGCCACCATCAGCCGGGCAATCTCCAATTGCCTGGCTGGCAGCACCTTCTGGAGCAACCCGAAGATTTTTGTTTTTACCGGCGCGTCCCGAAGCAGGTCGAGGACATCAGGGCAAATTCCGTTAACGGCTTTCCGGTTCTCGCCTGTCTCGGAAGCGGGTTTTCCGGGAGAGCAGAACATTTGCGGCTCGCGGGTCGCGCCACGCAACCTATGTGCCAGTAGGCTTGGCATTGTCCTGAAGCCCTCGGACACCAGCGTGGCGCAGAATTGCTTGTCGCGCATCATCAGGTGGAGCGCCGCTACTATCCGGTCTAGGCTCTGTTCAGACTTTGCCGCTTGCGTGACGAAATCGCGCATGCGTTTGCATTCCGTATCGTAGGTCGCCAAAAATTCGTGTGAACGAAGCCTCTTCTTGGACCCTAATGCGCCAGCAACAATATTGCTCGCATGTCTGTCGCCACCGTTTTCCAACGCACGGTAGGCGGCGTCCTTGGCTAAGCGCTTGACTACCAAGCCACGCCTCCGACAGGCTCTCGCTCTGCTAACCTGATAATCGGGTCGAGCGTGGGAAAAATATAGCTGTCCAGCGGTATCCCATTGATGGCATGCAGTTCCGATTTACCCGCGATCTCGTGGGCAGGCGCAATCAAATAGTCCCGAATGGTCAGGTCGCCCGGATTCATACGGATCAGGACGAAAATGTCGGGTAGTGGCCGTTTATCGGCCTTCGAAAACCAGCGTGGATAGCCGAAGCCGGAAACCCTGCATCGGGCCATTGTAATCGCCATCGTGATCTCCTCCTTTATCCGCAGGAGGTCCATCGCCATATCATGGGCAGCAACCCCGCCCTGCCTATCAATCGCGCCCACAAGATCCCGGATAATCTGCAGCCTCATTGATTCCAGGTGCCGGTTCACGCCGATGAAGCGGTAGTTTTTGGATGGCTCGTATCCGATCAGTTCATAGGCTTTGACAATGGTTCCAAAACGCCACTGGTAGCGTTGGGCCGGCGGGCATCCGGGATCCGCGTCGATCAGGGCCAACGACAAGGCGCCACGGCGAGCCAGTAGTGCCCTAAGAGCGGCCAGCATCTCGTTGTTGGTCATGTGGCGATAGATGGTCTTGAGCACGATCTGCGCCCGATCGAACAGTTTGCGGTCGACGATCGGCTCCAGGACGTTTTCCACCCGCACCCACTGTTCCGGGGGATTGCGGACTTGATGGCTTCTCAGCCGGGCCGAATGCTTGTTCCAGACGCTGTTGCCAATGTAATTTTCGTTGGTCAGCACCGAGTGCACGGATTCCCGCGTCCATGGTCGCCCCAAATCGCTGAGCACGCCGCGTTTGTTGAGCAGTCTTGCCATCTCCAGCTCTGTCTTGCGTGTTCTGACAAAGTGACTGAAGATCCACTTCACTGTCGCAATCTCGTCAGGCGGGCCGAGCACCAGAACTATTCGATCCGTCTGCTGGCTCTTGTATTCGTGGGATGAAAGGATGCATTTTGAGCGGCCGTGTTGATCGACAAGCAGGCGCCGCAGGCCAAAGCCGGCCTTCCCGCCCTGCCGGAAGCCCAGCCGGATCAACCTTGCCTGGCCGATGAAGACTTTTTGCGAGAGCATTCTGCTCTGCTCGGCAGCCATGCTCCGTTTGATTGCTTTGAGGACGTCTGACCCGATGCTGCCGTCGTTTGCGAATTGCTCGGCGCAAAATTCGATACGCACGCCGGCCATCTGGCATCGGTATTCGTAGGCTGCGCTTTCATCAATGTTCTGAAAACGCCCCCACCGGCTTACATCATAGACCACAACCGTCTCAAAATCGGCTCGCCCACTTTCGACATCGGCCAACAGCTTCTGAAGACCGGGGCGCCCTCCAAGGTTTAAACCGCTGCGACCGAGGTCCTCGTAAGTGGCGACAATGTCGTAAGCCATGATATCGGCATAGTCGCGAATGGCATCCGCTTGGTTGTCGATCGAGTAGGTCTGGTGTTCCGTCGACATGCGCACGTACTGCGCGGCGCGAACTCTAGGCACAGTCTGGTGCCCGCCATCTAACTTTGGCACTTTCCCCACACTCTTGACCGTTGCCCAGGCAATGTCTGCCTGGGGCATGCCCAACCTACTAGGCAGCTTCCTACGGTCCCATTAGGAATACCTCGACAGTTTGTGTCGAATGGCTCGATAGTCTGATCGAGCCTCGAAGCCGCTCCTTGGGGGAACCGACCCGTGCGTCACTATATCGGATTGATCCACAAGCAAGCGGACAGCGACTTCGGCGTATCCTTTCCCGATTTTCCGGGCGTGGTCACCGCCGGCACCAGCCTCGACGACGCCCGCGCCATGGCCGAAGAGGCCCTGGCCTTCCATCTCGAAGGCCTTGTCGAGGATGGCGAAGCCATTCCCGAGCCATCATCCCTGGAAGATGTCATCTCGAACAATGACAATCTCAGCCGGGTCGCCGTCCTGGTAGCGCTCAAAGCCGAACCACAAAGGTGGTGCGCGTCAACGTCACCATTCCCGAAGATGTCCTCGACCAGATAGATCGATATGCGATTCAAACCGAGGCGTTACCGACCTGTTCGCGAAAGCCGTTTCCGCTTTGGCAACCATTGTCTTCAAGGCCCGAGAAACCACGTCTCATTTCGTGAGCGGGCGTGCCGCCGTTTGGCCGCAATGCGCCAGCAACTGGCAACCATTCGCCCCGATCCGCGTTTGGGGCTCCAAAGGAGTTCCAAGATGATCATCAGACAAACCATTGCCGCCGTGCTCATGACTGCAGCACTTGCAGGCTGCGCGACCCAGACCGAACAGCAGCAGAGGGCAACCACAGGCGCACTCATTGGCGGCGGTGTCGGCGCCCTCGCCGGCCAGGCACTGGGCGGCAACACCGAAAGCACGGTCGTGGGTGCCGCCGGCGGCGCCTTGCTCGGCGCCGTCATCGGCCAGTCGACCACGCCGCAGCGCCGCGGCGAACAGCTTTGCCGTTACCAGGACCGCCGCGGCCGGATCTACACGGCGCCTTGCGATGATCGCTATTACAACAACGACTATTGATCCAGCCTCCCTGGAAGTGCGGCTCTCTGACGTTTGCTGCCGCTCTTCCAGGGACCCGGGATCCGTTCGGCGTTTCACAATATGAGAACGCCCGCTCAGTCCATTACACCCTCTGGCTGATGAGCTTGCGCTTGGTGCTTGCAAGCATCCCATTTCGCGGAAGCGACGTGAAGCGCTGGTTTCATGGCGCCAACAATGACATCGCATTGCCGCAGCTGAAAGTGCCGACAGCGACCATCGGCTGCGGCTGAAGAGCGGGGGTGACGGTCACGGTGCCAAACATCAAGGTCGCCAAGCGCGCCTTGGCCAAGCCGAATGGCTTGCGCTGCATGCATAAAATGTGGGATAATTTGTTTGGTGGAGATTCTCGCTCACACCATCCAAAGGCCTCCTTCGGAGGCCTTTTTCATGTCATGGTGGCTGGCAACTGAGTGCCACAACGATTAGGTGGCACTCCCTGCCTAGGCGAAGAGTTGCACTGCCGCCAAGGTCCTTCGACCGCTTTCACGTCGTAAGCTTGGAGAACAATCCCGATGCTCAACAGCATTGCGGGCTGGCTCGATGCTGCAACTGCAATTGCCATTGTTCGGCTCCTGATTGACCTCATGAACCTATACCGCTCCGCTGCCGCCAAGAAGGCGCCGGACGGCAGGCGCGCGAGATCAAAGCCGATACGCAAGCGCCGTCCGCGTCGCCGCTGAACCGCGTCTTCCCAACCAACTCAAACTGTGACCGCGATGGTTTGACCCACCAGCGACCCGTGCACTCATCATATGGCGTCGACCGTATCCAGCTCGCGTGCCCTGCTCGGTGATGCGGTCGGCGCCGACGGGTGATGATGCGGGTGGCGTCGCGAAGGCAGCCAGCCGGCGCGCCGCGCGCCTAGTCGATTTCATCGTTAGTGGCGTATGTTGCAAGTCAAGCACTGTGAAGCACAGCGTCCAGATCGGACCTGCTGCCGTGTCGAATGGAATAGGCGCGAGTGATTTCCGCACCAAAAAGAAAAATTTCCGCCGAGTAGTAAGCCCACAGCAGGATGACAAGCAGCCCACCGGCGGCCCCATATGAGGCCGCGACCGCGCTGGAGCCTATATACCAACCGATAAGCGATTTCCCGAGCGTGAACAGGGCAGCGGTTACAACCGCGCCAATCCAGACATCCCGCCATTCCAGGGTTCGATCAGGCAAGATCTTGAAGATAGCGGCGAAAATAGCTGCTAGGAGGACAAAAGAAACGACCGCGTTGATAACGGCCAGGACAAGTGTCCCGAACGGCAGCTGTGCGTTGATGAGGTTGCCTAGGGCCGAAATCGCCGCGCTCGCGACTAGAGAGACGAGCAACATGAAGCCAAGTGCGGTGACCAGTCCCAGACTTACCGCACGTGCGCGCACCAGGCGCGACAACGAACTGCCCTGCGCTTCGACCTTCCATATCATGTTCAAGGACTGCTGTATTTCGCCGAAGACCCCGGAAGCGCTCACAAGCAAGGTGATGATGCCAATCACCGCCGCCCAGGTGCCGCCGGATGGCTTTTCGGATGCGCTCTTCAGTGCGGTTTGCAGGATATTTGCGCTTTCTGTACCCATCATCCCTGTGATTTGGGCGGACAATGCCGCTTGGGCTGCCTCGTGACCGAATGCGAGACCCGCAATTGCAACCACGATGAGCAGAATTGGCGCCAACGATGTTGTGGCATAAAAAGCGATTGCCGCGCCATGGCTGAGAGCATTGTCGTTGACGAACCCAACGACGGCTTCTCGCACCATTGCCCATGCATTTGTGATCGCGCGATGCATTTTGCGCCCCAGTCGAATTGGCGTTCACTAGCAATGCACCAGCACATGTGATGTTCCGGTTGCGGGCTACTAACGCCCTCAGGGGGAGCAGGCAACGTCAGTGGTTATGCGCCGCGCTTGGCGCCCTACTCCGCCGGGGTCTTCTCGAGCACCGGCGCAATTTTCCGGCCAAAGCGCTGGACAACGAAGCGGCCCGCCTTCTGGCCGGGGACCTCGATCAGAGTGTAGGTGATCCAGGACAGCAACGTCACCGTCGGCAGCACAACGGCAACGACGATGGCGAAGCGCAGCGGCGCCGACAGTTCGTGGCCGAACTCACTGATGACGAACGCCGCGACGGGCTGCAGCACCAGCAGATGGCTCAGGTAGATGCTGAAGGAAAGCTCGCCCATCAGGTGGAAGAACCGGTTGCTGAGCGTCACGGCGATCGCTCGCGCCAACATTCCCGCCCTTCCAGGCAGCATGCGGTAGAGAACCAGCGCAAAGAAGCCCGCCACAAGCGCTTCACGCACCAGAAGCTTGCCCAGCCCCTGGTCGCCGCCAAAGGGCAGCGCCGCCAAAAGCATGGCCAATGCCAGATAGAGGAACGGCCTCGGTCGGCTCTGATGCACGACTCCGGCCAGCAGCATCCCGCACAGGAATATCTGTATCTTCAGCGGCAGAAAGGACGGCATCGGAAAATGGATCGACAACAGCCGCATCGCAAACACGATGACGCAGCCGGCCGCCGCGACCACAAGGGCGCTCCTGATCCAGTCCAGCCTGCGCACCAGCAGCATGACGGCCGGGAACACGGCATAGAACTGCATCTCCAGCCCCAGGCTCCAGTCAGGCAGCGGCGTGCGATAGGCGAGGTCCGGCACCAGCCCAAACAGGAACGTGAGATGGGCAACGATGTTTTTCAGGCTGCCGTCGAGGTAGCGTTCCGGCGCCTGGTGCGATCTGGAGAGGAAATCGTCGATGATGATCCTGCAATCGTAGAGATAGGGGCCAAGCGCCAGCGCCAGGAAAAGCATGACATAGAACAGCGGCGCGATCCTGAAATAGCGGCGCGTCCAGAATTTGAGCCAGGTTGCCGATCTTTGCCAAGGCTCCTTTTCCTGGCGCAGCTGATAGTGGAACACCATCAGGAAGCCGGACAGCATGATGAACAGGTCGACGCCGAGATCCGGCTCGCCGACGATCGGAATTTGCCAGCCGGTCAAAAGCAGGCAGTGCCCGACCAGCACCCAGATCGCCGCAAGCGCGCGAAGCCCGTCCAGGCATACGATGCGCGACGACTTGATGATGCTGGTTTCGTAGCTAGCCATGTTGCACTGCAGCATGGCGCCTGAGGAGCGATTGTCAACCCGGTGAGAGATGACGAATTACGGCTACGATGGCGGATGCCGAATTGTGCCGATCTCCTCGCCAGACAATAGGCTGAACGGACAGGCACCTTTTCAGGAAACCGTCAGCGCGTCCCGAACGACCGAAATCAGGCGCGAAGCAACCGTTCGCAAACCGGCACACGCATGCCAGTTGCGGAAGCGCATAAAACATTTCAGGAAAAGGCCCATTCCGCATCGGACGGCGTGACCAACCCCTGCCGCAGTCGGCTGTGAAGTTCATTCCACGACGGGTCTGTCACGAAGCCTTTCATGCTTCCACAAGCCTCGGCGAAGGAAATGTCGCCCAAACGGCCGATGAGATCACTCATCGCGCCGTTCCTGCCCTTCAGGAATACCTCGAGCGGATCATCATCACACTCAATTACCCGATGTCCCCAAGCACCCGGTACGTCGTCGCTTGCGAGAGCCTGCTGAAGATCTTCATCCACGCCTGTGGCCTCGAGCGCCCGGGAGACGACATAGCGCATCAGGGGGTAATAGATCGGCTGATAGCTGCCTCCAAGCGCGCGCACGCCGGGCAGGATCGACAAAACCAGAAACATCAGCAGGAGATTCGGGACAAGGCTGCGATTTGCCAGCCGCTCAAGGATATCGGGGGCTGTGAAGCACGCCACCTTCATACCGGTCGCGGGATCGATGAGTTCTCCGGCGACCAGACGCAGCGGAAGGCGTTTGCCATTTTCATAGAACCAGAAGAAATCGGTACCGCGCGCGAGCCAGCCACTCCAGGGGCCGGACGCGATCGCGTCGAGGCCGGCAAGGATATTGGAGGCGAACTTCGGGTCTTCCAGCAGTCTCATGTGTAGCCAGGAATTTTCGTCCGACAGATGGTCGGCCACCAGGTCGGCGATGTCCTCGTCGTCGATCTGCAGGAAGGAAAAGTGGCCTCCGAACATTTTTGGCCAAAGCGTAAGATTGGCTGCCTTGATGGCATGCGCGGGCCGCTCGAATTGCGTCTTCGGCAGAAGGGCACGAAGCAGCGTGAGCGCGTCGCCCCCAGTGTTTGGTTCCGTCGGTAACAACTCGAACTTATAGGGTCCCCGCCCGGCTAGCAGGCTGTACCCGATCATCCGGCTTCGGCTCAGGCCAAAGACGTTGACCGGCTTCCCGTCAACGGTGAGCCAGCCTGGCCCCTTGCGTGGCTTTTCGACGAGATTCACCGTCGAAACGGCGTAGGAAACGTAGGTCGAACACCCGTGCGCCGAGAGACCAAGGAGGCTGAAGATATGCGTGTAATAGGCTTCTGGCTCCATGAGGAGAAACAAATGAGGGCCTGTCTGCAACACGCGGCGCCTTTCGAAATCCCTGCAGATTTCTGAGGCGGTATCGGCAGACAACCCGTTTCGTGTCGCTGCCTTCCTGATGATGTCGAGTAGTTTGGTGAAGGCTCGGAGCCGGATTTCTGGCATGGGAACCGAAGCCGGCGCCGTAAACAGGCGAAACGCATAATCGCGGATCGGCCGGGAATGGTATGGGCTCATCCAGGGGTAGAGTGCCGTCAGCGACCCCAGGACTGCCTGTTTCGCATCTACGCCTGCTGTTAGCTCTTCCACCTCACGATTCACCTTTTTCTTGCGTCTGAACGACACTGACGCTCAAACACGAAACACTGATGAGGAGCGCTACGCCAAAGCTGAAGAAAATCGTCGAAGGAAATGCTCGATTTCCTACTGCGGCGGCGATGCCGAACACGAGTAATCCGAGCACCACGGCCACACTATGCATGATGCCTTTTGCCCGGCCCAACAGATAATCCGACACACGCGTCTGCAATGTGACTTCAACGCTGACGCGTCCAAGATTGTATATAAATCCGAGCGCGGCAAAAAGGATCACTGTCCAGGGCGTGGGCAGAAATGCCAGCGCCATGAGTACCAGCGCCGTTAAGCCCAAAAGCATGAGATGGAGCGCATGAGTGCTCATCGATCTTTCAATCCGGAATAGAGAGACCGCACCGATCAGTGAGCCCGCCGACCATGCAGCCTCGAGGTAGCCGAAATCCACGGCAGTACCCTTCTGCTCCTGGACGAAGCTAGATCCCACGACGCTGACAAGCACCGCGCTTGTATAGAGAAGCGCGTAGACGACAATGAGACGGCGCAGGCTCAGATCGATTTGGGCTGCCGAGATTTTGGCGGTGCGGACATCGAGCGAAACCGGTTGCAGCCGCATCAAGGCTAGGCAACCCGCTGAAAACAGGAAGAAAGCAGCAAGAACGGTGAATGGTAGGGCTGGGGAGCGCTCATGCAGCAAAGCCCCTGCAAGCAGAGCTGCGCCGAGATTGCCGACCTGCATGACGAAGAAGACGGCGGAATTCGAGGCTACAAGATCGCGGCCGTCAGCTATCACGGGGATCATTGATTGAGAGCTCGTAAGGGCGACACGGTCGCAAAACGAAAAGAGGGCCGCTGACAGACAGATGATCAGAAACACGTCCATGTAGAGGAGCGCGCAAGCGGTAGCCAGCATAACGAGAAAGCGGCTGAGGTCTGCCGCAACGTTCAAGCACCGCCTGTCAAATCGATCCGCCGCTACGCCGGCCAAAGGGCTCGCGATGAATTCGACAACGCTGACGATCGCAAGGAACGTCGCGACGCCGGCGGTTCCGTATCCTCGCTCGACGACAATCCAGGCGGAGGCGATGTAGAAGCCGTTTCGGGCAACGGCCGCCGATAGCGTGCTGGCCAGGAATCCGAGGCACGGATTGGACCGGCCGGCCCGCCCTTTGGCATGATGATTTCGAACCAGGTTTGACATGAGCGGCGTATCCGAGCTGACCGCCGATGGATACCTTCTTCCGCCAAGCCTGCTTTACTGTGATGTTGGGGTTTTCCGATACTTGCTGAGAACAACAAGCGGCGACCTAGATTCGCCACTTACGACGAAATTCCGTCGGGCCCGCACCGAAAGCCCGCTTAAAGGCGGTCGCGAAATGGCTGGAGCTGCCGAAACCACATTCCATCGCGATTTCCGTCGCCGACAGATTGGTCGATCGCAGCATGTCCGCGGACTGCTCCAACCGTCGCTGCGCAATGAATGCGTGCGGCGTCATGCCTGTCGACTGCTTGAAGGCCCTCCAGAAATGGAACCGGCTAACCCCAATTTCTTTTGCCAGATCGGCCAGCGTAGGTCTGCCGTCCGACAACGTCTCGATCATGTCCACTGCCCGCTTGAGATCGAACGATGACAAACCGCCTTTTGCCGGCTCCTGATGGACGCCGTTCAACCTTAACATTTGGCCGAGCAATTGCGTGGCCTGGCACTCCACCATGGTTGCGCTGATGGGGTCAGGCTGCTTGAGCTCCAAAGCAATCCTCTGCAACGCCAACTCTGCAGTGCCGTCCCGAAACCCGATCGAAGGCGGCAGCACTGCCGGGCGATGGCGAGCCATTCCCGCAAACACCTCGTCGGCGAACCCTTTTTCAATCGAGACCAGGAGATAGGAAGCGGTCGCTTCCCCCTCGTCCCATCCATTCCAATCACTGCCGGCCGGCATGAAGATTATCGAACCGGCCCGGCGCGGCAAAAAGGCAATCCGGCGCCCATCCACAATGTCTTCTCCGCGGGACGCCGTGCCCTTCAGGTTCATCAAGAACACATGGTTTGGCTGGAGGAGCCTTGTCTCCTGACGCTCAAGCCCGGTTCTTTTGACTACGTCCGCCCGCACGCTCCCCCAACTCTCATACTTGTGGGCAAGGGATTGGTGCCGTGAGCGGCGATTCTCGGTCGGGTCGAGGGCAAGAGTATTCACGTATCCACAGCCTCCTTACTGGCGAGTGGCCAGTCGTCGCATGATGTGGCGAACCATTGGTTGCTGAACAACGCGCAAATAACTCTGGATTGGTAGAAGATGTGACTTTAGCGAAAAAATGGCAAACGAGCGAAAGCCGTCTGTATCCGGCAGGCCTACGAGTTGGCTCAGCCAATACTTGAGCCAGGCGAAATATTAGACCCCACTTATCTTAGTGGCATTTCCCCTATCGACGTATCGGCATCTCACCAACGGAACGGTGCTGGAGGCATACTGCGATGCGTGGACTCGACGACTTTCTGGCTGAGTGCGACGCTGGCCCACGGATCAACCGACTAGCCGGCTTTTTCGCCGCGACCGCCGCTGGCAAGAGCGGGATGCCAATCCGCAAGCCCGTCGCGGACGCCCGCCTTCTGCCGAGCGATGAACTGCTGCACGGCTTGGTCAGCCTGCATGCGGCACGACAAGGTTTTTTCGACCAGCACTATCACGGCAGCATTCCCTACAGATTAGAGGAAGAGTGCCGGATGGCCTACGCAGTGCTGAAATACGCACGGCATCGTGGTGGTCCGCTTTCGCTATATAGCCTTGGAACAGCGGAAGGCACGATGGCGAGGACACTGTCGGAACTGTCCGATGGGCAGGTACGCTCACTGTCGTGCAGCCCGAACGCGGAGAATTACAAATGCTTCATGGCTTATGGCCAACCACCGCACGCCGACTTTTTCATTGGTCCCTTCCATCATTTGACAAAGGACGTCCTGGGCTCGGATCCGCGACTGGCAAATTTCGCCCACGGTTTCGATATCATTCTGGAAGATACGACCTTTCAGATGTACTCGCCGAACAGAGTGGGACAGATCGAGTTCGTGACACAGCACCTCAAGCCGGACGGAATCTTCGTCTTCGTCGAGAAGTTCCGGGCAACCGAGGAGCCGGACTACAGGCGTCGCGAATACCAGAAGGATTTCGGCTTCAAGGCGCGCTATTTTCCCCCAGACGAAATCGAGAAAAAGCAAACCCTCGTTCTGAATACGATGTTCGGCAATGAGGTGACTTTGGCAAAGATGGCTGACGCCATACGCGCGCATTTCAGCTACTGCGCCCTGACCTGGAACAGCGGAAATTTCTGTAGTCTCGCGGCGAGCAATAGCGAGGAAAACCTGAACCGATACCTTTCCCAGATGGCCGCTCCGGCCATTCCGCACGAGTACGTCTACGAAACCAGCTTGTATCCGACCCTGCCGGTTAGCGTCGCCGCCGCGCAGGAATAGGCTCCTGTGCCTTGAGACAGGTCAACAACACGTTGCGTCGTTTGGACCATGTCTTCGCGGCTGTCGACCATGGCAGCCTCAGGCAGGCCGCAAGAGTTCTCAGGGTGAGGGAATCCTGTGTCAGCCGCAACATCGTTGCTCTCGAACAATTGCTGGACATGCAGTTGTTTGACCGCGACGTCCATGGCGTTCGGCTGACCGAAGCAGGCCGGGCCTGGACTAACCTCGTCCGGGCTCATTATGAAGGGTTGCAAGATGCCATGGCCGGAGGTGGTCCTGGCGACCAGGATGCCAAAACAGTCAAGATAGGGTTGTGCGGTCAGATAGGACGGGCGTTCGTGGCGCGGCTTGTCGATCGATTTCGCGGCTTGCATCCGGACGTGAGCATCGCCATCGAGGACGTTCCCCATGATCAGTGTCTGGCGGCAATACGTCGCCGGCGCCTTGACATCGTGTTCACGCACGGGCTCGAGAACGGCGCCTTATGCCGCAGCGAGCTATTTGGACACGAGCGCTTGTTCATTCTCCTGCCCTGTTACCATCCGCTTGCTGAAAGGTCTGCGGTCACATGGGCAGATCTTGCAGATACCTGCCTGCTGGTTTCGGTCGGATCGCCGCTGGATCCGGTTTTGTTGGAAAAGATTGCCGCAGGTGGTGGCCCCGCTATTCAAATATGTCGCGCGAGCGAAGCGACGGTCATCCTCAAGGTGCAACTCGGTCAAGGCGTTACTCTGGCGGGCGAAGGTTTTGCCAGGACAGTCGCCATCGACGCTACAGTATGGAAACCCATCGACGGTCAGCACAGCATCAGTTCGATTAAGGCGGTGTGGCTGGAATCGAACCCAAAGCGTGCGCTTCTGCGCCTGGTTGGGACCGCAAGAAACCTGGTGGCCGCAACGCGACCCGGGCCTACCCCTGTCAATGGAGGAAGTTCGGGACGCCGCGGCGCGATTTCTGAAGTCACGCCATGACTGGGAGGTGCGACTGACCCGGTTTGACTTCAGTCGTCCAGCCTCTAACCACCCTCCGAACGCTTTGCCCTGGCAAAGCCTCGATCCGTCGCAATGAACCGCTCCAGCATCGCAACGATGAGGCGCGGCGCATCGGCGGGCCGTTGCCCCGCTTCGCGGCCGAGGATCTCGGCATAAGCCGTCAGATCACGGTGCAGTGCCGCAGGGAGTTCCACCATGACCTTGACAGGCTTGTCGTCAGCGATTGGCCCCAGTTTCAGCTTGGCCATTTCAGCCCCCATAAGGTTCGAGCACGAGATCGCGTGTGACGATCACCCGCACCGGGAATCCCGGTCGGATGGTGAGCGTCGGCGCTATGTTGAGCTGCCGCTGGACGATCTGCTGGCCTGTCTGGCTGATGCTGTCGGAAGCACCCTGGCGAAGAGCGCGCATGATGTCGCTCTCCTGGCCCGATGAGCCTGCTTGCGCGCCGATGCTCAGAACCGTGGAAAGTGCTGCAGCCTTGAACAACTCGCCCCAGTGATAGTCGACGCCGTCCTCGAGACCGGCATAGCCCTCAGCGTCCGCGCCAGGCTCACGTTCCAGAACGATGGAGCGGCCGTCAGGAAAAATCAGCCTGGTCCATACCAGCAACACGCGACGCTGGCCGAAGCCGACCCCATTGTCATACTGGCCGATGAGGCGCGTCCCCTGCGGAATGAGACGGATATGTCCGGTGGGGCTGTCATAGACATTCTCCGTCACCTGCGCGGTAATCTGACCGGGCAGGTCTGAGCGAATGCCAGTGATGAGGGCAGCTGCGATGACGGCGCCCGCCTGCAGGACGTTTTTCGACGCCGGCGCCGCAACACGATCCGACGAGACGGTGCGCTTGTCAGGCGGCTGGTCGAGGAACGCAAGTTGGCGGTCTTGCGCCGAGGGCGTCGCTGACTGCGGCGCGAGGCCAAGGTTGGCGAGATCGGTTTGTGGCATGGTGTCTGTCGTGGCTCGAGCGACAGTCGCGTCACTAGCGGGCCGCGTTTGCGTGGACGCGAACAGACGCGCGGTCCTCGCCGCCTCCAGTTCCTGCTCCCGGCGCTGTTCCTCTGGATCCGGTCCGACCGAGCCCGACGACGGCGCTCCGTTCGCCGGGCCGCCATTCTGCGCGTTGAGGATCGGGCGGCCGAGATCGCCGGGAAGCGGTGGGCCAAGCTTTGGAACGCCCGTATAGTCCTTTGGCAGACCGGCGAGCCCATCGGGCGTCGAACGATTATCGGTTGAATAGAGCTCCTGACCCTGGCCTTGCTGACGGTTCTGAAGCGCGTAAATCAGCGCACCGCCGACAGCGAGGCTAGCGGCGAGCCCCAATCCGGCCAACGCCTTGCGGGACAGACGCGTCACGCGCGACGGCTCGGCGCGCAGCCGCATGGCCGCGGCCGGCTCACCTGTCAACGGCCGGGCGTCATCCTCGACCGGTGCCTCCGGCCGGGCGTCATTCGCCGGCCCCCGGCCTTCTTTCTTCCCGGGATCCATTTTGTCGCTCATGATGACGACCCTCCCCTGCCTGTTCGGAGGTTCGTCGCTGGCGGGGTCTCACCAGGGCCATGCATCCATGAAAATCGACTGCTCCTTACCCCATCGGTGCGGGAGACGCGGACGCGCCTCTGGTTCTTGCCGGCGCCGAGGCGCAACTCGGCGGCGGCAAACATCCGGTCGACGATCATGTAGTTGCCGCGCACGCGATAGTTGACCAGCTCGGACGTGTCGCCTTCCGGCCCTACCACGAAGAGTGGCGGCATCTCACCCTGGCCGATGCCCCGCGGGAACTCGATGAACACCTGCTTGCCATCGTCGAAGGCGCGCAGCGGCCGCCACGGTGCGCGATCGCCCGTCACCTCGTAGCGGAAATTGACGCGAGAAAGATCGATGCCTGTCGAGACCGGCTGTGCAGCCTCAGCTTGCTGGTTCTGCCTGCGCAAGGCGATGAGTTGGTCCTGCGGGTATTGCCAGGAAACCGACGCCATATAGGTCGACGGCGTCGAGCGCAGTTCCATGTGATAGGTACGCCGATCGGTATTGATGACGAGATTGGTGAGAAGGTCGGCGCGCGTCGGCTTGACGAGTATGTGGACCTGCTTGGCCGCGCCCGTACCGCTCTCGGTATCGCCGATGATCCAGCGCACGGTGTCGCCGGCGGCGACGGGACCGGAACCGACGAGCTGCTCGCCGGGCTGGAGCGCGATGTCGGTGATCTGCCCCGGCGAGGCATAGACCTGATAGAGCGCGCCATCGACGAATGGATAGACCTGCATCGAGTTGATGAAGCCGTTGCGGACAGGCTGGACGCGCGCGGCCGCATTGGCCAAGTTCACGCGCGCGGTCGGATCGGTCGGTTCCGGGTCGGGCTTTGCGGCCTTGCCGACCGGCTTCAACTGGCCTGGAAGCGGCAGCGGCTTCGACAGCTCCACCACCTTGACGGGCGGTGGCGGATCGACGGCATGCACGGCCGGGACCGGATCGTCATAGGAAATCTCCGGCGGCTTCTGCCTGGTGGCGCAGCCCGCAAGCGCCGAAGTGCAAAGCAAAAGCGCTGGAAGGGCCATTTTGCGGAAGGCCGGCATTGCGTGGATGAGGAAAACCGGACGCCCCCAGGGGGCGGCTTTGCAGAGTACGGGCATCATTGTCCAAGCTCCTTCGACCAGTTGATGGCGTTGATGTAGATTCCAAGCGGGTTCTTCCTCAGCGCATCAGCGTCGCGCGGGGGCTGGACGACAATGGTGAGGATGGCGGACCAGCGCTCCGTGGAAGCCAGTGAGCCGTCCTGATAGCGGCGTTCGACCCAGGCGATTCGGAAGCTCACCGGCGATGCGCGGATGACCGACGACACATCGACGGCGACCTGCTGCTTGCCGACCTTGGTGAACGGGTCATTGGCGCGCGCATAGTCGTTGAGAGCCAGCGCCCCGCCCTGCGTCGCGAAGTCGTAGGCGCGCAGCCAGTTCTGCCGCACGATGACCGGATCGGCGGGGATCGACCTCACCTGTTCGATGAAGTGCGCCAGGTAGAAGGCAATCTGCGGATCGTTCGGCTGATAGTCGCCGACCGCAGGTCCCACAGCCTGCGCCTGGCCGAGACGATCGACCTGCACCACCCAAGGCACGATCGAGCCTTTGGCGGATTGCCAGATGAGCGCGGCCGAGAACCCCGCGGCGAGCGCCAGGCAACCGAAGGCCATGGTGCGCCAGTTGCGCGCCTGCACGCGAGCCGAACCGATGCGCTCGTCCCAGAGCTGAGCAGCGCGTTGGTAGGGGGTCTCGGGTTGTGGGGACTTGCCGTAGTGCGTGGACGGTCGTTTGAACATGCTCAGTCACTTTCAGAGAGGTTGATCGAGGAGCCGCCGCCATGGCTGTCGCCACTGCGAACGGCGTGGGCGGCGGCCTGGACGCCATGGGTCATCTGTTGCGAGCGCTTCATGCGCTTCGCCCAGGCTGGCTGACTTTCGGTTGCGGAGGACGCGACGGGTGCGGAGCCGGCTTCGGGCGCGTTCGCGCCGATTGTGCCAGCCGTGGATGACCCGCCCGTCGTCTCGAAGGCAGCGCGAGCGCCCGACTGGTAGCTGTGCTTCATGCTGCCTGCCGCATTATTGGCCGCACGCTTGAGCGGTGAGATGGCACCTTGGGCGCCGGCTCTGATGACACCGCCGAGCCCGGATGCGACGCCAGAAAAGCCAGACTCTCCGGCCGCGCTGAGGCCGTAGGCTGTGGACGCCCTGCCCGCCATGGCGGCACCGCCACGGGCCGCCGCTGCAGCACCGCCACTGACAGCCGCGCCTCCAGACACGACTGCGCCGCCGGCCGCAGTGCCGACTGCTGCCATGCCTCCGACGGCGAGCCCAGCGCCGACCGCAGCACCCGCGCCGAGTTGCGGGCCGCCGGAGACGAGGCCGTTGGCAATGCCAGGTCCAAATATGCCAAGGCCGAGCAGCGACAACGCGGCCAGCACGATCGCCATGGCATCGTCGATCGACGGCGTGTTGCCGCTGAACCCCGCGGTGAACTCGGAAAAGAGCGTTGAGCCGATGCCGATGATGACGGCGAGCACCAGCACCTTGATGCCGGACGAGATGACGTTGCCAAGCACCCGCTCGGCCATGAAGGCGGATTTGCCGAACAGACCGAAGGGAATGAGCACGAAACCGGCGAGCGTGGTCAGCTTGAATTCGATCAGCGTGACGAAAAGCTGGATTGCCAGGATGAAGAAGGCCAGCAGCACCAGCGCCCAGGCGAAGAACATGCAGGCGATCTGGATGAAGTTCTCGAAGAAGGACCAATAGCCCATCAGGTTCGAGATCGAGTCCAGCAACGGCCGGCCGGCATCGAGCCCGGTCTGCGCCACCTTGCCCGGGCGCATGAGATCGTTGACGGTAAAACCCGTACCCGAGGCCTTCAGGCCAAGCCCGGCGAAGCTTTCAAAGACGATGCGGGCGAGATTGTTCCAGTTGGAGATGAGATAGGCGAAGACGCCGACGAATAGGGTCTTCTTGACGAGGCGCGCCATGATGTCGTCGTCCGCACCCCAGGACCAGAAGAGCGCAGCCAACGTCACGTCGATGACGATCAGGGTTGTGGCGATAAAGCCGACCTCCCCGCCGAGCAGGCCGAAGCCGCTGTCGATGTAGCGCGTGAAGACTTCGAGGAAATGGTCGATGACGCCCATGCCGCCCATGTCAGCGAGCCTCCGGCCGAGGAGGCTCGACCTGCATCGCGGGAGTGGTCACATCCATCCGCGTCCCTCCTTTCCGGTCGGCTGACGCCGGCACATCAGGGAATAACGTTTTCGGGGCAACGGCAGCAGGCGCCGTTGCCGAGTCACCTGGAGCGAGAAACCGGCGCCGGCTCTCTGCCCACGCTTTCAGACAACCGGGATCGCGAGGACCGGCCTCGCCGATCCCGGAACAGCGGCGCAATTCGAACGCGAGCGGGTCTTGTGACGCGGTGGAACGGTCCCGTGTCCCAAGGGCGTCAGGCTCATCGTCCTTGCTGCTCATCTCGATCGCGGTCACTGTCAAAGCGACCGCGATGAAGATGACCGCACTGACACGAGCGAGGAGCTTGCCTTCCATCGCGCCGACCTCAGTTCTTGCCATAGAACATCTGCGCACTGCCGGGCTGGTAGCCCGAGCCCTGCGTCAGGAAGCGCCGGCGCTGCTCTCGGCCCTGGTCGACGGCGGTGGCCTGTTCGGCCGATTGCAACGCCTGCGCCCGACCGTTCGCGGCGACGACAGCGGTGAGATCGGCGAGCTGCTGCACTTGGAGCGCGAGGAGCTGGTTGCCGGCCTGTGTTGCCTGAAGCGCGCCGGTCGCACCCTGGCTCTGGCCGACCAACGCCGACATCTCACTGCGATTGGTGTCGATGTTGCCGACGACGCCCGCCTGCACACGCATAGCGTCCTGAAGGCCACCAACCGTGTTGCCCCAGCGCGAGCGCGCGTCGGCGACGAGTTGCTGATCCGAAGCCGACAGCGAGACGTTGCCGTATTTCTGCTGGAAAGCCTGATCGATCTGCTGGACGTCATAGGCAACGTTCTGCGCCTGACCGAGCAGTTGCTGCGTACGCTGCACGGACTGCTGGAGTTGTTGCAGAGAGGAGAACGGCAGGCTCGCGAGATTGCGGGCCTGGTTGATGAGCATCTGCGCTTCGTTCTGAAGCGAGGTGATCTGGTTGGTGATCTGTTCGAGCGAGCGCGCTGCCGTCAGGACGTTTTGCGAATAGTTCGAGGGATCGAAAACGATCAAGGCCTGTGCCGGCGTCGCCAGCATCGGCGAGAGCGCGGCAGGAGCGACAAGCAGTGCGGCGGCGAACCGCATGCCAAGGGAACGGCGTTGTTTCATGGGGACTTCTCCTTGTTGGTGAGGGCGGGGCTGGTTAGGGCGGGAACGAGTTCAGCGGCCCAGCCGACGCCACGGTGGGTGAGCCAGGCAGCGAGGAACCCGTCGCGGCCATGCTCGGCGACGATGCTGGCGATCGCGGCCTGGTCGGTCTTCGCGGATACAGCGCAGAGCGCGAGTGCCACATCCGACAGACCGAGCTCGAACAGCCGGTTGCCGCGTCGGGACTGGCAGTAATAGTCGCGCTTTGGCATCGCCCGCGCGATGATCTCGATCTGCCGATCGTTGAGGCCGAATCGACGATAGATCGCCGTGATCTGCGGCTCGATGGCGCGCTCGTTCGGCAGGAGAAGCCGGGTCTGGCAGCTCTCGATGATCGCGGGCGCGATTGCCGAGCCGTCAATGTCGCTGAGCGACTGCGTGGCGAAGATGACGCTGGCGTTCTTCTTGCGCAGCGTCTTTAGCCATTCGCGGAGCTGGCCGGCAAAGCCCTCATCGTCCAGCACAAGCCAGCCTTCGTCGATGATGAGAAGGGTTGGCGAGCCATCGAGCCGGTCCTCGATGCGATGGAAGAGATAGGACAGGACGGCGGGCGCGGCACCTGTTCCGATCAGCCCCTCGGTTTCGAATGCCTGGACCGACGCCGATCCGATATGCTCGTGCTCGGCATCGAGCAGGCGGCCATAGGGACCTCCGACGCAATAGGGACGTAATGCCTGCTTGAGATCGTTTGATTGCAGCAGCACGACCAGGCCGGTGATGGTGCGCTCCTCGACAGGCGCGGACGCCAGAGAACTCAACGCCGTCCAGATATGCTCCTTGATCTCAGGCGTGATCGTCACATTCTCACGCGTCAGGATCGCCACGATCCAGTCGGCGGCCCAGGCGCGCTCGGGGACATCGTGAATGCGCGCGAACGGCTGAAGACTGACGCTATCGGACGCTCCATCGCTGAGATCGCCGCCGAGATCATGCCAGTCGCCGCCCATGGCGAGTGCCGCCGCGCGGATCGAGCCGCCGAAATCGAAGGCAAATACCTGTGACCCCGCATAGCGGCGGAACTGCAGCGCCATCAGCGCCAAGAGCACGGACTTGCCCGCGCCTGTCGGGCCGACGATCAGCGTGTGGCCGACGTCGCCGACATGAAGCGAAAGCCGGAACGGGGTCGAGCCTTCGGTCTTGCCGAAAAGCAGAGGGGGCGCTGCAAGATGCTCGTCCCGCACCTCGCCCGCCCACACCGCGGAAAGCGGAATGATGTGGGCGAGATTGAGGGTGGAGATGGGAGGTTGACGGACGTTGGCGTAAACGTGACCCGGCAGGCTGCCGAGCCAGGCGTCGACGGCGTTGATGGTTTCGATAATTGCCGTGAAATCGCGGCCCTGGATGACCTTTTCGACCCGGCGCAGTTTCTCGTCGGCGATGCCAGGATCATCGTCCCAAACAGTCACCGTCGCGGTGACATAAGCCATGCCCGCATAGTCGGCGCCGAGCTCCTGGAGCGCCATGTCGGCATCAGCGGCCTTGTTTGCGGCGTCGGTGTCCACGAGGACGGACGCCTCGTTGGTCATCACCTCCTTGAGGATCGCGGCGACCGATTTGCGCTTGGCGAACCATTGACGCCGGATCTTTGTCAGCAGCCGGGTCGCATCAGTCTTGTCGAGCAGGATCGCGCGTGTCGACCAGCGATACGGGAAGGCCAGCCGGTTCAGCTCGTCGAGCAGACCCGGCGTGGTCGCGGTCGGGAACCCCGTGACCGTGAGAATGCGCAGATGCAACGCGCCAAGCCGCGGCTCAAGCCCGCCGGTCAGCGGCTGGTCGGCCAGCAGGACATCGAGATACATCGGCGTTTCGGGAACGCGGACACGGTGGCGATTGGTCGAGACGCAGCCATGCAGATAGGTCAGCGTCTCGGCGTCATCGAGCCAGCGGCACTCCGGCATGAAGGCTTCGACTAGGCGCAGGACGCGGTCGCTGCGGTCAGTGAACCCGGTCAGCACCTCATTGGGGTCGAGGCCCTTCTTCTCCCGCCCTTCGTAGAGCCAGCTTTCCGCGCGGGCGGTGTCTTCGGCGGGCGCAAGATAGGTGAGCGTCAGGAAGTAGCTGGACTCGAAATGCGCGCCGGCCTCCTCGAAGCCCGCCTTGCGCTCCGCATCGACCAGCGTCGAGGCCGCATCCGGAAAGCTGCTGTCGGGATAGCGCGTCGAGGCATGGCGCTGTGCCTCGACGAAGATCGCCCAGCCGGAGCCGAGGCGGCGGAAGGCATTGTTGAGCCGGCCGGCGACGGCGACCAGTTCGGCCGGCACGGCGCTGTCGAGATCGGGACCGCGAAAACGCGCGGTGCGCTGGAAGCTGCCGTCCTTGTTGAGGACGATTCCAGCGCCGACCAATGCCGCCCAGGGCAGGAAGTCGGCGAGCCGGCTGCTGCGGTTGCGATATTCGGCAAGGTTCATCATAGGTGCGACCTCGCTTAGACCGTGAGATGCGCGGGTATGCGCAGGTGCCGGCGAACGACGTCGGCGAAAAGCGGATCGCGCTTGGCCGCCCAGACTGCGGCAACATGGCCGATCGCCCAGATGGCGATGCCGACGAGCCACAGACGCAGCCCCAGCCCCACGGCGCCCGCGAGCGTCCCGTTCATGATCGCAATGGCGCGCGGGGCGCCACCGAGCAGGATCGGCTCCGTCAGCGCGCGGTGTACAAGGACCGTATAGCCGGGCACTGTATAATCCGGCATTGGGCCGCCCTGTTCGACAGCGCCCGCCATCAGACCAGCGCTCCGCCGCCGAACGAGAAGAACGACAGGAAGAAGCTCGACGCCGCGAAAGCGATGGACAGGCCGAACACGATCTGGATGAGCCGGCGGAAGCCGCCAGACGTGTCGCCGAAGGCGAGCGTCAGGCCGGTTACGATGATAATGATCACCGCCATGATCTTGGCGACCGGACCTTCGATCGATTGGAGGATCTGTTGCAGCGGCTGTTCCCACGGCATTGACGAGCCGGAGGCATAAGCGGGCGCGGCCATCACCAGGATGAGCGTGGCACCGGAGACGGTCATGGCGAGACGATGGCGCGCGAGGCGCAGGCGTTGGATCATGGAATTTCTCCTTCAGGGCTTTGGATGAGCAAGGTCGGGCTGTCGTCGCCCTCGAGGACGGCTGGCGCGACCCGGTAATCGCCGTCCGGGCTCAGGCCATCGACACGGGCGAGTTCGGACAGTCGGCGGGCTGAGCCGCGGCCGGAAAGGACGGCAACCAGGTCGATCGTCTCGGCGATCAGCGCGCGTGGAACCGTGACCACGGCTTCCTGGATCAGCTGCTCCATCCTTCGGAGCGCACCTATGGCGCTGCCGGCGTGGATCGTGCCAAGGCCGCCGGGGTGGCCGGTGCCCCAGGCCTTGAGCAGTTCGAGCGCCTCGGCCCCGCGCACCTCTCCGACTGGAATGCGGTCGGGGCGCAGGCGCAGCGATGAGCGAACAAGATCGGAGAGCGACGCGACACCGTCTTTCGTTCGCATCGCCACGAGATTCGGCGCTGCGCATTGCAGTTCCCGCGTATCCTCGATGATCACGACGCGATCGACGGTCTTGGCCACCTCGGCCAACAGCGCGTTGATCAGCGTGGTCTTGCCCGTGGAGGTGCCGCCTGCAATGAGGATGTTCGCGCGGTTGGCAACGCCCTGGCGCAGCGCGTCCACCTGCTGCGCCGACATGATTCCGGTCGCGACATAATCTTCGAGGGTGAAGATGGCGACGGCGGGCTTGCGGATCGCGAAGGCGGGCGCCGCGACGACGGGAGGAAGAAGCCCTTCGAACCGCTCCCCCGTCTCGGGCAGCTCGGCCGAGACACGTGGGGCGCCGGCATGGACTTCGGCACCGACATGATGAGCGACGAGGCGAACGATGCGCTCGCCGTCCGCTGCTGACAAACGCTCTCCTGTGTCGGACAACCCCTCGGTCAGGCGGTCGATCCACAAACGTCCATCGGGATTAAGCATCACTTCGACGATGCCGGCGTCGTCGAGATAGCGCGCGATCGCAGGTCCGAGCGCTGTGCGCAGCATGCGTGCGCCGCGCGCCAGACCTTCTGAATTGTGAGGCGAAGCTGCCATCCTGTCCCCGTTTCGATCCGGGGGAACATGGACGGCCCCTGGACGGGGATGATTAAGAGAGCCGCATCTCGAGTGGTTTCAACACCTATATCGAGGCGTAGTGGCGTAGCGTGCAAATACAGGAGATTGGCGGTGCCGACCTGTGATCAAGGCCGGCGATCTTCAGGCAAGGGCGGCGCTCGCCGTCAATTGTGCGCTCGTCGGTAAAGCCGTCAGATCACGCGGCTTCAGCACGAGTTGACCGTCGAGGCTTGTGGCGAACCACCACGTCGACCTTGTAGTCGAGCCGGTCCAGACAGCGAACCAGCCTGTCTATTGAAAACTTACCCGTTCGCCCTGTGGCGATCGCGGAGACGTCGGGCTGTTTCATTCCGAGCAGTTCAGCCGACTTCGCCTGGGTCAGGCGCCGGCGCTTGATAATGGCGCGGATCTCGCGGGCCAGCTTGGCCTTGAGCAATTCCTCTTCGGGATTGTCAAAGCCGAGGTCCGCAAACACGTTGCCGCTGCTCACTTCGGCGGTGATGTCTTCCGTCATGACTTTGTTCCTTTCCCATAGTTTTCACGATAGTGCGCCTCGGCCGCCTTCAATCGTACTGTGACGAGATCGATTTCATGCTTGGGTGTCTCCCTGCCCCTCTTCGACTTCTTCTGGAAGCAATGAAGGACGTAGATCACGCCAGCGAAGCGGACGGTGTAGACGGCGCGGTAGGTATCTCCGTCGAAGTCGTCGACCACCTCGAGGATGCTGCGGCCCCCAAACCCTTTCAGGGCTTTGACAGCCGGGTGCTCCTCACCATTCTGGGCGTCGTTGATTGCGACACCCATCAACCGGCGAACATCGACCGGAAACTCGCGCAGGTCATCCTTCGACGATCCCATCCATACCGTGAGCTTTTGGTTTTTCATTCGCCCTTTGCCTTATAGCATACAGACTATAATTTTCAACGAAAAGATCCTGACACCGCCTAGCCACTGAGATAACTGGTTCGGCTCAGACGGCTGCTTTTTCTAGAAGCTCATAAAGGCGTGGTCCCTCATGCAATCACGGATCTTGAATTGCGGATTTCGCGCCCAACATGGTTCCCGTATCAGCGACCCTGCCCTGCGGCTGTCTAGCTCTTGTCTGCCAAACCCCCCGACAGGTTGGCAACGCGAGTTCCATGACAACATATCGTTACAATACTTTGATATGCTTGACATATCGATGCTTGCAAAATCTCGGTCCGCCAGTCCGTTCAGCGCGCGGGCGTGCCGGGCTGGTGTGTGTCCAGACCGCCATCGATGTCCTCGGAGATCTCCTGCCGAAGCTTTGGACCTCTCGCCAGGCGCCGGCCGAGCGCGGTGACGAAGGCATATAGCGCTCGCCAGCCTTGGAGTGGGCTGCCTGTGCCGCGGGCTCGGGCAAAGCCGGCGTTGTCGCCAGCCAGAAGCGGACGAAAACAGCGAGCGTCTCCACGGCAATCGCGACATCGCGCTCCTGGCGCGTCATACGGCGGTCCAGCTGGTCAAGCCGCTTGGTGATCGCCGCCTCCTGCCGCTCGGCGGCATCGGGTGAGAGGAACGACTCGATTGCCGCCTCCGCGACGAGCGACCGTGAAAAATCACGGCGCGCCGCATGTTCGGCCAGCCTGCTCATGACCTTCGGATCGAGATAGACGGACAGGCGTTGCTTGCGAGGTGGCTTTACCATGGGAGCCTCACATATCCACGCCGTCGCCGGGGTCGAGCGACGCCTGCCGCGCAACGCCCTGCATCAGGCGCGTCAGTCGACGGTTGCGGGCAACCTCGTCCTCCACGTCATCCAGGTGATCGATCTCGAATTCGTTCTCGGTCGAAGGCTTCACGACCTGCTCGACGCGACTGAGCTCGGGTTGCCGACGACGCTCGGAATCAGTTGTGTCGTCATCCGTGGCCAACGGCGCCGACATGGCTTCAGCAATCTGCGGACGAGAAGGCAGAGGCAGGTTCGTCCAGTCGTCCGGCCTCCCCTCCTCCGGGGGCCGCCGCGCCCGCGGGGGGGGGGGGGGGGGGGAGCGGGCGCGCCGCGGGGCCAGGACGAGGTTATGATTAAACAAGAGACAGCCCCCCACGCCGGAGGGCGGGGGGGGG
>NZ_JAMYMJ010000062.1:0-26997 GCF_040318435.1 Mesorhizobium sp. M1143 | reverse complement strand
AGCCAGAAATAGTCCCGATCCATCGAAGCCTCCAGTCGGTGACCTTGAATCACGGCAGCCGCATCAATGAAAGCGGTTTATGGGTCCGGACCCTAGGACTTCGTCGGGTAGATGGCTGGGCAGCTGTGTAATGAAGACTAAGCCAAGATAACGCTTCCGACCGCGGCGAGCAATGCGAGCCACTTGGTCGAAAAGGTTGGGCATTTGCCGGATTCGCTCGGCCGACAGGAATTCATGGGCCTCTTCGATGAAAATGTTCACACGCGTCATCAAGCCGGCATCGGGTTCATCGTCCCGCTCTTCAAATTCCTTGTAGAGATGATCCTGGTGGGCTTGCATCGTACGCAAAAGTTGCGCGATCACCATGTTGCGCAGATATGGTGCGTCCATGTCACTAAGGTCTATGATTGAAACGAGGCCTGGCTTAACCAGCGCTTCGGCGGTCAAGCGATCGGCAGGCCGATCCGCAAAGATTTTGGCTCGCCGCATCTTATTGAGCACACCGTAGATCGCCATCCAAGAACGCTTGTCCTTCTCTGGCGGGCGCTGCTTGATGAGGGTGCGGATGTCGTCTTCGTGATCTTTGAACTCCGGGGATTGAGTCGCATTAGCAGTGCCACCAGCGTACTCCATCGCGAGATTTACGATGTCGAATATCATATGAATGGTCATACGCGGCCACCCTGATTGCAAGTCGTCAATGTCGAGCGATTGATTCTTCTCGGCGTCGTTTTGCGGATAGATTCCGAGCTGACGCATCACTACCTTGCATATATCGTAGGCATCTATCAGACGCCGCTCCTGTGGCTCCGAAAGGTCCAGGATTTCCATCAACACGTGGGGCGAAAGGTCGTCAAACGCGATCTTGAAGGCATGCTTGTTCGGGTGGGCCGGATTGGCTGTCTTGCGCCCCGCGAGGTGAAATAGTGCGGTTTTGGACACGCCTTTGGCCTGGAGGCCACGCTTGGTCAGCGCCGCAAGCATCCTCGGATTTTGGGTTGGCTCGTTAATTGTTGTGTACTCGCCTTCTGTATCGAAGACTACAACAGCGTTATCCGCCGCCGCAAGACTGGCAATCATGCCCGAAACCGTCGTGCTCTTGCCTCCTCCTGTTGTGCCTAAAATCGCGGTGTGTTTGAAGAGCACAGATTTCTTGGCGGCGGGCACTTCTATCGCTATGCCGCTGACGCCATCCAACAAACCGAGGCGGAACGGTCTTTCGTTTTCCTCGATATTCAGCCCAAGTACTTTCCGGACGTCATCGTTTGGCAGGAGAAACACGGGACTGTTAGGGCAGGGTCGGCGCACCGGCGGCACCATCTCGCCGGCTACTCGCTCGCCAAAAATCTCTACGTTGGCGATGCCGTGATAACCTGGCGTAAAGACAGCGCTATGTGCAGCAGCGACGATCAAGGTGGAAGCAGTGGGGCTAAGGGCGTCCGGTTCGGCGAACGGACCGGAAGATACGACACCAAGATACTCTGCCTCCTGGTTTCCAGTGCGAGGATCGATGCTCGGGATTCGTACGAAAGCTTCGCGGCAGACATTGCCAACATTTTTCTCGGGAACAAGTACTGTTACCGTGCCATCCTCGGAGCCGGGCCGATCGAACATAGTGCGGGCAACAGAGCCCTTATAGACCGCAGGCTCTTCGTAGGCCCCACCGTTATCGTTAGCCGTGCGCTCTAGTTCGACGGCGGCAGCAGCGATCTTGTCGTTCATTGTCATCTCCATTCGTGTCGCCGCTCAGGCGCGCGTTGAGCGTTCATCGAGAAAGCGGAAGGGGGCGCCGGTCCTCGCCATGACCGCGTGAACTTGGGCGCCAAGGGCACCGGGTTCGAACATACCTCGACACGTCCGGTCGGCGATGTCGATGAGGTTTGGAAAGCCGCGTGCCTCCTGCAGAACGCTGTCTGCCATGACGATTTGGGCAGCCTCGTGAACATGATCCTCATGGGCATAGAAGATACGGCCGGGCGCGAGAGATGATGCGCGGTAGACGCAAAGGATGACTTTGCCGCCCACTTCCTCTCCGAAATCCTTGACCTTCTGCAGAAGGCCCGAACGCTCGTAATGGGGACGCTCGTAGCTCGTGCCCTCCCAAACCCCCCTGACGATGTCCTTGGTGTTCCGGAGGACGGCATATTGCAGCGGTTTAAGCGCGTTGGAGATGGTGACTACCACCGGGTCGCTGACCTCGCTCGGAACGAAGATGAACTTCTTGTGCTCGAGCGTCAGGCGCCGAAGCATGAGCAGGCTCGCCTCGGCGAGGTCCTTGCGGCCGGAACCGACGATAAGCTCGTGCGGCATCGGGCTGCCGTGACCGAGCCGCCAAGGACTCGTTGAACGATCGGTCAGCATGGCGCGCTCCCCATATATCATCAGGGCGCGGCACATCATGTCACTAAGTGACATGGGCTGTCCGTCGTCTCCGAACTCGCCGTGTGCGATGTTGCGAGGTCGGCGGCGCGACCGCTGTTCGAGGAAAGCGATGACCTCTTCGGCTGGATCGTCGAAATGACGGAGAATATCGCGTCGATAGAGCCGATGCCCTATGGTTTCACCGCCGCCATTGCCGAGATAACTGGTGACACAGATCCCGATCTGCACAACGCTGAGCGGCAACGTGTTCACCGTGACCCGAGTGCCGTCACATGCCTCAAGTTGCCCGTTGAAAACGATATTCTTTAGCGCGCCAGTGACCAATTCTGGGGTCAAGGTGTAGATGCCGGATTCGGTGGATCGATCTTTGGCGACCTCTAACCCGCGCTTGAGGTTGTCTAGGACCCGCGGTGCGATCAAGGCTTCATCACGAACCGCCTTTTCCACCTCCCGCTCTAGCCGGACAGACAATTCGTTCATGCGCGTGCCGGCAGTCCAACTATCAAGGTTCAGGGCTTCCCTGAATTCGGCCTCAAGAGTGTCAGCCGCAAAATCCTCGGCGAAGCGATCCGCGTAGCCATGGTTGCTGGCGCCTGGTGCCGAGGCATCTGCAAATCTGCCATCGTTTTTTTCTTCAAGCGCCATGTTCTTCTCCAGTTCGCTCTCACAGATTCTTCGAGCGAGGTGGCGGGAGTTCGACAAACTACTTGCGAGAAAAAAGTCCAAGGGTTCCTGATGAATTATCGGAGGGAGCAATCAGACTTGCAAGGCCGGCAGAAATACGGGGCGGGAGCCCAAACTGCTCACGAATCTCCCCCGGTGACGCGCCACGCATCCGCTTCAGCTGAAACCATGGCGCGAGAAGCTCTACGGCAAGGTCGTCGGCTTCTGCTTCCAGCCGCTCGATCTCTCTGGCGCGTATCCCGTTGCCTCGCTCCATCGCGTGACGAATCGGCTCGACCGGAACGCCTCGCATGGCTGCGCTCAGTCGCTCGCCGTAGGTTAGGGCTCGCGTTCGGTCTAGAACGGCAAGGATTCCCGGACCGAAATGCTGGATGGCTCGATTGCGGGGCGCCAAATAGTGACAGAGGAGATGGGCTACTTCGTGAGCGATGGTAAGCCTTTGCTCGTCGTCCGGATCGTTCTTCTCGACTAGCACCAAAGCGTGTCCAGCGTCTGCGATCAGGCAGCCACGAAGTGGCCGCGTTACTCCGTCGAACCAAGGCGGTGCACCGATCCGGCGGAGCAATCTGACGGCGCCGGATGTGTCAAGACCGGCAATCCTTTGCACCGCCACATTCAATGTGCTAGATGCCGCCATTTCAACATCGGCCGGCCGTCCATAGCGCTCGCGGCCACCAGCATTTCCCCAAAAGGTCGCAGCGGCGGCCTGACTATCGATAGGAACTTTCATTTGCCCTAATCGTCCTCGACGTCACGAGCGGCCATCAGCCTGCCGTCATGGTCATCAGCGGTCGCGTGGGCATCGCCGAAGCGTTCCACTGCCTCAGCGGCTCGCAGGAAAAACACGAGTAGGGGGAGTTTGATGCCAAGGTCGGTTGAGATCTCTTTGACATCTACCATCCACATGCTCGGACGGGGCCGTCGGCACAGCGCAAGCTCGCTGATTGTACGATTCGGGGCATCAAGCTGTACCGCAGGATCTTGCTCAAATGCGATCCGCCACTTGTTAATCAGGGGTGCGATCAGGTCTGGGGCAGCATACGCTGCGCGGTGCGCTGCTCGTGCGAGGACGGCGTCGACGTCATCAGAGCTCATCGCGCAACCTCTTCATTCGCAGCAACAGTCGGTCCTTACTCTGCTTGACGATTCGTTCGGTATCGGGTTCGTTCGGGTCGATGCCAAGCGCGGTCGCGTAGGCTCCCGTACTCTTCTCCTCGGTGAGCATCAGCTCCAGGATTTTCGCCTCCACGTCGTTTGTCGCCAATCTGTGGCCATGCAAGTTCATGATATGGCGGGCATCGATCGCATCCTCGCCGTCGTACATATACTTCGCGCGAGCGGCCCAGAACTCGACATCAGATTCAATTTTTTGATCGAGCAACTTGGCACGTCGCTGCGAAATACGGACCAAGTCAATGGCATTGCGTTTTGCAATCATGCAAAGATAGGACCAGAGGGAACCCTGAGAAGGATCATACTTCGAGGGGGCCTGTAGGTGTTCCAAAATTGCGTCGACCACGAGATCGTGGCGCTCGTCCTCAGACAATTTCGGAAATTCGTTGACGATAAAGCCTGTTAGCGGCCCCGTTGCTGCAACGAACAAATCTCGAGATGCGGTGCGGCTGCCCTCGAGGAGGCGCTTGTGAATCTCGTCCAGAATTTCCTTCATCAAGCGAGCTCGAATTAGCCGCTGCGCTTGGTGATAAGACGTTGCCGACTGCGAATCACATATTTCGGGTTGAGCTCTATTCCGACAGCTGGCATGCCCCGGTCCGCAGCAACAAGAAGGGTGGTCCCTGAACCGGCATACGGATCTAGGACGACACCGCCCGAGGGACAGCCGACGGCAAGGCAACGCTCGACCAGCGCTTCGGGGAAGGGGGCGGCGTGCCGGTAACGCCGGTTCGCACTTGTTGCAGAAATGTCCCAGACGTCCTCTTGGCCTTCAAGACCCTTCCGATCGAAATGGTATCGGCCGGTCTTGGTCAGGATAAAGATGGTCTCGATTGTGGTCCACGGTCTGTCGCGTACGCTGGGTTCGGCGAGGGGCTTTACCTTTCGCCAAACCACCGATGATCTCAAGGTCCAGCCATCCGCCTGTAACGCAAGAGCGACTCTCCACGGCACGCCAAGAAGCGATTTCTTCGGCACCCCGAAACCCGGCCGATCCACGGCCCGGTACTTCTGGCGAGCGACACCGCGCCAAATCTGCTTGGGATCGCCACCCTTGGGCTGGCCTCGGCCGGAATAATAAGTGTCACCTAGGACGACGAAGATCGTTCCGGTCGGCTTTAGTACTCTACGCACCTGACGGAAAACCGTAGTTAAGGTCTTGACGTAGGCCTCAAGTGTATCTTCCTGGCCGGTCTGACCATCCACGTCATAGTCCCTTTGCCAATAGTAGGGTGGGCTTGTTACGACGCAGTCGACAAAGTTATCCGGCAATCGCCCGACGCCGGCGGCGGCATCGTCGTTGCTCAATATCCACTGAGTATCATCCCGGTAGCCATAGTGAGCGTCCTTGAGCGTGCCGCTTGGAAGCAGACAACCGTCCGTCTCAGCCTCGCCGGAAAGGCTGGTTAGTGGAGGCGTGGGCGACGGCTCTGAGCGTTCGTTCAGTTTGGCGACGATATCGCTGATCGTATCCACTTTCGCCATCTGTACCTACCGTCAGAGGTCGCGATGCCTGCGTCGAGCCAAGCGGCGACGTTTGTCTCCGCCAATATTCCCCTGCGCTGCTTAATAATTTGCGCGCGAATCTGCCTGATTTTAGATTATCGTCCGGACTGGAATAGGCTTCAAGGAAATACTGGCGGACGGATAGCTCAGAGAGAATTGGTGTTGCGCACACGTGTCGAGACAAGGCATCTTGCCACGTTGAAATACGCTCAAGAATAGCTACCCTGCGGCTGTAGCACGTCTTCTTGCTTGCGTTGGCGTTCTAGGTTCTTCCCGTGCCGATCATTTGCGCGAAGCCACCCTTCTGGTCGCGCCCCAACCCCACCTCCCCCTAAAACAGCGCCCTCTCCACCGCGGGCTCCAGCGTCTCCGCGAACGGCGTCGCCAGGTGATGCTGGTCGCGGTAGGCGATCTTGCCGTTGATGAAGACGTGGCAGGTTTTGGCGTTGCAGAACTGGCTGGTCATGTCGATGTAGCTGGCGCCGGCACGGCGCGCACGATGTTGCGCTCCACGGCGGCGTTGGCATCGTTGGCGGCTTCGGTGCGCTTCTGGTCGCATAGCGACGGCTTTTCGCCGCGCCACAGCGCGCGTGCCACGCAGGTGTCGACATGATCGTCGCTGAACGGCACGTCGCGGATGACGGCAACCTTTAAGCCCGCCTGGCTGAACGCGGTGAGCGTCGCGTGGAGGCCGGCGCGCCCGTCTGCATCCTGGCTGACGGGCGCCTGCGTGCCGGCTGACATCTTGTCCAGGCTGTCCAGCGCGATCTCCGAGATCACCACCAGGTTCGGCCGCGCGGCGATGATCTGCCGGCAACATTGGGGGAGATTCTTCCTTCTCCCGGTGAACGGGGAGAAGGCCGCTCTCCCGCCTCCTTCGCCAAATCTCGGACATCCGGGGTCGGCCCTTGCGTTGCCCCCGTCACACGCATCGGCTATCCAACCGGCAGCCATGCAATTCAAACGGAGCCTCCCATGACCAACACCACCATTTTCAAATTCGGCGCTGTCGAGCATGCCGAGGGCGGCGACTTGCCGGGCTGGATCGTTGTGGCGGGCCGGCCGACCATGCAGACCGCCGTGCAGCACACCACCGCCGATGGCAAGGTGCTGTCGGGCACCTGGCGGGCCTCGCCAGGCACTTATCACGCCACCTACACCGACTATGAGTTCGTGCACATGATCGCCGGCCGCATCATCATCACGCCCGATGGCGGCACGCCGGTCGAGGTCGGTCCGGGCGATGCGTTCGTGGTCGAAGCCGATTTCAAGGGCACCTGGCAGATCATCGAGCCGGTAACCAAGCACTTCGTCGTCAAGCTTGCTTGATCGACGTCGTCAAGCTTGCTTGATCGACGTCGTCAGGCTTGCCTGATCGGTGCCGATACACCTCGGCCGGCGCGGTTCATCGCCAGCGTCCCACTCGCCCAGCAGGGGAGGGGGACGTAGCGAAGCGAATATCGGTTAAGAGGGCGTCACCTCGTTCGCTTCGAACCGATGCGGATCGAAAAGCTGAGACGATGGCGTTCTGCGGAGCCTGGTCGAGATAACGCAGGCCAGGACTGCTGCCGGTCGCCGGCGCGTCAGCCAAGAGCGAGCGGCGCACTTCGAGAGTGCATGCCGCCCGTCCGGCGCCGGGCCGTCAATGCTGTTGTTACGAAACCCCCCAGCCCCGTCTCAACCGCCACGGCCATGGCGTGACCCATGGCTTGCTATACGCATGCAGCACCGCGGTCTGTCAACGCCGCCCGCGATGGCCGCGGGAGGTCGCTTTTGCGCCTCCCGGCCAGCTTTCCAGCCGGCCTCGCGCAAGCCCATTCGCCGCCGCAAAATGCGCTTGAAATGGCGGTTTTCCGGGTTTTCCGGCCGCTCCGGAGCGGATCTTTGGCACGCCAGAGGTCGCGATCTAGACCATTGAATGGATTTGTCTTTCCCGGCTGAAACGTTTCAGGAGCCCGGTTGTAGACCTGACTTTTTTTGGGTGTATTTCCCTGACGTCAATTTTGCAGCCGGCCCGACCGACCTGCCGGAGGGCAAGCCTCAGAGGCCGGCCTCGGCTGCCTGAGTCTCTCGGACCGACGGGCGCCGGACCATGCCGCTGACGACATAGGCCGCCGCGCCCAGCGCCGTGATCCAGAAGCTCGTCGGCCAGTCGGTCAGGAAGGCGAGCGTCAGGCTGATCCAGGCGATGATCACGGCAAGCGCGATGGACGTCAGCACGCCGGCTCCGACGCCGCTGGTAAGCCTGAGGGCGGTGGCTGCAGGCGCCACCATCAGCGCGAAGACGAGCAACACGCCGACGATCTGCACCGCCTCGGACGTGGCGACGGCGACCAGCACCATGAACAGGGTCGAGACAAGAGTGAGCGGCACGCCGCGCGCTTCGGCGAGTTCCGGCTGCAGGCTGGCGAACAGCAGCGGCCGCGCTATCAGCAAAAGCGCGACAAGGATCGCCACCGCCAGCACCGCAAGCACGATAACGGTGCGCAGGCTGATGCCCAGCACATTGCCGAACAGCACGTTGGTCGCCTGCGAGGCGAAGGCGGTGTAGAAATGCAGAAACAGCAAGCCCAAGCCGAGCGACAGCGTCAAAACGATGCCGATGGCGACGTCGCGATGCGCGCGTTCGCCAAGCAGGCCGATGCCGATGCCGGCGGCGACGGTAAACACCGTGAGGCCGAGAAACGGCGACAGCCCGATTAGGCCGGCGCCCGTGGCGCCGGGAAAGCCGACATGGGAGAGCGCATGACCGGCGAAGGTCTGGCCCCGGAGCACGAGGAAATAGCCGACCGCGCCCGAAACGATGCCGACGATGGTGCAGGCATAAAAGGCGTTGCGCATGAATTCATAGTCAAAGATCGTGGACATGCGCCCCGCTCTCCAGTTCGACATCGTCGGCCATGACGAAGATGCGGCCGGCAACCCGCACCACATTGATATGCGTGCCGTAGAGTTTCGACAGCACCGGCCCGCTGATGACCTCGTCGACGGAGCCGATCGCCGCCTTGCGGTTGCCGAGATAGAGCACGCGGTCGACGGCGCGCAGCAGCGGGTTGATCTCGTGCGAGCAGAACAGCACGGCAATGCCGAGCCGTTCGCCGATCTGATGCACCAGGTCGATGATCGCGCGCTGATGGCCCGCGTCAAGACTGATCAGCGGCTCGTCGAGCAAAAGCAGTTGCGGATTGCCGATCAAGGATTGCGCGATCAGGATGCGCTGGCGCTCGCCACCGGAAAGCTCGCCCAAGGGACGGCGCGCGAGGCTGCCGGCGCCCACCTCTTCAAGTGCCTTCCACGCCGCCTCCTTCTCGGCAGCCGATGCGACGGGCCAGCCCCAGCGATGCCCGCCGGCGGCACTCAGCACGAAGTCGAGGCCGCTGACGCCGACATCGCCAAGCGCGCGCCGCGCCTGCGGCATATAGCCGATGTCGGCGTTGCCGCGCGTCGGCGATTTGCCAAGCACCGAAATGGCGCCGCCGGCCGGTTTGATCAGGCCGAGAATGGCGCGCAGCATCGTCGTCTTGCCGGCGCCATTGGCGCCGAGCAGGCCGACAAAGGCGCCTTGCGGTAGAGAAAAGGAGACGTCGGATAAAACCCGGCGTCCCCCATAGGTCAGCGTGACCCTGTCGAATTCGATTGCGTTCATTTAGTCACATTCATTCGCAGTCACGTTCATTGTGTGCGGGCGGCGAGCGCCTTCTGGACCGCGTCGATCTGGCCGCGGAACCAGGTCTGGATCGTCTGGCCCGCCGGTTCCGTCTCGGTGACGCCGATGACAGTGACCTTATTCTGCCTGGCGATGTCGAGCAGCCTTGTCGTTGCCTCGTCGGTCACCTGCGAATTGTAGAACAGGATCTTGGCCGAGCCGTCCTTCAGGCTGTTTTCGAACGCCGCCACCTGCGTGGCGCTCGGCTCCGCATCGTTCATCAAAGCCACCTGGAAATCGTAGTTCAGCATTTTCAGGCCGAGCGCTTCCGCCATGTAGCCGAAGACCGGCTCGGTAGCCGTCACCTCGGTGCCGCCATAGGTGTTCTTGACGTCGGCGATTTCCTTGTCAATGGCCTCGAGCGAGGTCTGGACTGCCTTGAGATTGGCCTCGTAATGCGCTGCATTGGCCGGATCGCGTTTGGCAAGATCGGCGCTCAGCGCCTTGGCGATGGCCGGCAGCGTCGCCGGGTCGTACCACAGATGCGGGTTGTCGCCCGACTTCTTGCCGATCAGGTCGGCGGCGACGATGGTCGTGCGATCCTTGGCTGTCGAGGCCGACAGCAGCTTGTCCATCCACGGATCGTAGTCGGCGCCGTTGTAGATGACGATCTTGGCGTCGGCGATGGTGCGCGCCGTCGACGGGCTGGTCTCGAACAGATGCGGATCGTCATCGGGATTGGCCAGGATGCTGGTGACGGCGACGTTGCTGCCGCCGATCTGGCGGGCAAGGTCGCCATAGAAATTCTCGGCCGCCACGATGGTCAGCTTGTCTTCGGCGCGGGCAGCCGTGCCGGTCAAAAGCGGCACCGCGACGAGCAGCGCGGCGAGAAAGGGAATGCGACGCATCCGTGGTCTCCTTGCAGTCTGAAAGGTATGTCGCCGGAGAGGCGGGCTGTGTAACTGTATAACAGTAACAATATAACGTTTGCTTCGAAAATACGGTTGATGTCAATGGGCTTTTCGAGCCGCGCAGTTTTTCACGCGCACAAAAGCGTGAGCGGCCTGCGCCGATCAGGCGGAGCCACTCATGGCGGTCTTCCTGATGAATTCGCGGCGGGTAAGTTCCTTGCTTGTTGCAGTCAGTTTTGCGGACGCCTTCCCTCCCACGCGTCCTGCAACAGGGCGCGGATTGCGGCGCGGTCGAAAGGCCGCGGATTCCAGTATGGGTTCCTGGTCGCAATCTCAGCGGCGCGGTCGAGATCGGCCTGCATGAGGCCGAGTTCTTTCAATGTAAGGGGCGCGCCGACCGCCTTGGCGAAATCCTGGAGACCGCTACCGGCGCTGCTGCCAAACAAGTCGGCGACCGGCTTCAACAAGTCGGGCACCGCGGCGGCGTTGAAGCCGATCGTGTGCGGCAACATCACCGCATGCGTCTCGGCATGCGGCATGTCGAAAGAGCCGCCGAGCGTGTGACAGATCTTGTGATGCAGCGCCATGCCGACGGCGCCGAGCACCGTACCGCACAGCCAGGCGCCGTAAAGCGCATCGCCGCGTGCATCGATGTTTCCAGGCTCCTTGGTCAACACCGGCAGCGCAGTCTTCATGGCGCGCAATCCTTCTTTCGCCATCAGGGTGGAAATCGGATTGCGATCCTGCGCGTAAAGCGCTTCGGCCGAGTGCGCCATGGCGTTGAGTCCTGACGCGACGCTCATCGCTATCGGCAGGCCGACGGTCAGCTCTGGATCGTAGATCACCACTTCCGGCAGGATCCTTGCGTCACGCATTGTGGTTTTTTCGCCGTTCTCGGTCTGACCGAGGATCGGCGTCACCTCCGAGCCGGCATAGGTGGTCGGGATGACGATCTGCGGCAGGTCGGTGCGCCAGGCGATCGCCTTGCCGAGACCGGTGGTCGAGCCGCCGCCAAGCGCGACAACGCAGTCAGCGTTGACCTCGGTCGCCTTGGCCATTGCCGTTTGGGTTACCTCGACCGGCGTGTGCATGGCGGCGCCCGAAAAGGTGCCGGCCGCCAGCGCGCCGAGGGATTCGGCAAGCGCCTCGCCGTCGGCAGCCCGATGCGGCGTCGACAGCACCAGCGCGCGATTGCAGCCGAGTTTTTCGATCCAGGTGCCCACCTCGGACGACGCGCCATTGCCGAAGACAATATGCGCAGGGCTGCCGGAGTAGGTGAACGTCCTTGTCATGCCGATCCGCTCCCTTTGCATATTATCACTGTGACGGAGCCGAAATCGAGCGGCCAGCTCTCGCTGCCGACGACATCGTTTGCGTCGTCACCGTCTCGCAAGCGGGCCCTGATCTCTCCCGCGTACTCGCAAACGTATCGCCTTGACCACAAAAACGTCAAAAAAGTATCAGTGAGGTGGACACACCGTGGTGGCGGCTGCATGAATTGCCGCCTAAGCTTCGATCACTGCAGAGAGCGGCAAACGCGGCCTGCGGGAGATGGCACTGCAACTGGTCGCATGACCGGACCGGCGCCGGGAGGAACTGACATGAATCCGGACTTGGAAGTCGTCCAGATCAGACGCGGCGAGTCGTTCAAGGCCTGGGCCCACGGCTACCCCTTCCACACGGTGCGCTGGCACTTCCATCCCGAATACGAAATCCATCATGTCGTCGCCACCACGGGCCATTATTTCGTCGGTGACTTCATCGGCGAGTTCGAGCCCGGCAATCTCGTGCTCACTGGCCCGAACCTGCCGCACAATTGGGTCAGCGACGTGCCGGCAGGCGCCAGCGTGCCGCTGCGCGGCCGCGTCGTGCAATTCTCGCAAGAGTTCATCGCAGACGCCACCGCCGCGTTGCCGGAACTTGCCGGTTGTGAAAACATTCTCGAGCTCAGCCGCCGCGGCGCGCTGTTCTCCACCGCTACCGCCAAGCTCGCCGCACCTGTGCTGGCCGAACTGGTCGAGGCGCAAGGCGTTCGCCGCATCGCGCTGTTCATGGAGCTGATCGATATTCTGAGCCGCGCCGCCGATGTACGGACGCTGACCAGCGCCAGCTATCTGCCGGATCCCTCAGGCTTCATGTCGGCCGGCGTCAACAAGGCGCTTGCCTATATCAACGCCAACCTGACCGAGCCGTTCAGCGAAAGCGATCTGGCGGCGATTGCCGGGCGCAGCCCGAGCGCGTTTTCGCGCAGCTTCCGCCGTCATACCGGCATGGCGCTGGTGCAGTACGTCAACCGGCTGCGCATCAACCTTGCCTGCCAGTTGCTGATGAGCGAGGCCGACATGCCGATCACCGAGATCTGCTACGCCGCCGGCTACAACAACATCTCGAATTTCAACCGCCAGTTCCTGACCCAGAAAGGCATGTCGCCTTCGCGCTTCAGGGCCCTGCTGGCGGAAAACATCAGCGCGGAGATTGCCGCCTAACAGGGAGGACCGGGAGGAGCCTAGACGTTTACTGAGGTAAGAACGCGGGGTGCGTTGGAGGCGCCCCGTGCTGGAGATCGCTTGTCCCGAAATCCAGAGATATCAAGAGGATGCGCAGCACGGATCAAGTGCTCCGTTGTTCCTCGCAACAGCCCGACTGCAGTCAAGGCCCGGCGCCATGTGGTGTCCAGGGCTTCATGAAACCATTCCTTGAAACGGAGCTATCAAAATGACCAGATTTGCCTGGAAATCGACGGGAGCCATCGCGCTCACTGTTTCCCTTCTTGGCGGCACCGCTGCCTTTGCCGCCCCGGTTACCGACGCCACGGTCGCCTTCTTGATGCCCGACCAGGCCTCGACGCGCTACGAGCAGCACGACTATCCCGGCTTCGTCGCCGAGATGAAAAAACTCTGCCCCGGCTGCAAGGTGATCTACCAGAACGCCGATGCCGACGCCTCGCGCCAGCAGCAGCAGTTCAACTCGGTGATCTCGCAAGGCGCCAAGGCGATCGTGCTCGACCCTGTCGACTCGACTGCCGCCGCCTCGCTGGTCAAGCTGGCGCAGAGCCAGGGCGTCAAGGTCATCGCCTATGATCGCCCGATCCCGACTGCACCTGCCGACTTCTACGTCTCGTTCAACAATGAAGGCATCGGCAAGGCCATTGCCGACTCGCTCGTCGAACACCTCAAGGCGCTGAAGGTCGACCCCGCCAGCGGCGGCCTGCTGCAGATCAACGGATCGCCGACCGACGCGGCCGCCGGGCTGATCAAGAAGGGCATCCATTCCAGCCTCGACAACAGCGGCTACAAGATCCTTGCCGAATACGACACGCCGGAATGGGCGCCGCCGAAGGCGCAGCAATGGGCAAGCGGCCAGATCACCCGCTTCTCCACGCAGATCGTCGGCGTCGTTGCGGCCAATGACGGCACCGGTGGTGGCGCCATCGCCGCCTTCAAGGCCGCCGGTGTCGATCCGGTGCCGCCGGTGACCGGCAACGACGCGACGATCGCCGCACTGCAGCTGATCATCGCCGGCGATCAGTACAACACCATCTCCAAGCCGAGCGAGATCGTTGCGGCGGCTGCCGCCAACGTCGCCGTCCAGCTTCTGTCGGGCGAGACGCCGAAGGCCGAAATGACCCTCTACGACACCCCATCGCAGCTGTTCACGCCGGCGGTGGTGACGCAGGAAAACCTCAAGGCCGAGATCATCGACAAGAAGATCAACACCGCCGAAGAGCTCTGCGTCGACCGCTATGCCGAAGGCTGCAAGAAGCTCGGCATCACAAAGTGACAATGCAGGTCGCCCAAAATCGCGCAGCGGTTTTGAGATAAGACATGCATAAAAGGATGACCTAGAATCCTGATCCTGCTTTCCGGCCGCCCGTGCGGCGGCCGGAAGTTCGCAGTCACTCTTGACCGCCCATCCGGAAAGGTTTGCCACCATGTCTGACATCTCTGACGGACCGGTTTCGGCAGGCGAGCTGGTGCTCAGCCTGCGCGGCATCTCGAAGAATTTCGGCGCCGTTTCGGCGCTCACCGATATCGATCTCGATGTCCATGCCGGCGAGGTGGTGGCGCTGGTCGGCGACAATGGCGCCGGCAAGTCGACGCTGGTCAAGATTCTGGCCGGCGTCCACCAGCCGAGCTCGGGCACCATCAATTTCCGCGGCAGGCAAGTGACGATGCCCGACCCGAGCGCCGCGCTGACGCTCGGCATCGCCACCGTTTTCCAGGATCTGGCGCTGTGCGAAAACCTGGACGTCGTAGCCAACATCTTTCTCGGCAAGGAGCTCAACCCGCTACGGCTGGACGAGGTGGCGATGGAGATCCGCGCCTGGACGCTGCTCAACGAATTGTCGGCGCGTATTCCAAGCGTCCGCGAGGCGGTCGCCTCGCTGTCCGGCGGCCAGCGCCAGACCGTGGCGATCGCCCGCTCGCTGCTGCTCGACCCCAAGGTCATCCTGCTCGACGAGCCGACCGCCGCTCTTGGCGTCGCCCAGACGGCGGAAGTGCTGAACCTCATCGACCGGGTGCGCGAGCGTGGGCTCGGCGTGCTGATGATCAGTCACAATATGGAGGACGTGCGCGCCGTCGCCGACCGCATCGTGGTGCTCAGGCTCGGCCGCAACAACGGCGTCTTCGAACCCGACGCCTCGAACCAGGAACTGGTCAGCGCCATCACCGGCGCCACCAACAATGCAGTGTCGCGCCGCGCCGAACGGCGCAAGGCCGCCGAACAAGCGCACAACCAGGAGCAGCGGCCATGAGCGCGGAGCCCAAGCAGGACACCTCCTCGTCGACGGCGCTCGACCGCAGCGACGTGCGCGTCAAGCACCAGGCCGGCGTTGGTGGCGCCATCAGCGCCTTCTTCGACCGCGTCCGCTCCGGCGACCTCGGCTCGTTGCCGGTCATCGTCGGCCTGGTCATCATCTGGAGCGTGTTCACCGCCCTCAATCCGGTGTTCGTCTCGTCGAGCAACCTCGTTAATCTGTTGTTCGACTGCTCGACCGTCGGCGTCATCGCGCTCGGCATCGTCTGCGTGCTGATGGTCGGCGAGATCGACCTGTCGGTCGGCTCGATCAGCGGCTTTGCCTCGGCCATGGTGGGCACGCTGTGGGTCAACCAGGGCTGGCCGGTGGCGCTCGCCATCCTCGCCGCGATTGCCGTCGGCGGTTTCATCGGCGCGCTCTATGCCTTGCTGTTCAACCGGCTCGGCATGCCAAGCTTCGTCTCGACGCTCGCCGGCCTGCTCGCCGTGCTCGGCCTGCAGCTGTATATTCTGGGCTCCACCGGCTCGATCAATCTGCCCTATGGCTCGAACCTGGTGAATTTCGGCCAGTTGCTGGTCATGCCGGACTGGCTGTCCTATGCACTGGCGGCATTGCCCGGCATCGTCATGCTGATCAGCGGCCTGCGCACCGTCAGCCGCCGCCGGGCCGTCAATTTGTCGGCGCCGTCTGTCGGCGGCCTCATCGTGCGCGTCGCCGCCCTAACCATCCTGCTCGAACTGATCGTCGGCTATCTCAACCAGGCGCGCGGCATACCGTGGATGTTCGGCCTGTTCGTCGGCCTGGTGGTGGCGATGAACTATGCGCTGACCCGCACCCAATGGGGCCGCTCGATGACCGCCGTCGGCGGCAACCGCGAAGCGGCGCGCCGCGCCGGCATCAAGGTGCGCTCGATCTACCTCAGCGCCTTCGTCATGTGCTCGATGTTTGCCGCCCTCGGCGGCGTGCTGTCGGCGGCGCGACTGGCCTCGGCCAGCCAGCAGGCCGGCACCGGCGACGTCAACCTCAACGCCATTGCGGCGGCGGTCATAGGCGGCACCAGCCTGTTTGGCGGCCGTGGCAGCGCCTATTCCGCGCTGCTCGGCATCATCGTCATCCAGTCGATCGCCAGCGGGCTGACCTTGCTCGATCTGTCATCGTCGCTTCGCTACATGATCACCGGCGCCGTTCTGGCAATTGCGGTCATCGTCGACTCCCTGGCACGCCGCTCGCGGGTTTCCCACGGCCGCGCCTGAACGCAACCGCAATCGATACGAGGATAGAATGGCTCAGGATTTGAGTGGAAAGGTCGCGGCGATCACCGGCGCCGCGTCGGGCATAGGCCTGGAATGCGCGAGAGCGCTGATTGCCGCCGGCGTTCGCGTTGTGCTCGTCGACCGCGCCGAAGACGCGCTGAAAAGCGTCTGCACCGAACTCGGTCCCGACGCGATCCCGCTGGTGATCGATCTGATGAAGCCGGCCAGCGTCGCGACGATGATGCCGCAAATCCTGGACAAGGCCGGCCGGCTCGATATCTTCCACGCCAATGCCGGCGCCTATGTCGGCGGCCCGGTGCTCGAAGGCGACCCGGATGCCTGGGACCGCATGCTGAACCTCAACATCAATGCGGTCTTTCGTTCCATCCACGCCGTGCTGCCGCATATGGTCGAACGAAAGACCGGCGACATCATCGTCACGTCCTCGATCGCCGGACTGGTGCCGGTGGTCTGGGAGCCGATCTATACGGCATCCAAGCATGCCGTGCAGGCCTTCGTCCACACGGTGCGCCGGCAGGTCGCCCCGCACGGCCTGCGCGTCGGCGCGGTGCAGCCGGGGCCGGTGGTGACAGCGCTGATCAGCGACTGGCCGAAGGACAAGCTTGAGGATGAACTGGCCAAGGGCGGCCTGATACAACCGGTCGAGGTCGCCGAAGCCGTGCTGTTCATGCTGACGCGGCCGAGAAATGTCACTATCCGGGATCTGGTTATCCTGCCGCAGAGCAATGATTTGTGAGGCGTTAGGCGGTAGGAAATGGGGAGAGGCTCTTGCAACTGACGGTTCACTGCTGACCATCTCGCCTACTGCCTACTGCCTACTGCCTAACTTCTGAGGTTCCCCATGTCCCACTTCCTCGGCATCGACGTCGGCACTGGCAGTGCCAGGGCGGGGGTGTTCGACAGCAAGGGCACCATGCTTGCCTCGGCGAAGCGCGACATCGCTCTATTCATCGAGCCCGGCGAAATCGCCGAACAGTCGAGCGAGGACATCTGGCGTGCGGTTTGCGCCAGCGTGCGCGAGGCGGTGACCAAGTCGGGGCTCGCTGGGCGCGACATTGCCGGCATCGGCTTCGACGCCACCTGTTCGCTGGTCGTGGTCGGCCAGGATGGCGCGCCGTTGCCGGTCGGCCATTCCGGCGATGCCCAGCGCAACATCATCGTCTGGATGGACCATCGTGCGCTCGATCAGGCGCAGCGCGTCAATGCCGGCAAGCACGCCGTGCTCGATTATGTCGGCGGCACCATATCGCCGGAGATGGAAACGCCGAAGCTGTTGTGGCTGTGCGAAAACCTGCCCGCCACCTTCGATGCCGCCGAGCATTTCTTCGACCTCACCGACTATCTGACCTGGCGCTCGACCGGCAGCCTGGGGCGTTCGATCTGCACGCTGACCTGCAAATGGACCTATCTCGGCCACGAGCGGCGCTGGGACGAAGCCTATTTCCGCGCCATCGGCCTCGGCGCGCTCGCCGATGAAGGCTTTGCCCGCATCGGCACCGAGATCGTCGAGGGCGGCACCGCGCTTGCCCAAGGCCTGACTGAGGCCGCCGCGGCCGATCTCGGCCTGTTGCCGGGAACGCCGGTTGCGGCCGGCCTGATCGATGCCCATGCCGGGGGAGTCGGCACGGTTGGCGGGCAGGGCTCCGTCGGCACCTTGCAGTCGCGCATGGCCTATGTGTTCGGCACTTCGGCCTGCACCATGGCCAGCACCAGCGAGCCGGCCTTCGTGCCCGGCGTCTGGGGCCCGTATTTTTCCTCGATGGTGCCGGGGCTTTGGCTCAATGAAGGCGGGCAATCGGCGGCGGGTGCTGCAATCGACCACCTCGTCGCTTTCCATCCGGCCACCGCTGAGGCATCCGCGAAAGCCAAGGCGGAAGGTCTCGGCCTGACCGCTTGGCTTGGTCAGCAGGCGGCGGAGCAGTCCGCCGACCTGTCCGCCGTAGCGCACCTGGCCGATGGACTGCATGTCGTGCCGGAATTCCTCGGCAACCGCTCGCCCTTCGCCGATCCCGAGTCCAAGGCCTTGATCGCCGGGCTTGGCATGGACACGTCCCTCGACAGTCTGGTCGCGCTCTATGTCGCCGGCCTGCTGGGCATCGGCTACGGCGTGCGCCAGATCCTTGCGGCGATGGCCAACAAAGGCATCGCCATCGACACTATCGTCGTCAGCGGCGGTGCCGCGCAAAGCGAGCTGGTACGTCAGCTTTTGGCCGACACCACAGGCCTGACCGTCGCCGGTTCGACCTCGCCCGAACCGGTGCTGCTCGGTTCGTCCATATTGGCGGCGGTGGCGGCGCAAAAATATCCCGATGTGATCGCGGCGATGACCGGCATGTCGCGCATCGGCGACATCTATCGCCCGGCCGGCGGCGATCTGGTGCCTTGGCACGACAAGCGCTTCGCCGCCTTCGAACTGTTGCAGCAGGCGGGCCGCGCGATCCGCCATTGAGCGGCTTCGCTCACGTCCAGAAATAGCGGACGATGTGGAAGAACACCGGCGCGGCGAAGACCAAGCTGTCGGCGCGGTCCATCATGCCGCCATGGCCTTCGATGAGGTGGCCCCAGTCCTTGACCCCCTGGTCGCGCTTGATCGCCGACGCCACCAGCCCGCCGAGGAACCCCATCAGGCAGGCGATGAAGGCGACGCCTGCCGCCGCCAGCGGCGAGAACGGCGTCAGGAACGACAGCAGCGCGCCCAGAAGGCTCGATGCCACCAGCCCGCCGACCAGCCCTTCCCAGGTCTTCGAGGGCGAGACGGAGGGCGACAGAAGATGCCTGCCGAACAGCTTGCCGAAAATGTATTGCAGCACGTCGCTGCCTTGCACGGTGATGATCAGGAAGGCGATGAGCAGGAGGTTGCGGCCCTCGAAACCGGGCACGTTGAGGGTCAGCAGCGCCGGCACATGGCTGACGCAGTAGACCGAGATCATGACCGCCCATTGCTGCGCGGACACGCGCTCGAGGAAGCGCTCGGTGTCGCCGTTGAGCGCGGTGACCGCCGGCATCAAGAGGAAGCAGTAGACGGGGATGAAAATGGTGAAGAGCCCGTACCAGGCGGTCCACACCAGCCAGTACTGGAAGGGAATGATGATGCCGAACATGCCGAGCAGCACCCAGTGGTCGCTGCGCCGGCTGTGCGTCAGCGTCACGAACTCGCGCAGCGCGGCAAACGAGATCAGCGCAAACAGGATGGTCATGCCGGTGCGGCCGAAGAAGAAGGCGACGGTGATCGCCAGCACCATCACCCACCAGGCGTTGATGCGCTGGTTCAAGTTGACGAGCGTCGAGGGCAGCGGCTTCGGCGCCCGCCATGAGAGGATACCGGCAACGATGCTCGCCATGGTCAGCACGCAGATCAGGCCGGCCAGCAGGATGACGGTTTCATGCATTGGCGGCAGTGTCATACGAAGTCTCTTTGCCTTGTCATGCTAGTGGTCCCGATCGGGACGCGGGTTGAGCGACAGCAGCGTCTGGCGGGCGCGCTCGAGGAAGGTGCGGCGTTCTTCGCCGGGCGCGATCGCCACCGGCGGACCGAAGACGACGCGGCACAGAAGCGGCACCGGCAGGAACTGGCCCTTGGGCAGCACGCGCGACATGTTCTCGATCCAGCACGGGATGAGTTCGACATCGGGCCGCGCCATCGACAGATTGTAGAGGCCGGAGCGGAACGGCAGCAGATCCGCCTCCGTCGTGTTGCGAGTGCCTTCGGGAAACAGGATCAGCGAGTGGCCGTCGTCGAGCACCGACAGCATGATCGAGATCGGGTGTTGCGTTTCGTCGGTCCACTGCCGGTGGATGAGCACGGACGACAGCATGTCCTGCGCGATGAAGCGGCGCAGCCACGACTTGCCCCAATATTCGGCCGCCGCGATCGCATGGGTCCGGGCGCGCACCTTCTCACTCAGACAGGCCGACAGCAGGATGAAATCACCATGGCTGGCATGGTTGGCGAAGTAGATGCGCTGCCGCTCCGACGGCTGGCTGCCGTTCCAGATTGGTCTGACGCCGGTTACCACCCAGGCCGCCGCCGACAGGCCGACCGACGTCACCGTCTGCAGCAAGGTGAAGGTGTTGGCGCGCAGGTGAAGTTTTGTCATGGCTCAAACAAATGCTGCGAAAAGGGATGCCGCAGCAAACATGGCGAGCGCCATGCGCTGCCTTGTCAGCAGGCGGCGCGTGCCTGCCATGCGATGGTCGAGCGAGCGGCCGCCGGCAGTGGTGGATTTCAGGCGCATGCGCGCCAGCACATCGTCGACCGCGGCACCCCCGGCGGCCTCGCTGGCGTGGCTTGCCATCAGCCGGAACAGCAGCGCATCGAACAAAAGCAAGGCCGAAAGAGCCAGCGTGGCCACGGCGCTCGCCGCCGCGACCAGCCAGGCCGCCGCGGACAGCGCTGTCGTCTGCGGTCCGGCCACCAGGCCGATGACCGGCGCTGCCATCACAGCCGCGACCACCAGCAGGATCGGCCACACCGCCTGCACCATCAGCCCGGCGGCGAATATTTCGGCCTTCTCGGGAAAATTGTCGCCACTCATGCCGGCCAACTCATGTCGGTTCTTCCAGCCCCGGTTCTTCCAGCCCCGGTTCATCCAGCCCGATCTGAAGGTGCACGGGCCTGCCCGACGCGGCGAGTTTCTTGCGCGCCTGTGCAGCTGTGTACGAGCGCCCCGTCACCACCAGCCAGTCGGCGACGACGGCTGCACTGCGCTGGAAGCCGAGCGCGCAGCAGACCAGGACGGTGCCGCGCCGGCGCGCCAGCTCGATCGCCGCCACCGCTCGCTCCAGCCTGTCGTGAGGCGGCGCCACGAGGTCGAGCATCGCGTAGCTGATCCAGCGGCAGGTCACGCCGCGCGGCCGTTCCATCTCGCCGGCAAGGTCGATCACTGTGCCGAAGCGGTTGGCCTCGTCGGCACTCGGAAACCGGCCGAGGAAAACACCGTCGGTGATCTCCGCTTGCGGCGCCAGTTGGCGGGTCCATACCCACACATTGATCCGGGCGCCAAGCCGGTAGGGCAGGAGCAGGATACGGTTGGCCAGTGAGACGCTACCATCGGCTGCCTTCTGGAACACTTTGGCGCCGGCCCCAGCATAGCCGAAGGCGACGATGGCCAGCGCCAATGCCGGCCACAACAGGATGAGAAAATCGGCGGAGACCAACGCGCCCTCGGCAGCGCCGGCCAGGGCAAGGGCCGCCCCCAGCCCGTAATAACCCGCCAGCCGCCGCGCCCTTGGGTCGGCGGTCAACCGAAAACCCCAGAATGGCAGCTCGCCCTTGGACGGAAACAGCCACAGCGCAAACAGGCCGAGCAGGGCGCCGGTCGGAATGTCGATGAAATGATGCTGCCAGGTCGTCAGCACCGAGGCGCCGATGAGAAAACACCAGACGTGCCAGACCGGGCGGAGAATGCCGCCGAGACGGTGACGTGCCAGAACGTGACGCCAATGGTCCCAGATGATCACCAGCAGCGCGATGTGCAGGGATGGCGCCTGGTTGAACGGCTTGTCGAAACCACCGAGCACCGCAAACAGAAAACCCGGCAGGCCGGTGGTTTCCGGCCGCACGAAGGTCGCCGTCAGCGGGAACGCGATGAAGCAGGCGACGGCAATGATCTGCGCCGAGAGATAGCGGCCGGCGAGCCGGTCGACGCCGCGCCTGGTCGTGTTGAGCAACAGCGACAGGCCGTAGAACAGATCGATAGACCAGTAGGGCACGATCGTCCAGGCGACGAACGGGATGGCGTGTTCCCAGGCAAACACGATGCTGCCGACATGGTCGCGCCGCGACGCCAGCCAGTTGGCAAAGCCATAGGTCGAATAGAAGAACGGCGCCAGCAGCGCCAGCCAAAGGGCGGCCCTCAGCACGATATCCAAATTGTGTTCCCGAGCCGGGGCCATGGTCTCAGACGCGCCGAGCGACCGAAACAGTGAAGATGCCCCATTGGTCGATGCGCTGGTCGATCTTCTCGAAACCGGCCGCCGTCACCAACTGGTCCATCTCGCCCTGCGTGCGCCGCCGCATCACCCATGCCTGGCCGCCGCGATGCGAGGTCAGGCTGCGCGCGATCATCTCCAACTGCGGATGCCATGGCTGGTTGGTGTAGACGAGCAGGCTGCCGGGTTGCATGGCGCTGGCCAGCCCGCCGAGCGAGCGGGAAATCATCGTGTTGTCGGCGAACAATTCGTAAAGCCCGGAGACGATGGCGAGGTCCGGCGCCGGCTTTTGCCCGGCCAGCATGTCGGCATCGAAGGCGTCGGCCTGATGGAAGGTGACGCTGGTCGGCAGCTGCCGCTCGGCGATCAGCTTCGAACCCAACCCGACATTGAGCTCGGAATAATCCTGCAGCCGCACGCTTGCTGGCGGTTCAGTGCATTTGGTGACGGCATCGAGCACATAGCGGCCGTGACCGGCGGCGATGTCGAGCATGTGGACGGGACGGCCGGCTGCCTTCAGGCTGGCGGCGGCGTTGCCGATCAGCTCTTCCAGATGCAGCTTGCGCTGGCGGATGCCGCGCCAGCCGATCGCGTCGAGGAAGGTGCGGTCGATCATGCGGCCGATGAAGCCGGTGCCGCGCGCGTCGTTCTCGTAGACATAGTCGAGCGTCGAGCCGGAATCGAAGCCGGTGGCGATGCCAATCTTCATGCCCGAAGACAGCCAGGCGCCCATGCGGATCGAGGCGCGACTCATCGCCCAGAAAATTCCCTTGGGCGACAACAGCGTCAGCGGCGAGGCGAGCCTCTCGGCCTCGTCGCGGGTGTAGCCGGCGCGGTCGGCCTGAAGCAAGTCGATGGTTTTCTCCGGCGTGGCAAATTGCTTTTCGAGGAACGGCCGGATCAAGTCCAGCGCCTGCTTGCGATCGCGCTCGCCCAGCGTGTCGTGGAAGAAGCCGGGCAGCACATGCCGCTCCTTGGCGCTGCTGCCGAGATTGACGAAGAATTCGTGCTGCGGTCCATGCCGCACCACCCAATCGCTGCCGGAGATCAAGAGCTGCGTCGGCACGGTGATGGCGCGCGCGTCCGAGACGATGCGGGCAGCGTGGTCGTAAAGCTCGACCAGGATGTTGGAGGCGATCGGTCGCGTGATCAGCGGATCGGCGTCGAAGGAAGCGATGCGCTCGGCATCATGCGTCAGGAACTTCGCCTTGACGTAGGAATTGACGAAGAAGCGGCCCTTGAGCTTCTGCCACAGCGCAATGCCCTCTTTGGCGAAGGGCACGTAGAGCTTGACCGAAAAGGCCGGTGAAGCCACCACCAGCGCGCGGATGTCGGGCGCATAGTCATGCACCCAGGCAGCGGCCAGCACGGCGCCGAAGGACTGCGCGATCAGCGCGATGTCGCGCTGGCCAAAACCATCCCGGCTGATCTCACGCACCAGGCAGTCGATGTCACGAACCAGGGCGGCAAAGGACGGCGCATAGCCGCGCTCGCCGGCCGAGCGGCCATTGCCGCGCGCGTCCCAGGCGTAGAAGGCATGATCGGGCATGGCGAGTTCGTCGACCAGATGCGCCATGCGGCCGCCATGCTCGTGGCCGCGATGGAACAGAAGGATCGCACCCTTTGGCGTCGACTCGGCGGCCGGCCAGTAGCGGTAGAAGATCTCGGTGCCGTCATGGCTCTTGAACGTGCGCTCCTGCGCGATGCGCTCGAGGCTCGCCGGTGCTCCGGCTGCAATGGTCTGGTGGATCATGGTTTCCCTCTGGCGGTCGGGTGCCTGACGCTTTGGCATCATGCGCCGCCCGCTCTAAGGCCGCCGCGTATCCGGTTGATGGCGGTTACGACTGACAGTGTAGCCATGACCGGAAACACAAACGGCGCGATCCCCGCCACCCACAGGCCGCAAGCGAGGAGAAAGCCGATGACGCCGAGCACCAGGGCTCGGTCGCTCTTGCCGAACGGCCCGGCATAGTTGCGCCCGCTGCCTGCGGCAACGCCAAGCACGCCGGCGAACTCGACAAGCATGGCGGTAATAGCGAAGGCGACGACACCCCAGGCCGGGAACAAGGTGGCAAAGGCCAGGATCAGCGCCAAGTCCGAGACGACGTCGCAGAGTTCGTTGAGATACATGCCGAGTTTTGATGCTTGCCCATGTTCCCTGGCCAGCATCCCGTCAATGGCGTTGAGCGCCATGCGCACGAACAGCACCACCGGCATCAAGAGGAAAACCAGGGGATGGAAGGCAAAGGCCGCGACCACCAGGCCTGTGGCGGTGGAGAGCGCGGCGGCGAGAAGCGTGATCTGGTTGGCGGTGACGCCGGCATCGGCCAGCCGGTCGGCCAGCGGCCGCAGCCTGGCCTGAAAGGCCGGTTTCAGTTGATAAAGCGTTGGCATGTGCGATCCCCCAACCGCGGCTCATGACAGTGTCGGCGAGATTGGTCAATCGGCAGGCAGGGCGCAAGGGCTTGCACCAGCATCCGCACCGTTGCGGGATTCGAAACTCCCGGCATGGATGCAGAGGCGCAGCCGAAGATCTCCGCCAAGCAGGATGTTGCGCGCTACAAACCGCCTCGGAAATGAGAACTTTACAAATATTTGTATTTATGTGAAGTAAATCACTGAAAGGTTCATCATGACAAACAGTCGCTTCGCCACCCGCCTGAATTCCTTCGCCTCGCGGCCGCAAGCCGAATGGCCTGATCTCACCGGCAAGCCAACCATGCTGCAGATGGCAGCCCGCGCGGCCAAGGTCGACGGGCTGACCGACCTTGATCTTAATTTCCCCGACCATGTCAGTGAAAAGCCGGCTGAGATCGCGCAAAAGCTTGACGATTTCGGGCTTTCCATCAATGGCTTTGCCATGCGTTACTACTCCAATCCGGCCTTCAAGCTCGGCGCCTTCACCAATCCGGACCCGGCGGTACGCCGCGAAGCCATCGACCTGACCAAGGCCGGTATCGATGCGGTGCGCGCGGCGGGCGCCAGTTTGATGACGCTGTGGCTCGGCCAGGATGGTTTCGATTACGCCTTCCAGGCCGACTATGCAACGCTCTGGCAACACGAGATCGATGGGGTTCGTGAAGTTGCCGCGCATGATCCCGGCTGCCAGATCAGCCTGGAGTACAAGCCGAACGAACCGCGCTCCTACTCGCTGATGCCGGATGCGGCGACCACCTTGCTTGCGATCCGCGAGGTCGGCCTACCCAATCTGGGCGTCACGCTCGATTTCGCTCATGTGCTCTATGCCGACGAACAGCCGGCCTTCGCCGCGGCGCTGATCGCTCGCCACAGCAAGCTTCTCGGCGTCCATCTCAACGATGGCTATGCCAAGCGCGACGACGGCCTGATGGTCGGCGCGGTGCACACGCTGCAGACCATCGAACTGCTGCGCCAGATCCGCCGCGACGGCTACGCCGGCGCCATCTACTTCGACACTTTCCCCGACATGACCGGGCTCGATCCGGTGCGCGAATGCGAAGTCAACATCGCCACCGTCAAGCGCCTGCTGCGCGTTGTCGACCGGCTGGAGAAGGATAGCCGCTTGTCCGCCGCCATGGACAGCCAGGACGCCGTGACGTCGCAGGCTATCGTCCAGGAAGCCATGCTCGGGTCGTGACGAGGGGCGTGGATGACGTTGAGCAATCTCGATCTGAAAGCCGTGGGGCCGCGCATCCGCATGATGATGCCGCATCTCACCCCGCTTGAGGCCAAGGTGGTGGAAACCGTCTTCGGCCGCCGCGGTTTCGATGAGACCATTCCGCTCAAGCAGATCGCCGAGGAGGCCGGCGTGTCGGAAGCGATGGTGGTCAAGATCGCCAAGAAACTCGGCTTCTCCGGCTACCGCGACTTCCGCACCGCCGTCTATGAATACAGCCGCCTGCCGACCGCCGAGATGCACCAGGAACTGTCGGTCGACGACAGCTCGGCCGAGATCGTGCAGAAAGTGTTCCGCACCTCGATCCAGGCGCTGGAGGAGACGCTCGCGATCCTCGACATGGACGATTTCGACCGTGCCGCCGATCTGCTCTACCGCGCCAGGAACCGCGATTTTTATGGCGTCGGCGGCTCCGCCCAGATCGCCCGCGACGTCTCGCACAAATTCCTGCGCATCGGCATCCGCGCGTCTGTCTATGACGACTCGCACATGATGCTGATGTCGGCCTCGCTCCTCGGCGCCGACGACATCGCCGTCGGCTTCTCGCATTCCGGCAACACGTCGGCCGTCATCGACGCCATCCATCTAGCCCGCAAGAGCGGCGCCCGCACGCTGGCCATCACCAACTACGACAACTCGCCGCTGGCCCAGATTGCCGACATCGTGCTGTGCTCGACCGCGCAAGGCTCGCCGCTGATGGGCGAAAACGCAGCGGCGCGCATCGCGCAGCTCAACATCCTCGACGCTTTGTTCGTGGCGGTGGCGCAGCGCGACTATCAGGCGGCGGAGCGCAATCTCGGGCGCACCATGTCGGCGGTCACCTCGAAACGAAAAGACCGGGGCACATGACGGTTCCGCTGGTCACCGTCTTCGGCAGCCTGCATTACGACATCATGGTCGACGCGCCCGACCGTCCGCGCAAGGGCGAGACGGTGACCGGCCATGCCTGGCAGCCGAAATGCGGCGGCAAGGGCGGCAACCAGGCGGTCTCGGCGGCACGCGCCGGCGTGCGTGCGGCGATGATCGGCGCCGTCGGCGACGACGATTTCGGCACTGTGCTGCTGGCCAATCTCGAT
>NZ_JAMYMJ010000061.1:0-27304 GCF_040318435.1 Mesorhizobium sp. M1143 | reverse complement strand
AGCCAGAAATAGTCCCGATCCATCGAAGCCTCCAGTCGGTGACCTTGAATCACGGCAGCCGCATCAATGAAAGCGGTTTATGGGTCCGGACCCTAATACGCCGAGAGCCACTAAGGCTGTTCCGATCAGTCCCTGGCGGACCCCTGGAATGTCAGAGCGGACAAGCCGCCATAGCCTTGTGAGCAGAGGCTCTTCGTCCTCACGCATGAGGAGCAATCATGAAGACGAACTCGACTTCACCGACTTTGTACGACATCCGCAGCCAGCCTGTCTCTTTCCCGATGTGACACGCGAACGCACCGTCCTCAATCGGATCAAAATCGCCGTTGTCTTTCGTGTGCTTCAGAAACTCTCCAACGCAAACTGCCGTCAGTTTATCAAAACGCTTCATCACGGCCGGAAGATCTTCCCTAGCTTTGGTGATGTCCCCTTGCTTATCATCTGCGGTAGTCGACCTTTCAGCCTGGGTCCGCAGCACAGCGATCAGGTTTGCTGGATCGTCCTTCGCCTGAATAAGCTCATTGATAATAGTCTCGTGTCTTGCGTCGCCCTCAATCGCCTGCACTGCCATTTGGCACCACTCTCGCTGAGCATCTACCGACGACCAGCAGGCAGTCGCATTGTCTATCCAGGCACCATTGTCTTGAACGAGCCCCGGTTTGGCATCACACGTGCATTTCTCTCGCGACGCATCCTCGCCATAGGCTAATGCCGCCCAACTGAATAGAGCTACCGCCATTGCGGTTGCCACAACGAATTTCGACATTTTGCCTCCCCCAAGACCCCGAAGATTATCGCAATGGTCCCCGATGTCCAAGCGAGAGCCGAGAATTGCCCTACCGATCTTCGTCCCTCCACACCACCCGCCGCACCGTCCGTATTTCGGCAAGCCGCCTAGACGCGCTCACGGCTCGGCGCTGCGGTAAGAGGAACCAAACGGCCATGATTCGCGAGATGCCGAATCCAAGACCAACTGCACGCCGAAGCGGAGAAGTTCATCGCCCGCTACGAGAGCCCCATTGAGATCGGGAAGGCGCTCATGGCCTATTAACTGCGAGTTGGAGACTCAAATCCTCGCCCTCGCCCAAACTTGGCTTTAGGCCTGCCGAGCAACAGATCGAGGAGCGGGCAATACGGACCGCGAAGGGCCTGGCGACAAAGCATGCCGGCGTCATGTCGCGTGATGCCAACCCCTCGCTGGGCGAATACGGAGGCCCACGACGCTCTTTGTGGGTGGCGGAGTCCCGGACATGGAGCAGCCAGAGACTAGGGCCGCGCATGCACGTTAGGATCAATCTCGTACGAGAATTTCCCGGGGTTGCGGGGATAGTCTGGACATCGCGAGGCCGGCCCCGACATGCAGTAGTGATTGACTGACCAGCGATACTCCATCTTGCCGACTGCGCGGAGCACCACGACCGTGAGTACGAGCGCCAGAGCGGCATAAACTATTCTTATCAGCATCTTTTTCGGGCGTGGTTCGTCCTCAGAAAAATAGCCATTTGTTGGCCGTGGTCCCAAGCTGGCGATTTGGTTGGCAATCGTTGCCGTGGCACCGGACGTGACTGCCTCTGCCTGCTTAGACTGAGACGGCATCATCTCCTCCTTCCAACTTGGAGGAACCGGGCGTGCTCCCATGAGAAAACTCGTCACGGCTGCTGATGCTAGGTCGGGCCAGCCCGCCTCTTGGAACTCCGCTAGCCATGCTGCCGGCTCCCTCCCTCGGAACGTGCGGTAGCGGTCGGATAGTTCGGCGCTGACTGTTCGCGGCAATTCTCTTGAGGACATATGGCTTCCCCCTGAAGGCAGTGGCCTGCGGTTCGCCCCCGCAAGCAGCCTCCTCGTGACCCCATGATCGGGGAGTTGGAAAACCGAGTTCCGGTTCCTGCGGCCTTTAGTTCCGGAGAACCTGGACATGCGCCACAGGCTCCCCGACCAAAAAGTCGAGGATCGGCACCGATGTGTTCGGCACCATGTTTGAACTCAGGGTTTCCACACCCCGGAACGCCGCGTGAGCGCTCAGCAAGCACCATGATTCAAGGGGAAAGGAATTGCAACATCCGCGCGGGAGCCGGGTCACTGGCATCCGCGTGGCGCGAAGCTATGGTTTAAACGGGATTTGCGGCATTTCGGCCACAAATGGCTGTTCCCACGACGGGCCATAAAGTTTAGCTAAACAGGTCCTGTAACCAAGAAGAAGAAGGATAGGACATGAACAAGCCCTTTAACTACTGCGATCCAGACCCGTCATCGAAATACGAGGCAGGTCCTTCGCCCGAAGGAACATCAGAACCGGGATATTTCGCTTGGGCTGTTGGACCCTGCTTCCCTGTCTTCGTGGGGTCGTCTGGAGTTACCGTATCAGGATGGGAAATTCGTAAATCAGGCACCGGAGAGCTAGTCGATCGGGACTTCATCGCTAGCAGAAACGCAAATCGTCGCGAATGGGAAGGAACGATTATGGGCATTGCTGGCGTGTGCGAAATGGTTCCGGCGGGCTCCGTAGTGCTGGTTAAGGTGCGGCAGAAAGAAATGGCGGAGGCGTATAGCAGCGGGTTCCTCAGAACCAGCGGCAAGCCGATGGCAGGGCAGGAGTTTTGGAGCAAGCTATTAACGCTTATAGCCGCGAAGAGCCTGCGGGTATCCGTGGAGTTTGCGTTGGACGATGCCGTGTTCGAATCACTGCGAGAAGACGCTAAAGGGGAGGGGATAAAGCAGTTCGACCGGCTAGGTGAGGACGGTTTGCGTTCCTCCGCCAAACCACCAAAGGCAAAACGTTTAGACAGGTCGCCATTTGAAGCTGTTGAAGGCGAAGTTGATCAGCAACTATTAATCTCAAGGAGGCGCAGCCCTGCTCGTCGTAAGGGAAGAGCTGCCAAGAAATGAGATCAAACAACCATCCTGCAAACCGAATCCGGCAAGGTGGTGAATCGGGAAGCGAGCCTTGTTCCATCCCGGGGTGTGGCCGCCCCTCGATGCTTTCACAGGGCAATGGACTATCCAGATATCTGTGCCGCTATCATGCTCAACGAAGGTCGCGAAACGGAAGCCCTTGGCATGGGACTTATCGTGCGGCCGAATTGAAGCCGTATCTTGATGCCGCATCTCGTTGGCTGGCCGCTCAACATACAGGCAGCGCCGTGGGCATCGCGATAAGAGAGATGGATTATCTTCTTGCTGGGTCCGGCAGGGCCGAAGCTGCAATGAATCTGCGGGGCCTCAGTGCAGCCACCAGGGCGCGGATTGCATTCGCCCGGCTGAGTGAGGCAGAGGTACCAGCAAGCAGGCTGGTGGCCATCTATGTCGCTGTGGCGGCCCTTATCGAAGACGACTTCGGAAGCCATAGGACACGCGAGTTCCAGATCGTGCAGGCTGCCAAGGTTGCTCATCGGCTAGCAAGCGGCACTCATCGGCGCTGGCAGATGTGGAATCCAAAGGGCGCGGATGTGCCTATTGAGATTCACGCCTACCCTCGCTCCGCAGGTCTTGTGTTGCGAAAAATCGGAGAGGCTATGGGCAAGGTTGTCGATCCGCTGGTTGCCGCAGCCGTGTCGGAAATCATTCAACTGAAAGTCACCAAGTGCGGCCCGCATCCGTCACACCGAGGCCAGCAGAAATGAAATTCGCGGCCACTTTATCGTGTGATCACATTGAGCACGGTGGGGACGCGCATGTTCAACGCTTAGCTCCCCCCATTCCCCTTATCGCGGCCCGTGGTGGTGCCCTTAAAGAGATTAATCTTCCTAGCCCCCATCTCCATCAATTCGGCTTAATGGCTCCTTGAGGCCAGCTTAGAGATTGGTGGCTTTGATGGATGATCCCTTCTCCTCCTCCGACCATTGGTTTGATCCCTGGGCAACGGCATCAGGCTCCCACCTCAAAGCTCTCACCGACTCCATCACCAAGCAGGTGCTTCAAGCCACCGCCAAGGGACCTCAAGCCCGCATCAGGCAGCCCCGTGCCGAGCAGGTGGAGAGGGTGACCAACATAGTGTCCTGCCTAGTGGCCAACCTAGCGGCAATGCATCTAGGTCACCCAGAGCACAGCCGACTAGCCATCCCCCTGCGCCACACCTCGCAGTCCCGCTATGACCGTAAGGGCTTCGGGCACCTGCCCCACGTCATAGATGCGATGGCTGCCGAGGGTCTAGTGATCAAGCACCAAGCCCACATCAAGAAGCGTAGGACAGGCATAGAGGCTGCCGGACGGTTGCTTGATGCCTTGCTCAAAGGAACAGTGGCGGAGGTGGGGAGAGCAGAGGGGGAGGAGGCAATATGGCTGACCGCAAGGATGGGCCGTGATGCAGTAGGCAGAAAGCTCCCCTATCAACTGGTGGACTATGCGGACACCCCAGAGACGTGCTCGCTGCGGAGGGAGATGGAGGAGATCAACACCTTCCTCGCCACCCAGCGCATAGAGCTTCAAGGCCAGCCCCAAGCGGGCTTCAAGCTGACTCGGCGCTTCACCCTCCGCCACATCGGAGATCGGCATACCTTCCACCTTCATGGCAGGCTTTACGGTGGCTTCTGGGAGTCCCTGCCGAGAGGACTGAGAGCGGACCTTCGCATCAATGGGGAGCCGATAGCTGACCTCGACTTCGCCAGCATGTTCCCCAGGCTTGCCTATGCACGGGTAGGGGCTGAGCCACCTGCGGGTGACCTCTACGCCATCTCCGGCTTGGAGGAGCACCGGGCTGGCGTGAAGGCCGGCTTCGCGGCCATGCTGTCATCTTCGAACGAAATGACCCGCCTGCCGAGTGGCGTAAAGGACGAGCTACCTGTGGGATGGACGGGGAGGAGATTGGCGGAAGCGATTGGGTCTAAGCACCCCGCCCTTGTGCCACTCTTCGGCAAGGACATCGCGCTGGACTTGATGTTCACCGAAAGCAACATCTTGGTTGCCGTCTTGCTCCGGCTGGCGAGGATGGGGATAGCGGCCCTGCCGATGCATGATGGGATTATGGTTCAGTCGACCTCGGCGCCAAGCGCCAAGTCAATAATGCAAACCACCGCGCTCGCTTTGTGCGGCGTCGACATCCCAGTCAGCGCCAAAATAGTCTAACGTGGATGTTCGTTTTGGGAGGGGTTTGGGTATGCGCTTCGTGTTGCTTCTGGTTTTTTCGGCGGCTCTGCCATTCACTGCGAGCGCGGACGAGTACTATAAGTACCCCTTCTACGAAGGGATCTACTCCTGCACTTCGCAAAAAGCTGTCGAGATCATGAGGCTCGAGGACCGGTCCTTGGAAGCAAGGGTCATTCAAGAGCCCGATCATAAGTTCAAAGTTTGGGTGATTGGAGCTGGCCAGGGCACGCCTACAGCGGACCCATCATTGAAGTACAGCAGCTATCTCGTCAAAACTGGCTACTTTGGGGGTGCCATGACTGAGTGCGAAGCTCTCTCCGATTATATGCGTCTAATGCCGAATGGCTCGTTTTCTTGCCAGAACGGTGCTCTCCAAGTCTTTTTTGATTTCGTGGGCGGTGACTATGGTGCTGCAATGGTTAGCGGGTGGCATGCCGCGCCCACAGCATCAAGACTCGAGGGAGGCGTGTGCAAGCGAGACCAATAACATAGGGCAAGCATCACACCTTCGCCTTGCGCCAACCTGCCCACCACGCTTCCCATTGCGAGCAGAACCACCGCTCTCCCCGGGCTGGGTTTACGCGGGTAGCCAAATAGTACGCTTGGCCCGGCATATGGTAGATATGCTCGCCCGACTCATTAATGTTGCCCTTGATGTCGCAACCGGGCTTGTGGAAAGCGACTCTGCTAGACGATGAGCCGGCGGAGTGCACGGTCGGAAGGCGGGGCTCGTTGCCAACCGCAAGGTATGCGGCAGAGGAGCCAACCAAGAGCGCCAACGCTATTGGGAGGCGGGCTGCCACCAGCGAGCGCCATAGGGGTCTACGTCGCCTTCTCTTGATACGAGTTGCTTCGCCCATTGGCCCTCCCCCTCGGGAGAATGTGCCTATGTCTGTCGGGAGTCTATAAGTCCCCATTGCCTCGTGCGGCGGTTATCGGCATCTTCCCAATGATGGGTAGGGGAATATTCAATGCGTTTACTCGCCGCGCTTGGAATACTGGTCTCGTCGCTTCTTACCGGGTCGACTCCGGCTTTAGCATTCTACAACTGCACCGAGCCCACGGCCCCGTCTTGCGCTTCGCGGTACGGAAGCTTTGACGACGAATGGGAATTCGACCGATGCAAGCGAGAAATGAAGAACTACCAGTCCGATGTGGAGACCTTCATCGCTTGCAACAATAGCGCCAACGAGCAGTCTATCTCCGACTACAGCGATGCCGTTAAGAAGTTCAATCGCAGGGCTGGGAACTGACGATGGGCGACCTGATTGCGAGCATCCAAACGTGGTCCATGGCAATTACCGCCTTGGCGACCATGGCGCTTGGCATCTTCACTTGGGTGCTGGCACTGGAGACCAAGCGGCTCTCACGAGCAACAGCGCAGGCTCACGTTGTGGCGAGCCTTGAGCCCAATCAATGGGCGATCAACCATGTTGACCTTGTCGTCGCCAACACGGGAAACGCCTCGGCTCATGATGTTGCAGTCGCTTTTAGCCCGGAGCTAGAGAAGTACAAGGATGGAAGCAAGGGTCGACCTCTGAGGCACATAAGCGTTCTGAAGCCAGGGCAGTCGGTATCAAGCTATGTCGGGGAGCATGAACTCTTCCACGACAAAACCTACCAAGTCTCGACCAGTTGGAAGCACCGCCCCAGCGAGCACAAGCGCCAATCGCTTGGCTACGAGTTATCCATGGGGGACTATGAGGGCTACGGCCATTTGGGTGCTCGCTCACCGTTTATCCAGATGGCGGAGCAACTCAAAAAGCTCCGGGAAGACTGGGAGTGGGTGGCGAGGGGGTCCCACAAAATCAAAACGGACAACTACTCCGGCGATGACCGTGAGAAGGAGCGGAAGCGTTTGGAGGCGCTACGCAAGAGGCAGACAAAACCTCAGAGGAAACCCGGAAAACCTAAAAACGAAGGTGAGAGCCAGGAGTGAATTTTGGGGCACCGCTGTGGGGCACCGCCCCTTAACTGATATCTAAAAGATATAGTTTTCTCAGTATCTTAGAAGCGCATCAGGAAACTGGCGGAGAGAGCGGGATTCGAACCCGCGTTACGGTCTCCCGTAAACACACTTTCCAGGCGTGCGCCTTCAACCACTCGGCCACCTCTCCGTCCTTGCATTCGCGCCGGCCGGTTTTGCCACGCGGGTTGGGGAGATGCATCCCTTTGGGATTTGCGGGAAGACCCGCTTGATGGACACCGCCAACCAGCGGATGCCCTTCCCGGCGCCCGTCAATCAAACAGGCGCGGGGCTCATCTAGTCGATCCGGCGCCGAATGCCAAGCCATAACGGCAGTCTATTCGCTTTGCCGGCCATGCATCGTTTCGCGGGGCGTTGAACGGCTCCGCTTCTAAGGCGCTTCGGTTCTGAATGGTGTGCACGGGCAAGGCGGCAGGGCCGGCCGCGCTTGACTTCGCCCCTCGCCACCTGTCGAGTGCGGCGGAGGCTTTGCGGGGGGCATCGTCCGACATGACATCGAGCAATGAACAGCCGGCCAGCGGAACGCCGGCCGGAGGCATGCCAGGCGGGCTGACGCCCGCAGGGCGTCCGGACAGCGGGCTGTCCTTCGTGCCCGTGGTCTGGCTCCTCTTCGTGATGGCATGGTCGGTCTACTGGCTGGTCTCGGCTCGGTGGCTGTTCGAGAGTTCCGGCCTACCGGACAGGGTCTTCTATTTCGTGCTTGGCGGACTGGCCTTCGACATCGTCACCATCGTGTGGGGGCTTTATCTGCTCGGCCTCGCCTTAAGCCGTTCCGCGCGCTTTCCGCGTCATTTCACCATCTGGCAGATCACCACCATCGCCTGGCGGCTGGCCGAGCAGGTCTATGCGCTGACCGTGCCCGATTTCACCGTCTCCGCCAGGGAGCTTGCGATCGCCGCCACCGAAATCGTCATCGGCCTGTTTTGCGTTTACCTGCTGCGCCGCCGCGACGAGGCCAAGGCCTTTTATGCAAGGCCGGAAGCGCAGGCACCGTCAGCCTTTAGTTCGATCGTCGCCGCGCTGGCCGGCATCACCCTCGGCGCCGTCGTCGGCGCCGTCGCCGGCTTCGCGCTCGGCGCGGGGATCGCCGAAGCCACCGACATCAGCTGTTTCGAAGGCGGCTGCGGCTACTTCGCGGTGTTCATCGGCCTTGCCGGGCTGGTGGTCGGGGCCATTGGCGGCGGCGTCCTCGGCGTCTGGCTCGTCCATCGGCGGAGCCGAAAGGTTTCCATATAGGCGGGCGATAGGCTTCAAATTCGCGTATGGCGATTGCACGCCGGGCGTGCGCATTCTATTCCTCGCCTTGACCGGAAGGTCCTCGGGAGGAACTTGAGGATCGGGGAAGATTTTTCGATGTTGCGTTTTTTGTTTCGCCTCGCGGCCATGATCGCACTCTCGGTCGCCGTCATCATGGCCGTGCTCGACGCGACGCGCTCGGTGGCGGCTTCCGCATTGGTCATGACGCCGCTGAATTCGAGCTGGCTGGCGGTTTCGCCCGACACCCGCGCGGCCTTCGAGACCTTCGTGCGCGCCAAGGTCAATCCGGTGATATGGGATGGCGGCATCGCCTGGGTGCTTGCCCAGCCGGGGTTTGCCGTGTTCGCGGTGCTTGCCTTCATCCTCTATGCGATCGGCTACCGGCGCCGGCGGCGCGGCGGAGAATTCGCGCCGGGCTGATGGGTTGTGCCGGCGGACTTGCGACGACAACGCGGCAATCGTCCACAGCTGTCACCGCATTGGGCATGTTTTTCCAACGGGGGGCATGCTTTTCCAAAAGGTCAAAATTCCGCGTGAATTTTGTTTCGGGCCGTGCCAGATTGCCTAGAGCGGGAGGGGAGTACACTCCTGGCTGATGCCGCATGCCTGCCGGAGAACCGGGCAGGCGGACGGCGCGTAACGGAAAAAAATAACCGACAGGGTGTGGATCACATGAAACGTATCGTTCTCGGCCTCCTGGCCGCAACCGCAATGGTTCTTCCGGCTTTCGCCGCGGATGTCCAGCCGGCCATCCTCTACGATCTCGGCGGCAAGTTCGATAAGTCCTTCAACGAGGCTGCTTATCACGGGGCCGAAAAGTTCAAGACCGAGACCGGCACCGCCTATGTCGAGTTCGAAGTGTCGAACGCCTCGCAACGCGAGCAGGCGCTGCGCCGCTTCGCCGAGGACGGCCGCAACCCGATCGTCATGGCCGGGTTTGCCTGGGAGGATGCGCTGAAGGTGGTCGCGAAGGAATATCCCGATCTCAACTTCGCCATCATCGACGATGCCGTCGACATGCCCAATGTCCGCTCGCTGGTCTTCAAGGAAAACGAAGGCTCCTATCTCGTCGGTATCCTGGCGGCGATGGCCTCGAAGTCCAAGAAGGTCTCCTTCATCGGCGGCATGGACATTCCGCTGATCCGCAAGTTCGAATGCGGCTATGTCGGCGGCGCCAAGGCGGCCGGTGCGACCGATGTCATCCAGAACATGACCGGTGACACGCCCGCGGCGTGGAACGATCCGGCCAAGGGCGGCGAGATCGCCAAGACGCAGATCGACCAGGGCTCCGACGTCGTCTATGCCGCGGCCGGCGGCACCGGCGTCGGCGTGCTGCAGGCGGCGGCGGATGCCGGCAAGCTCGGCATCGGCGTCGATTCCAACCAGAACGGCCTGCAGCCCGGCAAGGTGCTGACCTCGATGCTGAAGCGCGTCGACGTTGCGGTCTACACCGCCTTCATGGACGGCAAGAACGGCACCTTCAAGGGCGGCCTGCAAAATCTCGGCCTCAAGGAAGGCGGCGTCGACTACGCCATGGACGACAACAACAAGGCGCTGGTCACCGACGAGATGAAGGCTGCCGTCGAAAAGGCCAAGGCCGACATCATCGCCGGCACGATCCAGGTGCACGACTACACCGCCGACAACGCCTGCCCGTATTGATCTGTATCCATTAGAGTTGAAACCGCCGGGCGAGAGTCCGGCGGTTTTGTTTTTGGGTTTGACGGGGGCCGCAACTTGAGAGGCGAGAGTGAAGCCGACCATCGGACCGATGACCGAACGCGATGTTGATGCAGTGGCGCGACTGCGCATCGCCGCCTTTTTCGAGGGCAGCGCAAGAACGCTGAATGAGGACGTCGCCGGGCTTCGCGAGTTGCTCAACGGAGATGGCTTCGAGGCGGCGCTTGTGGCGCGGATAAGGGACGTCCCGGTCGGGACCTGCCTGCTGGTTCGCCACGAACTTGAACCCGCGCATGAGCTGACGCCTTGGCTGGCGGGATTGGTCGTCGATAGCGACCACCGCGGCAAAGGGATCGGCCGCGCGCTGGTTGCAGCCATCGAAGCGCATGCAACCGCGATCGGTGTGGAGAGGACCTACCTCTATACGTGGGTGGCGCGAGACTTCTATGCCGGGCTCGGTTGGGCAGTGGTCGAGTCGTTTGAGCAGGACGGCTACCCGATGCTGCTGATGTCGCGCGAACTCGGCCTATAGCTGTCCGACGAGATAACCCAGCGCGAATACCATGATCAGCGCGATGGCGATGACGGCGCCGCGTCGGCCACCGAGCGAATGCACGCCGACGACGCCATAGGGCTTCCGCTCCAGTCTGCCGATCACCGGCTTCGCTTCGTCCTGGCCAACCACACGCATCTGCGGCAGTTCGGCGATGCGTTGCGAGATCAGCCGCCAGCGATCGCTGCCGCCCGATGGCGCACCACGGTCGAGGACATGCATGCGCTCGGCCAGCCGCATCACCGTGTCGCGGAAGGCGGGATCGATCTCCAGGTCGCGCTCGGCACGTTCGCGGTCGCGATCGTTCATCAGGCCAAGCACATAATCGCCCGCCCGCGCAACGCGGTCGCTTTCACCGGCCATAGGCTTCTCCTTGCTACCAGTGCGGCGGTTTGGTTATCGGCACGTCGGGTGCCGATTGTTCCTCCAGAGCCATGAAGCGCCCGGTCAGGGCATCGAGCTTGCGCTGCATGCGTTCGATCGCCGTCCACTGTTCGGCGATCTGGCCCGACAGTTCCTCGATGGTCTTTTCCTGCTCGGCGGCGCGGATTTCCAGCGTCGTCAGCCGGTCGACAGGCATGATCATTCGAAACTCCCCAGGTCCTGGTGCACGCAGTTGCAGCATGATGCGACTGTTGAGCCTTGCATATTAGTGAATGTGAAGGTCTGCGGCCACGTTCGAAATTGACAAGCGCACCGGGATTTGTCGAGAGTGGCCACTGCGCCGCCAATTGGCACGGGTGGGGCATCATGCTAGGCGTTTTGACCAAGCGATAAAAAAATAAGAGTGGGACAGGCTGCATGGCGCAAGCCGCAATCGAACTGATCGGCATCAACAAGAGTTTTGGCGCCGTTCGCGCCAATCGCGACATCAATCTGGAGATCGCACGCGGCACCATCCATGGCATCGTCGGCGAGAACGGCGCCGGCAAGTCGACGCTGATGTCGATCCTCTATGGCTTCTATCAGGCCGACAGCGGCGAGATCCGCGTCGGCGGCAAGCCGGCGTCGATCAAGACCTCCAACGACGCCATCGCGCTCGGCATCGGCATGGTGCATCAGCACTTCATGCTGGTCGACAATTTCACCGTGCTGGAAAACATCATCCTCGGCGCCGAAAGCGATGCGCTGTTGAAAAAGAGCATCGCCAAGGCGCGCTCCGAACTGGAGCGGCTCGAGCGCGAATACGGGCTGGAAGTCGATCCCGACGCCATCATCGAGGAATTGCCGGTCGGCCTGCAGCAGCGTGTGGAAATCCTCAAGGCGCTTTATCGCGGTGCCGAAATCCTGATTCTCGACGAGCCGACGGGCGTGTTGACGCCGGCCGAGGCCGACCATCTGTTCCGCATCCTCAGGCAATTGAAGGACCAGGGGAAAACGGTGGTGCTGATCACCCACAAGCTGCGCGAGATCATGGCCATCACCGACAATGTCTCGGTCATGCGCCAGGGCACGATGGTGGCGACGCGCGAGACCAGCAAGACGACAGTCGGCGAACTGGCCGAACTGATGGTCGGACGGCGCGTGCTGCTGCGGGTCGAAAAGGGCGAGACGGAGGCCGGCGCGGTCAAGCTCGCGGTCAAGAACCTGACGGTGAAAGACCAGCGCGGCGTCACCATGGTCGACGACATCTCCTTCGATATCCACGCCGGCGAGATCGTCGGCATTGCCGGTGTCGCCGGCAACGGCCAGTCCGAACTGCTCGAGGCGATTTCCGGCATCAGGCGCGCGGTTTCCGGCTCGGTGATGCTCGATGGCAAGCCGATCGACCTGACCGGGGCCGCCGATCCCGGCGAGTTGCGCGACCGTGGGCTCGCCCATGTGCCGGAGGACCGCCATCATGTCGGCCTGGTGCTGGCCTTCGAGGAGAACGAGAATTCGATCCTCGGCTACCATGACGACCCGCGCTACCTCAAAGGGCCGTTCCTCAACATCGACGCCATCATGACCGATGCCAAGGACAAGATCGAGAAATACGACATCCGTCCCGGCAATCCGCGTCTGAAGACGGCGAATTTCTCCGGCGGCAACCAGCAGAAGATCGTGCTGGCGCGAGAAATGGAGCAGGATCCCGGTGTTCTGATCGTCGGCCAGCCGACGCGCGGCGTCGATGTCGGCGCCATAGAATTCATCCACAAGCGGCTGATTGCCATGCGCGACCAGGGCAAGGCGGTGCTGGTGGTGTCGGTCGAGCTCGACGAGATCCGTTCGCTGTCCGACCGCATCCTGGTGATGTTTGCCGGGCGCATCGTCGGCGAACGCGGCCCGGAGGCGACCGAAGGCGAGCTTGGTCTGCTGATGGCAGGCGTCGATCGCCAGGAGGCGGCAGAGTGAGCACGCCTTACGCCAAGCTGCCGGCCTGGGCCGATTATGGGCTGATCCCGCTGATCAATCTGTCAGTGGCCTTCATCGTTGCCGGTTTCGTCGTCATGCTGGTCGGCGAAAACCCGTTTCGTGCCGCCGTCATCCTGGTCGAGGGCGCTTTCGGCAAGGGAACCGGCATTGCCTTCACGCTGTTCTATGCCACCACCTTCATCTTCACCGGCCTGTCTGTGGCGGTGGCCGCGCATTGCGGCCTGTTCAACATCGGGACCGAGGGCCAGGCCTATATTGCCGGCCTTGGCGTGGGCGTGGTCTGCCTCGCCTTCGACACTGTGCTGCCGTGGTGGCTGACCTTTCCGCTGGCGATCGTCGCCGGAGCCGCCGTCGGTGCGCTGTGGGCGCTGATCCCGGCCTATCTGCAGGCCAAGCGCGGGTCGCACATCGTCATCACCACCATCATGTTCAACTTCATCGCGGCCTCGATCATGGTCTACCTCCTGGTTGGGCCGTTGAAGCCGGCGGCGTCGCAGGCGCCGCAGACGCGCAACTTCCTCGCCGGCGCCGAACTGCCCAAACTCAACTGGATCATCGAACTGTTCGGCGCCAAGATCCGCTCGGCGCCGTTCAACATCTGCTTCCTGCTGGCGCTGCTCATGGCATTCCTGGTCTGGCTGCTGATCTGGCGCACCAAGCTCGGCTACGAGATGCGCACCTATGGCCACAGCCCGAAAGCGGCGCGCTATGCCGGCATTTCGGAGACCCGCATCATCATTATCGCGATGATGATTTCGGGCGCGCTGGCCGGCATGATGACGCTGAACCCGGTGATGGGCGACCAGCACAATGTGGCGATCGATTTCGTCTCCGGCGCCGGCTTCGTCGGCATTGCCGTGGCGCTGATGGGCCGTCTGCATCCGGTCGGCATCGTGCTGGCGGCGATCCTGTTTGGCATGCTCTACCAGGGCGGCGCCGAACTTGCCTTCGAAATGCCGGCGATTTCCCGCGACATGATCGTCATCATCCAAGGCCTGGTCATCCTGTTTGCCGGTGCGCTGGAGCACATGTTCCGGCCCTACGTCCAGGCGCTGTTCGCCTCGTTCAGTCCAAGGTCGGTCGGCATCGAAGCGGTCAAAGGGAAGGGCGCCTGAGATGGACGTCTTCATCGCCATCGTGCAGATCCTGGACTCGACCATACGCCTGTCGGTGCCGCTGCTGCTCGCTTGCCTCGCCGGCCTCTATTCGGAACGCGCAGGCGTTTTCGACATCGGGCTGGAAGGCAAGATGCTGGTCGGCGCCTTTGCAGGTGCGGCCGCCGCTTCGGTCTTCCATTCGGCCTTCCTCGGTCTCGGCATGGCGATCGTGATGTCGGTCGCCTTTGCCCTGGTGCACGGCTTCGCCTCGATCACCCATCGCGGCAACCAGATCGTCTCCGGTGTGGCCATCAACTTCGTCGCCGCCGGCTCGACCATCATTCTGGGCCAGGCCTGGTTCCAGCAGGGCGGGCGCACGCCGGCGCTGCAGCCGGGCGAGCGTTTCGAGGCCATCACTCTGCCAGGTGCTGCCGCGATCCATGATGTGCCCATCATCGGGCCGATCTATTCCGAGCTGCTCTCGGGCCATTCGATTCTGGTGTATCTCGCTTTCGCTATGGTGCCGTTCACCTGGTGGGTGTTGTTTCGCACCCGCTTCGGCCTGCGCCTGCGCGCCGTCGGCGAGAACCCGGCCGCCGTCGACACCGCCGGCATCTCGGTCGCCTGGCTGCGCTACCGGGCGCTGATCTGCACCGGTGTGCTGACCGGCATTGCCGGCGCCTACCTCTCGATGGTGCAGAATGGCGGCTTCGTGAAGGACATGACCGCGGGCAAGGGCTACATCGCACTGGCGGCGCTGATCTTTGCCAAATGGCGACCGGTGAACGCCATGTTCGCCTGTCTTCTGTTCGGCTTCCTCGACGCGGCGGCGATCCGCCTACAGGGTTCGCCGCTGCCGTTGATCGGCAAGGTGCCGGTGCAGTTCATGCAGGCGCTGCCCTATGTGCTGACCGTGATCCTGCTTGCCGGCTTCATCGGCAAGGCGATCCCGCCGCGCGCCGGCGGCGTGCCTTATGTCAAGGAACGTTGATCCGGGCGCCCAGGAGCACTGTGTCGAACATGCGGCTGGTGCTCGAAAGGCGCCAGGAAAACGCAAATGGCCGGGTTTTGACCACGATCGTCGGAGAGAACGTCTAGATGTCGCATGATCTGTTCGAAGCCGCGCAGGAGGCCATGGCCAAGGCCTACGCGCCCTATTCGAAGTTTCCGGTGGGTGCGGCGTTGCGCACCGAAGACGGCCGTGTCTTCACCGGCGCCAACATCGAGGTCGCGTCCTATCCGGAAGGCTGGTGCGCCGAGACCACGGCGCTCGGCCATTACATCATGGGCGGCGGCGGCAAGATTGTGGAAATCGCCGTCATTGCCTCGCGCATGGCCAAATGCTCGCCCTGTGGCGGCTGCCGGCAAAGGCTGGCGGAATTCTGCCGGCCGGACACAAAGCTCTATCTTTGCGACAACACCGGCGTGGTCGAGACCGTGACCATGGGCGACATGCTGCCCTACGGGTTTCGTGGCGACATTTTGAAGTGAGAGTTGGCTGATATGAAGGAAGCTCTGGACCACCTCGTTGAAAGGCTGGACGGGTTGGCGCCGACAACGGCGATGGTGCTGGGGTCGGGCCTTGGCGGGCTTGTCGACCAGGTCGAAAATGCCGTGCGCATCTCTTATGCCGACCTGCCGGGTTTCCCCCGCAGCGGGGTGACTGGCCATGCCGGCGAGGTGGTCGCGGGGCTTTTCGCCGGCACGCCGGTGCTGATGCTGTCCGGCCGCGCCCATTATTACGAGCACGGCGTTGCTGCGGCGATGCGGCCGGCGCTGGAGGTGCTTGCCGGCATCGGCATCACCAAGCTGATCCTTACCAATGCCGCCGGCTCGGTCGATCCCGACATGCTGCCTGGATCGGTGATGCTGATCACCGACCACATCAATTTCTCCGGCTCCAACCCGCTGATCGGCGAGCCTAGCGACCGCCGCTTCGTCGGCCTGACCGAAGCCTATGATGCCGGCCTGCGCGCGGCGATCGAACGGGCGGCGAAGGCGACAGGGACGGCGCTGCACAAGGGCGTCTATATGTGGTTTTCCGGTCCGTGTTTCGAAACCCCTGCTGAAATCCGCATGGCCCGCGTCATGGGCGCCAAAGCGGTAGGGATGTCGACCGTACCGGAGGTCATTCTCGCCCGCTTCTTTGGGCTTCGCGTAGCCGCCTGTTCGGTGATCACCAATCTCGCCGCCGGGATGACCGGGGCGGAACTGTCGCACCAGGAGACCAAGGACATGGCGCCGATCGGCGGCGCACGGCTGGCGACGATCCTTGCGCATGTGTTCCAGGATGGGTTGCCGGAGCCAAAGGGCACCTGATGCTTCCGCAGGAAATCATCCGCCGCAAGCGCGACGGCCAGAAACTGTCCGCGCAGGAGATTTCGGCCTTTGTCGCCGGCGTCACTTCGGGCAGCGTCTCGGACGGCCAGGTCGGCGCCTTTGCCATGGCGGTGTTCTTCAACGGCATGAACCGCGACGAGGCGGTGGCGCTGACGCTCGCCATGCGCGATTCCGGCGATGTGCTCGACTGGTCGGACCTGCCGGGTCCGGTCACCGACAAACATTCGACCGGCGGCGTCGGCGACAATGTCTCGCTGATGCTGGCGCCGATCGTCGCCGCTTGCGGCGCCTATGTGCCGATGATCTCCGGCAGGGGCCTTGGGCATACCGGCGGCACGCTGGACAAGATGGACGCCATCCCGGGCTATATCAGCCAGCCGGATATCGCGCGCTTCCGCAAGACGGTGCTCGAGACCGGCTGTGCCATCATCGGACAGACCGCCGATCTCGCGCCCGCCGACCGTCGCCTCTATGCGATCCGCGATGTGACCGGAACGGTGGAATCGGTGCCGCTGATCACTGCCTCTATCCTGTCGAAGAAACTCGCGGCCGGCCTGCGGTCGCTGGTGCTCGACGTCAAGGTCGGCAATGGCGCCTTCATGGAGAAGTCGCGCGACGCGACAGCACTGGCCAACAGCCTGGTCGAGATCGCCAACGGCGCCGGCCTGAAGGCCTCGGCGCTGGTCACCGGTATGAACGAGCCGCTGGCGTCGGCGGCCGGCAACGCGGTCGAGGTGCGCAACGCCGTCGATTTCCTCACCGGAAGGTTCCGCGACAAGCGACTGGAGGATGTGACGCTGGCGCTGGCCGCCGAGATGCTGCAATCGGCAGGGCTGGCGTCGTCCAATCAGGACGGTCTCAGGCGCGCGGCCGAGACGCTGGCCGGCGGCCGCGCGGCAGCCGCCTTCGCGCGTATGGTCGCAGCCCTTGGCGGTCCCGCCGATTTCGTCGAGAAGCCGGAAAAATACCTGCCGAAAGCGGCGGTGGAGTTTGCGGTCAAGGCGACAGGCAACGGTTTTGCCACCGCTATTGCCACCCGCGATATCGGCCTTGCCGTGGTCGGGCTCGGTGGCGGGCGCACGCGGCCGGACGACAGGATCGACCATGCGGTCGGCATCACCAGGCTGCTGCCGCTCGGCGCCGAGGTGCGGGCCGGCGAGCCGCTGGCGCTGGTCCACGCCCGCACGCAAGTGGAGGCCGAAGCGGCCGCAGCCGCCGTGCTTTCGGCCTATACGATCGGGGCGTCGAAACCAGCCGCCGACAAGACTGTCATCCGGCGCGTGCTGCCGCGCGGGTAGCGGAACGCGCTACTGCACCAGCAACAGTGTGCCGTTTTCGACCTGGTATTTTGCCAGCCGCTGCAAAAAGCTCATGCCAATGAGGTTGGTGCGCAGAGCCTTGTCGTCGAGCACTACCGCCTGGACGTTGTCGACGCTGATCTTGCCGATCTGCAGGCGATCGATGTTGACCACGGCGGCCCTGATCGCGCCATTGGCGGTGTTGACCTGCTGGTTGAAGTCCGACGGGTTGAGCGAGATGCCGATGCGGCGCGCCGTCGAGGTGTTGATGGCGACCAAAGTGGCGCCGGTGTCGATCATGCCGTCGACCTGGCGGCCGTTGAGCTTGAAGGCGGAGGTGAAATGGCCGCGCTCGTCAGCCGCCACCAATACTTTGCGCCCAGTGGGCAGCGGTGCGGCCGGCTTGCCGGGAACCGAGGCCATGTTCAGTTCGGGCTGAGGCTGCGCGGACGGCTTGCCGGCGACGGTCGACTTCAACAGGTTGTCGAGAATCTGCGGATTCGACTGATAGACGATCGGGATCGATGCCGACGTTCCGGCGAACACGCCCAGAATGACAAGCTTGCGCAGCATGAATGGACCTTCGTGAAGGCCCATTCTTGCCCACGTATGGTGTGTGCCGCTTTAACGCCAACCCGAAACCGCGGCTTTGCGTAAACGGGCGGTAAACGACTGGATGTCAGCTGGCCTTGCCAGCCGCCGTCATTTGGTTCCGTACATGCGGTCGCCGGCATCGCCGAGGCCGGGCATGATGTAGCCCTTCTCGTTGAGCTGGCGGTCGATGGAAGCGGTGAACACGGGAACATCCGGATGCGCCTTGGTGAAGCGCTCGATGCCTTCTGGCGCCGCCAGCAGGCAAAGGAAACGGATGTTGGTGGCGCCGCGCTCCTTCAGCTTGTCGATGGCCGCGATGGCCGAGTTCGCGGTCGCCAGCATCGGATCGACGACGATCACCAGCCGGTCGGCGAGATCGCTCGGCGCCTTGAAGAAATATTCCACCGCCTCCAGCGTTTCGTGATCGCGGTAGAGGCCGACATGCGCGACGCGGGCCGCCGGGACCAGGTCGAGCAGGCCTTCGAGCAGGCCATTGCCGGCGCGCAGCACCGAGGCGAAGACCAGCTTCTTGCCCTCCAGCGTCGGCGCTTCCATGGTTTCCATCGGCGTTTCGATGGTCGTCGTCGTCAGTTCGAGGTTGCGGGTGACCTCGTAGCCGAGCAGGAGCGAGATCTCGCGCAGCAGCCGCCGGAAACCGGCGGTCGACGTCTCCTTCTTGCGCATGATGGTGAGCTTGTGCTGGACAAGCGGGTGGTCGACGACGGTGACGCCCTGCATGGGTTGCTCCAGTGAATGGTGAATAGTGAATAGTGAATAGTGAGCAGGTTTGCGAGTCCCGATGGATCGATCATTGCGGTTGACAGGCCGAAGAGCCGGCAAACCATTCACCATTCACCATTCACCATTCACCATTCACCTCTTCGCATCGAGCCGGGCAAGCAGCGCGCTTTTCGTCTTCCTGTCGACGAAAGCCGCCTCGATCGCGGTTCGGGTGATGGCGGCCAGCGCCTTTTCGTTCATGGCGAAATGCTCGGCGGCGATGTCGTATTCGCGCTTCAGCGAAGTCCAGAAATAGGGCGGGTCGTCAGAATTCAGCGTCACCTTGCAGCCGGCTGCCTGCAGCGCAGGGAAAGGGTGATCGGCGAAACTGTCGTAGACCTTGAGCGCGATGTTGGAGCCGGGGCAGCATTCCAGCACGATGCCCTCATCGGCGATGCGCCGCACCAGATCGGGGTTTTCGATGGCGCGCACGCCATGGCCGATGCGCGACGGGCGGATATGGTCGAGTGCGGCCTGCACCGTCTCCCATCCGGTCAGCTCGCCGGCATGGATGGTGATGCCGAGGCCGGCTTCGCGGGCGATCTCGAAGGCCCTGACATAATCCTCCATCTCGCCCATGCGCTCGTCGCCGGCGACGCCGAAGCCGGTGACCAGCGGATTTCCGCAGCGCGCCGCAAAGCGCGCCGCCTGCTCGATCGACTCGACGCCGACATGGCGTACGCCGGTGACGATCATGCGGCCCTCGATGCCGGTCTTGGCTTTGGCGCGCAGCATGCCTTCGCCGAGCGCATCGGTATAGGCCTTGGGCGACAGGCCGGCCCTGACGGCATGGTCGGGCGAGGTGAAGACCTCGGAATAGATGGCGCCGTCGCGGGCAAGGCTGGTCAGATAATGGTCGGCGAGGCGGGCATAATCCTCGTCGGTGCGGAACAGGTCGGCGGAAAAATCATAAGCCGCCAGGAACGAGGTGAAATCATGCCAGACGAAGGAGCCGTTCTGGATATAAAGCGAGGTGTCCTTGCCGTATTTCTGCGCCTGACGGATGACGAGTTCGGGCGCCGCTGCCCCCTCGATGTGGCAGTGCAGTTCTGCTTTCAAAGGCATGCAGTTATCCCGTCTCATCAGTCCAGGCCGTAAAGCCCACCACCTGGAAGCGCGGCCGAACACCGCGCCTTAAACAATAGCGCCCGCACCATCGATCGGCTATGGTCCCGCCGGTTTTATGACGGATCAAAATAATGTCAGTTGAGAGAACCACGGCCGCGGGCGGCATGGAAACCTCCTATGGTTTCAAGAAGGTAGGGCCAGGCGACAAGCAGCCTCTGGTCAATGAGGTTTTCCACAAGGTGGCGAACCGCTACGACCTGATGAACGACCTGATGTCGGCCGGGCTGCACCGGCTGTGGAAGGATGCCATGGTGACATGGCTCAATCCGCCGAAACGTCCGGGCTGGAAAGTGCTTGACGTGGCGGGCGGCACCGGCGACATCGCCTTCCGCATTGTCGACGCCAGCCATGGCAACACGCATGCCACGGTGCTCGACATCAACGGCTCGATGCTCAGCGTCGGCCGTGACCGCGCGGAGAAAAAGGGCCTGTCCGGCAACACCGATTTCGTCGAGGCCAATGCCGAGGAACTGCCTTTCACCGATAGCACCTTTGACGCCTACACCATCGCATTCGGCATCCGCAACGTGCCGCGCATCGATGTCGCGCTGACGGAAGCCTTTCGCGTGCTGAAGCCCGGCGGACGGTTCCTGTGCCTGGAGTTTTCCGAGGTCGAGATGCCGCTGCTGGACAAGGTCTACGAAGCCTGGTCGTTCAACGTCATTCCGCAGATCGGCAAGATGGTGACGGGCGAGGGCGAACCCTATTCCTACCTGGTCGAATCGATCCGCAAATTTCCCAATCAGCAGAACTTTGTTGCCATGATCACCCGCGCGGGCTTCGAGCGCGTGTCGTTCCGCAACTATTCCGGCGGCATTGCCGCCCTGCATTCGGGCTGGAAGCTTTGAGGCACCACAGTTTGCAGCAGCAGGGTAGGCGATGAGCAGCGTCGGCGCCGCCTTTCGGCTCGCACGGGCCGGCTGGGTGCTGGTTCGCGAAGGCGTGATCGCAGCATTGCCGGGCGACGAACTCGGCGGCCTGCCGAAATTCGGCTGGCGCATGGCCCGGCTCTTCACCCGCCGCCGCGCACTCGCTTATGAGCGCAGCGACCGGCTGGCCAAGGCGGTGGTCCGGCTCGGACCCTCCTACGTCAAGCTCGGCCAGTTCCTGGCGACGCGGCCCGATGTCGTCGGCAACGACATGGCGCTCGACCTCGCCATGCTGCAGGACAAGATGCACACTTTTTCGCAGGCGGAAGCGGTGGCGGCGATCGAGGGCTCGCTCGGGCGCAAGATCGGCGAACTCTATACGCAGTTCGGCGGGCCGGTCGCGGCGGCCTCCATCGCCCAGGTCCATCCCGCGCAGGCCATGCATGACGGTGTCGATACCAAGGTGGCGGTGAAGGTGATCCGGCCTGGCGTGCGCCGCCGCTTCTTTCAGGATCTCGAAAGCTATTTCCTCGCCGCCCGGCTGCAGGAGAAATACATCCCGTCGTCGCGCCGGCTGCGGCCGGTCGAGGTGACCGAGACGCTGGCGCAGACCACCAAGATCGAGATGGATCTTCGCCTCGAGGCGGCCGCACTTTCGGAACTGGGCGAAAACACCAAGGACGATCCGGGCTTCCGCGTGCCGTCGGTCGACTGGGAGCGCACCGGGCGCGATGTGCTGACCATGGAATGGGTCGACGGCGTCAAGATGAACGACATCGCCGGCCTCGCTGCGGCGGGGCACGATCTGAAGGCGATCGCCACCAACCTGATCCAGTCGTTCCTGCGTCACACGCTGCGGGACGGCTTCTTCCATGCCGACATGCATCCAGGCAATCTGTTCGTCGAGGCCAATGGCAATATCGTCGCCGTCGATCTCGGCATTGCCGGACGGCTCGGCAAGAAGGAGCGCCGGTTCCTCGCCGAAATCCTCTACGGCTTCATCACGCGCGACTATCTGCGCGTCGCCGAGGTGCATTTCGAGGCCGGCTACGTGCCGCGCCAGCACAATGTCGCGGCTTTTGCGCAGGCGATCCGGGCCATCGGCGAGCCGATCCATGGCCAGCCGGCTGAAACCATCTCGATGGCGAAGCTTCTGACGCTGCTGTTCGAGGTCACCGAACTGTTCGATATGGCCACGCGGTCGGAACTGATCCTGTTGCAGAAGACCATGGTGGTGGTCGAAGGCGTCGCACGCACGCTCGACCCGGCCTTCAACATGTGGAAGACGGCCGAGCCGGTGGTCGGCCAGTGGATCGCCGGCAATCTCGGGCCGAGCGGCCTGCTGATGGACGCGCGCGACGGCGCCAAGGCGCTGCTGGCGCTGGCCCGCCAGGCGCCCGATCTTGCCGCCCGCACCGAGCGGCTGTCGCGCGAGATCGATTTTATGGCGGAGCACGGCCTCCGCTTCGACGAGGCGACATCGCGCGCCATCGGCAAGGCCGAAGCCCGTTACACCCGCTCGGGCCGGCTGGCGCTGTGGGTGATCGCGCTGACGCTGGTTTACATCGCGTGGAAGCTGCTCTGATCGCTTGCAACGCTAGCAACGGTGGTGCTAGCGTTGCAGTCGCGCTATTAATGTCGCGGAGCAAGTCATGGGCACCATTACTGTCCGCAATCTAGCTGACGACGTGAAGCAGAAATTGCGTGAGCGCGCTGCGGCGCGCGGGGTGTCGATGGAGGAAGAGGCGCGTGATGCGCTTGCCAAAAGCGTGCTGTCGGCGGAAGCCGGCATGCCCGAGAGCGAAACCCTCTATGCAACAATCCGCCGCTTGGTTGAGCCTCATGGAGGTTTTGACATCGATCTGCCCGAGCGAGGTCAATCCACAAAAACGCACAAAACCCTCGACCGCAAGCGCATCCTGCTGATCATCGGCGGCGGCATCGCCGCCTACAAGGCGCTGGACCTGATCCGCCGGCTGCGCGAGCGCGGTGCGGCGGTGCGCGTCGTGATGACATCGGCGGCGCAGGAGTTCGTCACCACGCTTTCGGTCGGCGCGCTTTCGGCCGACCATGTCTTCAGCGAATTGTTCGACCGCAATGACGAGCACGATGTCGGCCATATCCGCCTGTCGCGCGAGGCCGACCTTCTGGTAGTGGCGCCGGCCACTGCCGATCTGATGGCCAAGCTCGCCAACGGCCATGCCAACGATCTGGCCTCGACGGTGCTGCTCGCCACCGACAAGAAGGTGCTGATGGCGCCGGCGATGAACCCGAAAATGTGGTCGCATGCCGCGACGAGCCGCAACCGGGCGACGCTCGCCAAGGATGGCATCGCCTTCGTCGGCCCGGCCAAGGGCGAGATGGCGGAAAGCAACGAGGCGGGCGAGGGCCGCATGGCCGAGCCGCTGGAGATCGTGGCAGTGATCGAGGCACTGCTCGACAGCAGGCCGAAGCCGCTGGCCGGCCGCAGGATCATCGTCACCTCGGGGCCGACGCATGAGCCGATCGACCCGGTGCGCTACATCGCCAACCGCTCTTCGGGCAAGCAGGGCCATGCGATTGCGGCAGCGCTGGCAAGACTGGGCGCGGATGTACGCCTGGTCTCCGGTCCGGTCAGCATTGCCGATCCGGCCGGCGTTGTGACGACGCATGTGGAGACCGCGGCCGAGATGAAAGCGGCCGTCGAGCAATTGTTGCCGGCGGACGCCGCGGTCTTCGTAGCTGCCGTCGCCGACTGGCGCACCGCTGGCACGGCCGGCGAGAAGATCAAGAAGGTGGCGGGCCAAGGCCCACCGGCGCTGCAGATGATCGAAAACCCCGACATTCTCGCCAGTGTTGGTCATCACGGGCAACGGCCGGGGCTGGTTGTCGGCTTCGCCGCCGAGACGCAGGACCTGGTTGCCAACGCCGAGGCCAAGCTGAAGAAGAAGGGCGCCGATTTCATTGTCGCTAACGATGTCTCGCGTGAAAGCGGCGTCGGCCCCACCGGCGTCATGGGCGGCGACCGCAACAAGGTGCGCATCGTCTCGAAGGACGGTGTCGAGGAATGGCCTGAGATGGGCAAGGACGAGGTGGCGGCGCGGCTCGCCGCGTTCATCGCCGAGCGTTTGCAAGCCTGAGCGGCCGCCGGTTCCGCAATCGGGCAGGCCATGGTCTTGCAGGCAGCCTTGTGGCCGAGGGCATTTGACGCCGACAGCGCCGGCGGAATGCTGTCGCCAAATTCTCGATCCGCCGTGCCCTCAGCCTGTCGCCAATTGCGGCCGGCGTGCCGCCAAAGCCATCTTCAACGCCGCCAGGCAACCGACAATGCCAAGTGGCACGAAGGCCAGGTACAGCCAGCCGGCGACGTGCGCTGCTGCCTCGCGGTTCAGCCCGTCCGAAAAGCCGCTGGCATTGGCGATGATGCCGGCCATGGCGGCGCCCACGGCGTAGCCGATGCGCTGCATGGTCGGCACGGCGGCCGAGGCGATCGTCTGCTCGCCGTCGCGGGCCGAGGCAACGATGATGCGGGTCAGGAAGGGCCATGACACGCCGAAGCCACCGCCTTGCAACAAAGCGCAGAGCAGGATCACCGGGATCGAGCCGGCGGGGATGGCATAGGCGAAACCGGCGAGGCCGGCTGCAATCATCAGCGCGCCGATGACGACGATCTGCCGTTCGCGCTGCAGTGGCGCATTGGCGACGGCGATCGACAGGATTGACCAGGCGATCGATTCGGCGGCGATGATGTAGCCTGTGGTCAGGATCGGGATGCCGTGCAGCGTGGTAAGCAGAAGCGGCCCGTAGATGGAAAAAGAGACCGTCGCCACCGAGAAGGCGGCAACCATGGTCATGCCGCTGCCGACCGGCGAGCGCCATGAGAACAGGCCCGACGGGAACAGTCGCGATTGCGGCTTCATGGCGTCGACGAAAACGAACAGCGCCAGGCCGGCGAGGCCGAGGACCAGCAGCAGCGACGATCGAAGCAAGGCGACGTCGACGCCTGCGGTGGCGATCAGCACGACGGCGATGGCGAGGCAGCCAAGTGCTGCAAAGGGGAAGGGCGGCGAGGTGCCGGCGGCGGCTTGCGGCTTCGTCGCTTCCGGCGTGTTCAGGACGATGAAGCTTGCCGATGCCATGGCGATGCCACCCAGCACGAAGACGCCGAAGGCCCAGCGCCAGGACAGGAGCTCGACCATGATCGCGCCGAGCATCGGGCCGCTGAAGGCGGCGACGCCCCAGATCGCCGACATGATGCCGAACAGCTGTGGCCAGATGCTGCGGTTAAACAGCCGCTCGACCGAGACGAAGGCCAGCGACACCAGCGCACCGCCGCCGAGACCCTCGACCAGACGGCCGCCAAGAAACACCGGCATGGACGGCGCGGTGGCGCAGATCAGTGCGCCCACGGCATAGAGCAGGGCGGCGACCGTGACGTTGGAGCGTAGAGCGACATAGCTGACCAGCCGCCCGGCCGCTGCGCCGGCGACAATGGCGCCGAGCTCGTAGACGGCCAGCGACCAGCCGACGAACTGCACACCGGCGAGGTCCCCGACCATGGCCGGCATGACCGTCGCCACCATCGTCTCGTTGGTGGCGTGCAGCAGGATGCCGAGGCTGATGAAGCAGAAGCGCGCGAGGTCGCCGCTTGCCCACAATGCCCGCCAGTCGACCTTGTTGCTGGTGATTCCAGTCATTCTTTTACCCTGCCTTTGCATATCTCGATGCCGGCGCATGGCGCCAGAAGCCAGTCGGGCTTTCCGGCGGGGCCATGCGCGCTGTTTCAGTCAGGCGAGTTGTAAAACCTCAAGCGCAGTTGAGCTCAAGTGGCTTTTTATCGAAGTGCAAACGGTCGAGATTGGCCGGAAGCCTCTCCGCTTTATGCGCCGGTCAGTTCTCAATGCTGCGCAGCTGAAACTGGCTGACGCCGATCGCAATGTTGATACCGGTCTGCGTCTGCAGGCTGAGCGGCTGCAGGGTGAAGGCCTGCGAGGAGCCGCCGACCAGGAGATTGGCGCCGGCGCCGACCGCCGCGGTCACTTCGGCGCTGGCGCCGATATAGTCGCCGGCCAACGCGCCGGGCGCATAGATGTTCCTCAGCGGCGTCAGCACCAGCCATTGCATGACGGTCTGCTTGGTGGTGCCGATGTCGAGCCCGTATTTGTTGACGGCGCCGAAATAGGCTTCCGGCGAAAAGCTCTTGTCGGCCGGCGTGAAGGTGCAGCTCAGATCCTTGCTGGAGCCGAAGATGAAGCCGGTGCCGCCGCCGATGGCGCAATCGAGCACACCGAGTTCGATACCCTGGCCTTGCGCTTGGGCCTGGGCGGTACAGATGATGGTGATAGCGGCGGCGATGGCTGGTTTCAGCACGGCGGATCCCCCAAAAAGCATGCGGCGCGAAACAGTAACCTGTTCCGCGCCGCGCGTAGAGGGATCAGTCGATCCTTATTTGCCGATGCTTATTTGAACGAGTGGATCAGCTCCAGGGAGGTCACGGCGACCGCTACATTGACGCCGGTCTGCGCCTGGACGCTGAGCGGCTCCAGCACAAAGGCGCCGTCCAGCCCGCCGACCAGCAGATTGGCGCCGCCGCCGGTCACCACGCTCGCCTCGGCGTTGACGCCATAATAATGGCCGGCAAGGTCGCCCTCGTCATGGCCGCGGGTGGCGGCCAGAACCGCCCACACCAGCTGGCCCTGATGCGTCTGGCCGAGATCGACGCCGAGCTTGGAGATCATCCCCGTGTATTTCTCGGACGGCCCATGGTGATAAGGGCGGAACGTGCAGTCGACGCCCTTGTTCGACGTGATGACGTAACCGACGCCGCCGTCGATGGTGCAATCGAGCGTGCCGAGCTGAAGCTTGCCGGCGCTGGCGGGAACGGCAAGCAGCGTCGTGGCAAGTGCCGCGGCACAGATGATTTTCTTGATCATGGGTCAGTCCTTTCGAAAATGCCTTCAACAACGGTTGAATGGCCCGGAGCGTTCCGCTGAAAACTTGGCGCGATCAAGGCAGGGGTTAACGCTTTGCCCCCGGTGGTTAAGATTGGGTGATAGTGGGGTTTTCTGGATACGCAATCTCAAGGGGAAGCGCTCTGCGCTTTCCCTTGGGAGAAACCGCTCACGCGGCGCACTGCATCAGGAATAGAACGTTGTTATAAAAGGCCGCCGATGGCGGCGCGGCGGGGGGGTACCGCGCGGGCGGGGGGGGGCCGGGGGGGGGGCCGCGGGGCGGGGGGGGGGGGGGGGGGGGGGGGGGCGGGGGGGGGGGGGGGGGGGGGGGGGGGGGGGGGGGGAGGGCGGGGC
>NZ_JAMYMJ010000060.1:0-28866 GCF_040318435.1 Mesorhizobium sp. M1143 | reverse complement strand
ATCCCCTCGCCGCGCGCTGCCCTTTTGGCGCCCCCCCGCGGGGCCCCCCGCCCCCGCCCCCGGCCCCACGGCGGTGCCCCGCGCGCCGCGGGCGGGAGGATTACTTCTTCTTCACCAGCTCGTTGGCGTAGGCCTCGAGTTCGTCGAGGCCGCCCTTGACGTCGGTGCGCGTGCCGGTGACCAGCTCTTCCAGGATGATGCCCCAGCGGTCGCCGAGATCCGGCCAGCGCGGATCCTGCCAGAAGTTCACCGCCGTCACCTTGCCGGTATCGGCAAGCGCCTGGCCGAGATCGGCGCCATAGATGTCGGCGAACTCCTTGCTGGACAGCACGCTGGTGCGGTTGAGCTCGCCGAATTGGTGCGCGTCGAGCCGGCGCTTCTCGTTCTCCTTCGACGTCGCCCAGGCGATGAACAGGCCGGCGCATTGCTTCGCGGCGTCATCGGCATTGGCCTTGGCGGCGATGGCGAGGCCGTGGCCGTAGCCGCCGCCGGTCAGTGGCGAGGGCGGCGGCAGGAAGCCGATCTTGCCGACCACTTGCGAGGTCTTCGGGTCGACCGCCATGCCCGACAGCGGCGTCGATTCGACCAAGATGGCAACCTGGCCCGACAGGAAGGCGCCGGTCGATTCATCCCAGCTGCCGGTCTGCGTGCCGGGCGCTGAATCCTTGAACAGTTTAAGATAGGTCTCGGTCGCTTTGACCGCGGCCTCGGAGTTGAAAGCCGGCTTGTCACCGTCGAACCATTTTCCGCCATAGGCCTTGAAGAACGGCATCCAGCGCCAGACATTGGCGCCCGAGCCACGCGCGCCGCGCAGCGCGATGCCGTACATGCCCTTGTCGGGATCGGTCAGCTTCGGCACGTCGGCGATCAACTCGTCCAGCGTCTTCGGCGGCTGGATGCCGGCGGCTTCCAGAATGTCCTTGCGGTAGACCATCAGGTCGCCGCCGCCGGTCAGCGGCGCGAACCACACCTTGCCGTCATAGGTGGCGACCTTCTGCCGGCCCGGGTCGAAATCGGCGTAGTCGTAGTCAGCCGGGTAATAGTCGGTGAGCGGCACGATCCATTTCGACGAGGCGAACAGCGCGACATTGGCTTCGTCGACATAGTAGACGTTGTAGTTGCCGACCGTGGACGCATCGGCGCGCGACTTTGCCCGGCGGTCGTTCTCGTTGAGATAGTCGATCTGGAAGCTGGCGCCGGCCAGTTTCTGGAACTCGTCCTTGGACGCTTCCAGCAGCGTCAGCCCGTCACGCGGTTGCGCCAGCACCTTGACCGGCGCCGAGCAGACCGGCGCCGCCAGCGCCATGGTCGAGAGGGTCGTGGTAAGCATGAAAGCTGCGCTTATGCTCGCAGCGAGCCGAATTGGTTTCATTGATTTTCTCCTCCAGGAACAGTCGCAGGAAGCGGAAGTCTTCGGTTGCGCGATCCTCGCCATCGCCCGAGCGACAAGCCACCCATCGCCAAAATGAGGAGTTGCTAAAGGCCGCGCTAGAAGCCCCGTTGCAGCAGACCTGTACTTTTATGCATTGTGCGCTGCAAAATCCGGCCCGCCTGCACGGCCTCTGTCACATGAGTACCGATGGAGTGAGGAAGGCCGGTTTTCAGGCGCGCATCGTCATCCGCTGCTTCGACAGCTTGCGGTAGGATGACGGCGTCATCCGGTGCTTGCGCAGGAAGGCGCGGTTGAAGTTGGAGATGTTCATGTAGCCGACCTGGAAGCAGATGTCGGTGATCGGAATATCGGTGTCCGCCAGCAGTTTGCAGGCTTGCCAGAGCCGGAGCTTGGCGATGTGGTCGCTGAAACTGTTGCCGGTGTTTTTCTGGAAGAAGCGCGAAAACGTGCTTTCGCTCATCCCCGCCAGCTCCGCCGCCTCCGGCAGCTTCAGGTCCTCGGCGAAGTGCTGGAAGAGATAGGTCAGCGTGCGCTGGATGATGTCCAGCGAGGTTGCGTCGAGCGCGGGTGAGAAATCCGGCGAGGACAAAAGCTCGTATTCGTCTGTCCTAGCCAGCAAATCGACCAGTTCGAGGAAGAGGCAAAACCGGGCGAGCCCGTGCACCGTGCCCATCCGTTCCATCAGCGCGGCGCCTTCGAGCGCGGCGCGGCCATGGAAGAGCATGCCGCGCAGCGATCGCTCCAGGAACGGTTCCAGTTCGCGCAGTTCCGGCAGCAGTCCCGCCGAGCCGCGCAGCCGCTGCGGATCGAATTGCAGCACGATGTCGCGTCCTTCGATCAGCTCGCCGGGTTGCACCGATGTCACCCAGTCATGCGGCAGCCCGCCGCCGACGATGCTCAGGTAGCCCGGCCCGAATTCGCCGATGTGATCGCCGACCAGCGCGACCCCGGAAGACTTCCTCAGGAGATGGATCTCGTATTCCGGATGAAAATTCCAGACATTGCGCTCCCAGGGATAGTCGTCGAGCCGCCACAGGAAACTGTCGCTCGCCTCGGTGACGATGTGCTCGAAAGCGGGCACCGTGCGAGGGATCGCGGCCGTGTTCTTTCTGCGCCTGAATGCCATCGTCTGTTCTCCGGGGCGAATGAGGAAGCGGACCGGTTTCGGGTAATCCGTAGCAGTCTGTCGCCGGCAAGTGAACGATGTCTGCCTCAGCGAGTTCAACGCCGGCTCTCGATGATCTCGATGAAGCGGGCGAACAGCCCGGCCTGGGATTTGATGCCGAGTTTGCGATGGATGTTGCGGCGATGGACCTTCACCGTTCCCGGCACGATGCGCATGGCTCTTGCGATCGACTCGGTGGAATGCCCCTGCAGCACCAGATCGACGACATGCTTTTCGCGCGGGGTCAGCGACAGGCTTTCCCAAATGTGGGCGCGGTCGAACTCGTTGACGGCGGCGATCGTCTCGCCCTGCTCCGCTTCGTCCTGCTCCTCGGCCGAAAGTGCGGGCCAGCGCAACCGGGCGAAGTTGATGACCGCCGGCGCCATGTCGCGCAGCAGCCTGGCATCGGCGGTGCCGAAGGGACCCGAGGCGTGCAATCGCATCAGCGACAGCACCAGCGCATCCTTGCCGGGCAGCGGCACGAAGAAGCCGACCTCCTCGGCCAGCCTTGTCTGGCTATAGTAGGTGCGAAAATACTCGCTGGCATAGAAGCGGTCGGGCGCCAGCTCGCGCATGCGCCAGAACCCCTCCTTGCGCTCCACCGCCGCGTGATGAAATGGGTCGAGCAGATAAGGTCCTTCCTGATAGAGCGTGACGAAGACATGGCTCTCGGCCGGCGAGAAGGTTTCGAACAGCAGCGGCGGTCGCGATGCGCCGCGATAGCCGAAGATAACGCAGTGGTCGAAGCTGACATGCTGGCTCAGCCAATCGACCATTGCCTGGCCGAACATTTCGCCGCTGGTCTCTCGCGTTGCCGCGACAAGGGCTGCGAGCCGGCTGTATTCGTCGCTGCGGGACGCACTCAACCTATACCCCCTCAAACGAGAAAATAGATAAGATAAACCACCTGCGAGGTATATACTAGCCGCCATCGGCTCTGGTAGCGTCCTGAAATAGCCCTGTTGCTGGAGCCAGCACTTTGACCGCAGTGCCCGACATCGAGTTTCGCGGCGTCACCAAGCGCTATGGCGCCGTGACCGCTGTCAGCGGCATCGATCTGGCTGTGCCGCCCTCCGCCTTTGTCGCCCTTCTCGGACCGTCCGGCTGCGGCAAGACCACATGCCTGCGCATGATCGGCGGCTTCGAGCAGCCGAGCGAAGGCCAGGTGTTCATCCGCGGCCAAGACATGGCCGGCACACCGCCCTATCGCCGCCCGGTCAACATGGTGTTCCAGCAATATGCGCTGTTTCCGCACCTCGATGTCGAAGCCAATGTATCCTACGGGCTGCGCCAGGCACGGCCACGCCTGTCGTCGCAGGAAATCGGCCGTCGCGCCGGCGAGGCGCTCGAAATGGTGCGGCTCGCCGGCTATGGCGGCCGCAAGATCCACGAACTGTCCGGCGGCCAGCAGCAGCGCGTCGCGCTGGCGCGCGCACTGGTCAACAAGCCGGCCGTGCTGTTGCTCGACGAGCCGCTGGCGGCGCTCGACAAGAAACTGCGCACCGATATGCAGATCGAGTTGCAGAACCTGCAGCGCGAGATCGGCATCACCTTCGTGCTGGTCACCCACGACCAGGAGGAAGCGCTGTCGATGAGCGACTTCGTCTGCGTCATGAATGGCGGCCGCATCGTACAGCTCGGCCAGCCGAGCGAGATCTATGACGAGCCGGCCGACCTGTTCGTCGCCGACTTCGTCGGCAAGACCAATCTGTTGAGCGGCAAGGTTGCCGGGCATACAGGCGATCTTGTCAATGTGGCGCTGACGGACGGAACCGTCATTGCCGCGCGCAAACGAACCGCCTTGCAGCAGGGCGAGACCGTTTCCGTCAGCCTGCGTCCTGAATCGCTAAGCCTCGGCTCCACCAAAGGCAGCCCTTTCAAGGGCATCGTGCGCAACCGGATCTTCTTGGGCTCGACGGCGGAATACGCCATCGAGGTGCAGGGCATCGGAACGCTGCTGGCCAAGGCCGACCATGTGATCGGCCATGGCAATCTCTTCAAGCCGGGCGAACCCGTCGCCATCGGCTTTGCCTCTGGGACGCCGCTGGCGTTTCCGGAGAACAAGAACAACGGGACCAACCAGAGGGTAGCAAAAAATGTCGAAATCATATCGTGACGGACTGCCGATTAGCCCCGAGAACTTCGTCGACCAGCTGATGCGCCTGGAGCGCGGCTCGATCGGCCGCCGCGATTTCCTCGGCCTCACCGGCCTGGGCATCGCAACCGCGGTGATGGCGCGCGAGCTCGGCATCATGCCGACGCCGGCCTTCGCCGCCGAAAACCTCGGCGACCGCATGTCGATCGCCACCTGGCCGAACTATCACGACCCGCAGACCTTCGAGAATTTCAAGAAGGACACCGGCGTCGCCGTCGAGGTCAACGTGTTCGGCTCCAATGAGGAGATGCTGGCCAAGCTGCAGGCCGGCGCCTCGGGCTGGAGCCTGTTCGTGCCGACCAACTACACGATCTCGACCTACAAGAAGCTCGGCATCATCGATCCGCTCGATATGGCCAAGCTGCCGAATTTCGACGGCACGCAGGAAGACCCGCGCTTCACTGGGGAAGGCACGATCGACGGCACGACCTACGCGGTGCCGAAGAACTGGGGCACCACGGGCTTTGCCGTCAACACCAAGAAGCTGGCCAAGCCGATGACGAGCTGGAAGGAATTCTGGGACGTTGCCATGGCTGAGGGTGATGGCCGCACCATGGTGCATGACTACCAGCTGACCACCATCGGCAACGCGCTGAAATATTACGGCTATTCCTTCAACTCGCTGAAGCAGGATGAACTTGCCAAGGCCGAGGAACTGCTGCTCAAGGTCAAGCCGCATCTGTTCGCGGTCTCTTCGGACTACCAGCCGGGAATGCGGGCGGGCGACGCCTGGATGACCATGTGCTGGACGAATGACGGCGCGCAGTTGCATCGCGATATCCCGGAGATCGCCTACGTGCTGGGCAAGGAGGGCGGGGAAATCTGGACCGATTTCTACGCCATCCCGAAGGACGCGCCGAACAAGCCGGCCGGCTATGCCTTGCTCAATTATCTGATGACCCCGGAGGTTGCTGTGAAGGAGCATCTCGCCAATGGCGCGCCCTCGACCGACGCGCGGGTCAACAAACTGCTGCCCAAGGAAGTGCTCGACAATCCGATCCTTTACCCGGCGGCCGACCTGTTGACACCGCTGGAGTTTGGTGCGGCGGCGACGCTGACCGACCCCGGCCGCGCCGAACTGATGGCGCGCTTCAAGTCGGCTTGAGGCTGGCCTGACGCAAACGGAAAACCGGCGGGCCTATGTCCGCCGGCATCGGGGCGGTTTCCATGCACGGCAACAGATTTCGGTATAACATCCTGACAGCGCTGCTGCTCGCTCCGGCTACAGCGTGGCTGGTGGTGTTTTTGGTGTTGCCGTTCATCGCCATTGCCGTGTTCAGCGTCGGCGAGCGGGCGCCGGAGGGCGGCTATCAGGCCGCCTTCACGCTGGCGCAATACGCCAATCTCCCGGCAAGGGCAACCGCCTTCTGGAACACGATGATGCTGGCGCCGGTGGGCGCGCTTGCCTGCCTGCTCGTCGCCTACCCCGTCGCCTACTACCTTGCCCTGAAGGCGCCGCAACGCTGGCGGCTGATCCTGCTGGCGCTCGTGGTCATTCCGTTCTGGACCAGCCTTTTGATGCGCACCTATGCCTGGATGTACATTCTGGGCGGACGCGGCATTCCCGCGCTGCTGGCCTTTGTCGGTCTCGAGGATGTCAGGCTGATCAACACGCCGGGCGCCGTGCTGCTCGGCATTGTCTACGGCTATCTGCCGCTGATGATCCTGCCGATCTATGTCAGTCTCGAGCGGCTCGACCGAAGGCTGCTGGAAGCCTCCGCCGATCTCGGCGCGACCCCGCTCTCAACCTTTCTGGGGGTGACGCTGAAGCTGTCGCTGCCGGGCGTCATGACCGGCTTCTCACTGGTCATGATCCTGCTGCTTGGCGAATACCTGATCCCGACGCTGCTTGGCGGCGGCAAGGTGTTCTTCATAGGCAATGCGCTGGTCGACCTGTTCCTGCAGTCGCGCAACTGGCCGTTCGGATCGGCCATCGCCATCACGCTGGTGGCGGTTTCGGTGGTGGTGCTGATCGCGGCAAACCGCATTTCGACACGGGTGTCGGGCGCCCGCAGGGTGGATCTGATCTGATGCGCGCCTTCGTCACAGCCGTCTTCGCCTTCCTCTATCTGCCGATCGCGTTGGTCGTGCTGTTTTCCTTCAACGCCGGCCGCCATGCCAGCGAGTTCACCGGCTTTTCGGTGCAGTGGTACGGCACGGCGCTGTCGAACCCGTTCCTGGTCGAGGCGTTGAAGAACAGCCTGTTCATCGCCACCACCAGCGCCCTTCTGGCGGCGGTGTGCGGCACGGCGGCGGCACTCGGCCTGGCGCGGGTCGGGCTCAGAACCCGCGCCGTCTTCGACGCGCTGATGGGTGCCGCGATCGTCGTTCCCGGCGTCGTCATCGGCATCTCGACGCTTGTCGCGCTGGTCCAGCTGTTTGGCGTGCTCAACCCGTTCCTCGCCTCGATCTGGCCAAACGACCAGCCGCCGCGCCTGTCGCTCGGCTATGGATCGATCATCGCCGCCCACGGCCTGTTTTCGATGGCGTTGGTGACGATAATCGTCGGCACGCGTCTCGCCAGCCTCGACCGCAACCTGGTCGAGGCCTCGAGCGATCTCTACGCCACGCCGCTGACGACGTTTCGCTCGATCGTGCTGCCGCAGATCATGCCGGCGGTGATCGCCGGCTTCCTGCTCGCCTTCACCTTCTCCTTCGACGATTTCATCGTCGCCTTCTTCGTCGCCGGCGCGCAGACGACGCTGCCGATCTATGTCTTCGCCTCGATCCGGCGCGGCGTGACGCCGGAAATCAACGCCATCGCCACCATCGTGCTCGTCGCCTCGGTTCTTCTGGTGGTGCTTGCCCAATGGCAGCTGCGCCAGCGCCAGCCGTCAAACTGAACAAGCCATCCAGCTGAAAGACAAATTCATGATCCTTAGAGACCGCATCGCCGTGGTGACGGGCGCCGGTTCCGGCATCGGCCGCGCCGGCGCCATGATCATGGCCAGGGAAGGCGCTGTGGTGGTCATCGCCGACCGGGATCTGGCCAGCGGCGAGGCCACGGCGGCGGACATCCGGGCAGTGGGCGGGCAGGCCGAGGCGATTGTCACCGACGTCTCTGACGACGCCGCGGTCGGGCAGCTCATCACCGGCACGCTCGGCAAGTATGGCCGCATCGACATTCTGCACAATCACGCCGGCATCCAGGTCGGCGGCACGCTGACCGAGGTCGAGGTCGATGGTATGGATGCGTCATGGCGCATCAATGTACGGGCGCAGTTTCTGGCCGCGCGGCTGGTCATGCCGGCAATGGTCGCGCAAGGCGGCGGCGTCATCCTCAACACGGCTTCGAATTCGGGCGTCTTCTACGACCGCGAGATGATCGCCTATGCCACGTCCAAACATGCCGTGGTGGCGATGACCAGGCAGATTTCGCTCGACTATGCCCGGCACAATGTGCGCGTCAACGCGCTCTGCCCCGGCTGGGTCGACACCCCCTTCAACGAGCCGTTCATCGCCCAGATGGGCGGCCGCGAGGCGATCGAGACCTATGTCCGCACCAAGATCCCGATGGGGCGCTGGGCGAGCGCCGAAGAGATCGCCGAAGCGATCCTGTTCCTCGTCTCCGACCGCTCATCCTTCATGACCGGCCAGGCGCTGGTGATCGACGGCGGCGAAAGCATCGGTTGACCCAAGGGCAGCCGGATAGGAGGGTTCCCGCCTCTGGCTCAATCGCCGGCTGCCCGTCCTCCCTTGCCTTCATGCCGCATTTCGTCCAATAGAACGACGCAAACGCTGCGAAACCGAAGGTTTTGCCGTTTGGAAGTGCGGCTTCCGGCCTCGTTGCCGACGCGCCGCAATCGGAAAGAGCAGGACAATGTCTGCGATCGAAGCCGGCGCTCGTGCGCCGGAAAATCTTTGGCGTCAGGAAATCAGGGCGACGCTGGCGCTGGCCTGGCCGATGGTGCTCACCAATCTCGGCCAGACCGCGATGACCGCCACCGACGTCATGATGATGGGGCGTCTGGGCGCGGACACGCTGGCCAGCGGCGCGCTCGGCGCCAACCTCTATTTCATGCCGCTGATCTTCGGCCTCGGCCTGATGCTGGCGACCTCGCCGATGATCGCCACCGAGCTTGGCCGCCGCCGCTATTCGGTGCGCGATTTGCGCCGCACCGTGCGGCAAGGGCTGTGGCTGGCGATCCTGATCTCGATCCCGATCTGGATCGTGCTGTGGCATGGCGAGGCCATTCTGCTGGCCATGGGCCAGGAGCCGGCGCTCGCCCACCAGGCCGGCATCTATCTGCGCTGGCTGGAATGGGCGGTGCTGCCGTTCTACGGCTATATCGTGCTGCGCTCGTTCATCTCGGCGCTGGAGCGGCCAGGCTGGGCGTTGGTCATCGTTTTCGTCGCCGTTGCCTGCAACGCCTTTTTCAACTGGGTGTTCATGTTCGGCAATCTCGGCGTCACCTCGATGGGCATTGCCGGTTCGGGGCTGGCGACCACGCTGTCGAGCACGCTGATGTTCTGCGGCCTGGCAGCCGTGGTGATGCTGGAGAAGAAGTTCCGCCGCTACCGCCTGTTCGGCCGCTTCTGGCGCTCCGACTGGCCGCGCTTCAAGGGTCTGCTGCGGCTCGGCATGCCGATCGCCGGCATCCTCGCCTTCGAGGTGACGATCTTCAACGCCGCAGCCCTGCTGATGGGCCTGATCGATGCGGATTCGCTCGCCGCGCACGCTATCGCAATCCAGATCGCCTCGATCTCCTTCATGGTGCCGCTCGGCCTCAACCAGGCTGTGACGGTGCGCGTCGGCCTGGCCCACGGCGCCGGCAATCCGGCCGGCGTTTCGCGCGCCGGCTGGACCGCCTTCGTCATCGGCGTCTCGTCCATGGCGCTGATGGCGCTGGTGATGGTGCTGTGGCCGCATCTGTTGATCAGCGCCTTCATCGACATGACCGATCCGGCCAATGCCAGGGTGATCGCGCTGGCCGTGTCGTTCTTGGCCTTTGCCGCGCTGTTCCAGATCTTTGACGGCGCGCAGGCCGTTGCCGCCGGCATGCTGCGCGGCCTGCACGACACCAAGGTGCCGATGATTTACGCGGCGATCGGCTATTGGGGCATCGGCCTGCCGCTCGGCGTGCTGCTCGCCTTCCATTTCGGCTTGCACGGCGTCGGCATCTGGATCGGCCTGGCGTCGGGGCTGGCCGTGGTGGCGGTGCTGCTCCTCGCGCGCTGGCTGCGGCGTAACCGCATCGCGCCACCGCTCGTCTTCGGGCATTGAAGGCAGAACGGCCACCGACGCCCGGCGGCCGCCATGTCCTGACATTGTGGCTCATTAAACGGCGCCCTCGGAACTGCCCACGAAACGTCCAACAAGCCGCCAGAACCAGGCTTGGCGAATAGCAGCATCCGACCCGTAGCTGACACTTGAACGCCAGATCACGAATGGCTGCTTCGCGCCTAATTCTGACGGTTGCGTCGCGGGCTTAGCTGGTGAGGGCGTCAAATTGTCTGAGGTGACGCGACGCCGGCGTGGTGGCTTCCCAATTGCCAGAAGGGCAGCGGGAACCGTGCGCGCTCCTCTTCGATGAGACGGAAGCCCGCTCCCCGGATCAAGTCGAGCGGGTTGCGGGTGAGGTGGCAACCGCCGGCGAGCCGTCCCCACAACCCGTTCAGGCGCACCTGCCACCTGCGGCAACGCGGCCCCTCGGCCTGACCGTGCTCGATGAAGATCAGCCGACCCGTGGGCTTCAGGATGCGCCTGATTTCGGTCAGCGCCGCGTCGGGGTCCGGAATGGTGCAGAAGGCATAGGTCACGACGACCGTGTCAGCGAAGGCATCGGCCAACGGCAGGCTTTCGCCGCTGGCCCGGAGGCATTCGACATGGAATGGCAAGGAACGGCTCCTAGGTCCGGCCAAACCGAGCATCGTGCCGTCCGGATCGACGCCGACCAGCCGCTCCACCCTGGCGGGGTCGTAATAGGGAAGGTTCAGGCCAGACCCGAAGCCGACTTCGACGACAATGCCCTCTGCCCGCGGGATCATTCGCCTTCGCATGTACGAGAATGCGTTGGCCGAACAGCCGGCGTGGACGAGGTAGGGAGCAATGCAGCGTGCGTACCAGGAGAGGCAGGATTGGCACATGTCTCAGCCTCCCCGCTCTGTGTTCACAGAGCCGACAGGACCCGGCAAGGCGCCGACAGCCGATGCCACGCGCCGCCCTCCATGACCGGGGTAGCCCTGATATGCAATAGGAACGCCTTCTTCGGCCTCGGAACTACAATGGTGAGGGAGAGTATTGACCAGTGACATTTCTGGCTCCAAGGGAGTCTCTGGATCGGGCCCGATCGGCCCGACGGCGTGGGGATTGATAGAAGGCCGGCGTCCCCTCAACGTCCTCTCAATGTCCTTTGGGGGCCGCGTACGGATCGATGGAGCGGTTGGAACTCCGACTTCTGGGTTTTCCTGAGTTCCGTCTGAACGGGCGGCGCGTGGAACTTGCCTTGCGCAAGGCAGCAGCGCTCTTCATCTACCTCGCCGAGGCCGCCGGGCCTGTGGCGCGCGAGGTCGCAGCCACGCTTCTGTGGCCTGAGACCGACGAGGAAGCCGCACGGGCGCGCCTTCGGCGCACGCTGTACAAAATCCGCATCGCGTTCGGCCGCGAGGTTATCGCCGCCAGCGGAACGTCTCTCAGCCTGCATCCGGCGCTCTCCGTCGAGGTCGACTCCAAGGTTTTCGAGCATGCCTGCAATGCCGGCCCTCTCGACGAGGCAGCCGATATGCATAAGGGCGACTATCTTGCCGGCTTCTCAGTCCCGGATTGTCCGGAATTCGAGGAATGGGTCTTCTTCAGGCGCGAGACCTTACGCAGCCGACTGGTGCAGGCACTCGAGCGGCTGATCGAGGCGAAGATCGCTTCCGGTGAGCCTCGCAGCGCGGTCGTGCATGCTACGCGCCTGACGGGACTGGACCCTTTGAGCGAAAGTGCGCACCGACACCTGATCCGCGCCCATCTGGCGGCCGGGGACAGGGCGGCAGCCGAGCGCCAAGCCGAATCCTGTGTCCGGCTGCTGCGGGACGAACTCGGCATCACGCCGGACCCCACCACTCTTGCCCTGCTGCGTGAGCCAACTCACGATACCACCCTGGACGTGCCCAGAACGCGCTATGTCGAAGTGGACGGCATCCATATCGCCTACCAGATCGTTGGCAACGGCCCGATGGACATCGTGCTTGTTCCGGGGTTCATTTCGCATGTCGAGCGGGTCTGGGAGGACAGGCGCTGCCGCGCCTGGATCACTGCGGTTTCGCGTCTCGGCCGCCTGATTCTTTTCGACCGGCGAGGCATGGGACTTTCCGACCGCGTCGGTGCCCGCCCGACCGTCGAAGCAACGGCGCAGGATATTCTGGCGGTCATGAACGCGGCCGGTAGCCGTAGGGCCTTGCTCATCGGCGCCTCAGAAGGTGGGCCGGGTTGTGTCCGTTTTGCCGTAAACCACTCCGATCGCCTGATCGGTCTTGTTCTCTGGGGTTCCTTGGCGAAAGGCAGCCGCGTGCCCGACTATCCGTTTGCCCTGACTGTCGCGCAATACGATCTATGGAAGCAACGGCTGCTCGCCGGTTGGGGAGGCCCGGCGGAAATCGAAACTTTCGCCCCGAGCCTGGCCGCAGACCGCCAGGCTCAGACATGGTGGGCTGGCTTGCTCAGGGCAGCCTCCAGTCCCGGCGCGGTCGCGGGTCTGCTGGAAGCGCTGCGTGATACCGATGTCCGTCATCTCCTTGCAAAAGTCTCGGCCCGGACGACTGTTCTGCACCGCTCTGGCGACCGCGCCGTGCGCGTCGAAGCCGGGCGCTTCCTCGCGGCCAACATCCCGGGCGCGAAGTTCATTGAGGTCGCCGGCAGTGACCACTGGTTCTGGGTCGGCGACCAACAGCCGCTGCTTGACAGCATCAGCGCGTTTGCACGACGCAGCTGATCGCTCACCAGGGCGCGCGCACTGCAGGGATGATCGGTTGCAAATGGACATGTGAAGGCCGCGCGTTAGGCGGCCTCCGCTATGCCGGTCAGACGGCGGAGCACCGACTTTGCCTCGGCCGTCATTCGTCGGACTATCTCACCCGCAGGCAGGACTTCGTCGATGTTGCCGGCGCTTTGTCCGGCCGTCAGGCATGCCTGCTCTATGTCGCCGTTGAAATCGGGCGTCGGCAGGATGGCGCTGTAGCGCGGCACCGGTATCGTCTCGCCGTTGAGGACGGTAGAGCCGATGAACTGGCCTTCTGCCTCCTTGGCGGCTTCAGCTTCTCGCCCGAGCGCCGCGCGTGCTCCGTCATTGACGATGGCTCGCATGATCTGATCGGGCCACTCGGGGCCGTAGATGGACAAGAGCGCCGTATCGCCAACATCGGCAGTCAGTACGCGGCCCTTGTAGGCATCATGCGCTTCGGCCTGTTGCGAAGCGAGGAAACGGCTGCCGCACCAGACAGCGTCAGCGCCGAGAACGAGCGCGGCGGCCATGGTCGTGCCATCCACTATGCCGCCTGCGGCAAGCAGTGGCAGGCCCGGGAAGCGTCGGCGAATGCGGGGAAAGAGCGTCATGGTTGACGCTTCCGCCCGATTGTGGCCGCCTGCCTCGGCACCCTGGACGATGAGAGCTTCGGCGCCGAGGGCGACCGCCTGCTCAGCTTCGGCGACTCGGCCGATCTGCATCCAGACCTTGATGCCGGCCTCCTTCAGCCGCCCGACATGCTCCGAGGTCGGCAACGTCCAAAAGAAGATTGCGAGCGCCACCTGTTCCTCGATGAGGACGGATATGTGTTCGTCGGTGACGAAGTCGCCGATCAGGTCGACACCGAAGTATCGCTTCGTAAGTGCCCTGGTCTTCCCGATAAGCTCGCGCAGGATGTGGGGCGGGTTGATGTCGCAGCCGATTGTGCCAAGCCCGCCGGCTTCGCAGACAGCGGCCGCAAGAGCGGGACGGGCGATCATCGCCATGCCTGCATTGACGATTGGCGTCGCGAGCCCAAAGTCCCGAGTGATGGATGTGGAAATCATGGTCTGTGTCCTTTGATTTGATTGGGGCAGCCTGTGCGTGACGCGCCGGCCGGGATTAGTCGTCATGGCCGCATCGTGATCGCGGCCATCGAAGGAATCTCCGAAGCGCTGGATTCGCCGAGCGCAGCCCGCGCCATGGTCAGAACCGACAGCCCGGTATTGACCGAGAAGGCATTCACCATGACCCTGCCAATTCCCATGGCGGCAAGCCGCTGTTCGTGCTTTTCCCGATATCGGTTCGCCGCAGCAGCGTCCTCGAACAGGTAGATGCCCCCAGCCTGCGCGGTCTCGCGGTCTTCCAGCCAGATCTTCCAAATGAGCCCGTCCTCGTTGGCGATGTCATTGGCTAGCTCTTGCGAGGCTTGCGCCAATTCCTCTCCCCAAGGCCCAGGGAAAGGAAAGCGAAACAGCAGTGCGGCCGGCGTGTCCGAACGCCTCTCACCGCGATCGCGGGGGACGGGTTTCCGATCGATCCCGGTCTGAAGTTTATTCATGATCTCTTTCCTTTTCTGGGCTCGATTATGAGATGGCCTTGGCAACCCAACCATGGCCTGAAGGAGAACCGACCTCGTTTTCACGGCTCCATTCGGTGTGGATCGTCTGCCTTAGAAGGCAACCTAACTTGACGCGGCGCCGCAACGCCGGCGAGGGAGCCGTCAACAGCATGCTTTCGCCGCAGGCCCGGAGGCATTCGACATCGAACGGCAAGGAGGTTCCGCACATGGCTTAGTCTCCTTGCCTTGTGTTCGGAGCACCGACACGGTCCAGAAAAGCGTCGACCACCGGCGCCACGGTGTCGACATCGAGGAAGGCGGTGACATGGTTCTTGCCCGCGAGCGGCAGAAACTCGCCGCCCGCCAGTTCCGCGAAATTCCGGACGGGCTCGCAACGGGGATCGAGCGTGCCGCTGATTGCCAGCACCGGTATCCCCAGCCCCGCGAAGGCCGCCGAGAAATCTGGCCTGTCCTTGGCAAGGCTTGCTTGAACAGCTGTGAGATCGTTGGCCCGGATCCGCCGGCTTGCGGCCTGCGAAAGGTCGGGGGCCAGTTGCGTCAAGAAGGCGAGCCAAGCTTCGAAGTCATTCCTGAGCGTCGCTCGAAGGGAGGCGAGATCCTCCGCGAACGGATGCGCGCCATTGACGATCAGCGCGCTGACGCGGTCCGGGTGGTAGAGAGCCGCGGCCAGCGCGACCACGCCGCCCATTGAATGTCCCATCAGCGCAGCATGCCGGACACCGGCACGGTCGAGCACGGCAACGACATCTGCTGCCCGCCTGAGGCCGGAATAGGCGATCGGGTCGTGAGGCTTTCCGCTCCGGCCATGGCCGCGGCAATCGATGAGGATCAGCCGACGCCCGCGCCGCAGCAGCTGGTCGACGTAACCCGCCTCGTGCCAGGACTCGCTGCTTTCGGTCACGCCATGCAGCAGCACGAGCGGCTCGCCGCGACCCAGGTCCTCGTAAGCGATAGAGATGCCGTCCATGGCAACAGCCTCGGACCTACAATGGTGAGGGAGAGTATTGACCAGTGACATTTCTCGCTCCAGGGGAGCCTTCGGGTCGGGCCCAATCGGCCTGACTTCGTGGGGATTGATAGAAGGCCGGCGTCCCCTCAACGTCCTCTCAATGTCCTTGGGCGGCCGCATACGGATCGATGGAGCGGTTGGAACTCCGACTTCTGAGTTTTCCTGAGTTCCGTCTGAACGGGCGGCGCGTGGAACTTGCCTTGCGCAAGGCAGCTCTTCCTCTACCTCGCCGAGGCCAGCGGGCCTGTGGCGCGCGAGGTCGCAGCCACGCTTCTGTGGCCCGAGACCGAGGAGGAAGCCGCACGGGCGCGCCTTCGGCGTACGCTGTACAAAATCCGCATCGCGTTCGGCAGCGAAGGATTACGGTGGATTGCGGTGACAGTGCACTATTTTCTCTTTCGCCACCCGTAAGGGCACGCAGCACATGGCGAAGAAGATCAGTGCCACCGGCGGCCTATTAGGCCTTGAACGGCTCGAATGTGACGTTGGCGACGGCGTTGGAGGTCCTGACCAATGATTGAGGGTTGCCATTCATGGATGCGCTCAGCTCCCGTCGGACGACATAGCGCCGAGCAGCCTGCGAATATCGCCGAACCTGGCGATCGAGCCGAACACCAGTGCCGCCACCGCGACGAAGAACACCGACACCGAAGCCATGGTCGGCGTGTAGCCATAGCGCAGCGCGTTGAAGATCTTGATCGGCAGCGTCTCGGTGGTGAAGCCGATCGTCATGTAGGCGACGATGTATTCGTTGAGCGACAAGACGAAGGCGAAGGCGTAGCCCGAGACGAGGTAGGGCAGGATCAACGGCAGCACCACGGTCTTCAGCACCGTGCGGTCGTCGGCGCCCATGGTGGCGGCGGCCTCTACCAGCGAGCGGTCGATCGAGGCAAAGCCCAGCGACAGCGTCACCAGCGGCAGCGTCACGAAGAAGATAGCGTGGCTGATGATGGCGGTGAAGAACTGGCCGAACAGCCCGACCGTCGCCCAGAAGGAGAGGAAGCCGAGCGCGGTGATGACCGGCGGCAGGATGAAGGGGGCAAGCCCCAGCACCTGGAAGATGTTCGCCCATGGCGCGATGCGCCGCCACAGGAACCAGGCCAGGGGCAGCGCGACCGCCACGGCAATGGCTGCCGAGCAGACGGCCAGCGTCACCGAATGGATCAGCGCCAGCCGCCATTCCGGATCGGTGAAGATCTGGGCGTACCAGGCGAGCGAGAAGCCGACCGGGGGGAAGCTGAGCTCCTGCCGCGAATTCACCGACACGCCGGCGACGACGATCAGCGGCGCCGCCAGAAACAAAGCGACGATGGTGAAATAGACACGGCGCAGCAAGGTCGCGGTCATAGGGCGTTCTCCCTTCGTCCGACGAGCAGCGTCAGTCCGACCAGCGCCAGCGAGATCAGCACCAGGAACACCGCCATCGCGGCTGCGAACGGCATGTTGGACTGGTAGATCGCCTGGTCGGTGATCAGCACCGACAGCGTCCAGTGTTGCGGGCGTCCCAGAATCTGCGGTAGCAGATAGGAGCCGAGCGCAAAGACGAAGACCATGATCAGCGTCGCCACGATGGTGTTGCGCAGCGCCGGCGCGACGACGTTGAAGAAGGCCCGGATAGGCGAGGCGCCGAGCGTGCGCGCGGCCTCTAACAGAGTCGGATCGAGGCGGACCAAAGCGGGGTAAAGCACCAGGATCGTATAGGGCAGCGCCTGGTAAACCATGCCGGTCAGCACCGCGCCGAAGGTCGGCAGCAGCGCCACCGGCTTGTCCATCAGCCCGATCGCCACGAACAGATTGGTGATGCCCGCCGTGCGCGAAAACAGCGTCGACCAGGCAAAGCCGATGATGACTTCCGACAGCGACAGCACCGACAGCAGGCCGACCAGCCATAGCGTCTGCACGCGGCGCGGCCGGCGGGTCAGGAGGTAGGTGAAGGGGAAGGCGATGGCCACGCAGCAGACGGCGACCAGCACCGCCAGCATCAGTGAAAAGCCGAGCACGCCGCCGAAGAATACCGACAGGAAGCGGGCGTAATTGTCGAACACGAAATCCGGCGTGTAGAAACCGGACGGATTGCGCTTGAAGAAGCTCACGGCGATCATCGTCGAGAACGGCACGACGAAGAAGACGATCAGCATCAGCGCCGGAAAGAACAGCGGCGTGTAGTCGGCTAGCGACTTCGGAGCCTCGCGTCTCATGCGCCGAGCACCACGCAGCTGCCGGGCGGCAGCGTTACGCCGACCTTGGCGCCGACCGGCACGTCATGCCGTTCGCGCGGCGTGGTCACGGCAATGATGCTGGTGCCGCCGACATCGACGAAGGTCTCGATGGTGCCGCCGAGATCGCGAACGAAACTCACCTCGCCGGTAATGGCCGAGCCGCCGGGGCTGCCGAGATGCACATCCTCGGGGCGGACCGATACAGACGCTTTAGTCTGACCCGCCGGCATGGCAAGACCTGGAATGGCTGTGCCCAGAATGGTGGTGCGCCCGGTGCTGTCGATCTCGGCCGGCAGCAGATTGGTGATGCCGATGAAGTCGGCGACGAAGGCGTCGGCCGGCTTGCGGTAGATCTCGATCGGCGGCGCCGCCTGCAGGATCCTGCCGTGGCCCATGACGACGACGAGGTCGGCCATGGTCATGGCTTCGCGCTGGTCGTGGGTGACGACGATGGTGGTGATGCCCAACCGCTGCTGCAACTGGCGCAGTTCCACCTGCATGGCCTCGCGCAGTTTGGCGTCGAGCGCCGACAGCGGCTCGTCGAGCAGGAACAGTTTCGGCGACAGCGCCAAGGCCCGTGCAATTGCCACGCGCTGGCGCTGACCGCCCGACAGTTTGGCCACCGGGCGGTCGGCAAAGCCGGTCAGATGGATGAGGCCTAGCAACTCGTCGACGCGCTTCTTCTGCTCCTCCTTCGAGGCGCCGCGAATGCGCAGCGCATAGGCGATGTTGTCGCCGACAGAGAGATGCGGAAACAGCGCCAGCGACTGGAACACCATGCCGAGATTGCGCTTGTGCGTCGGCAAAGGCGTGATGTCCTCGCCGTCGAGCACGATGGCGCCGCTGGTCGGCTCCTCCAGTCCGGCAATCATGCGCAGCAGCGTGGTCTTGCCGCAGCCCGATGGGCCGAGCAGACACACGAACGTGCCATGCGGCACGTTGAGCTGGACATTGTCGACGGCGGCGAAGTTGCCGAATTTTTTGGTGACGGCGTTGATATCTAGTCCGGACATGCTCATCCCTCTCAGGCTGTGCGCTGGAGCAATTCCAGGAAATGGCCGCCGGAGGAAATCCGGCGGCCGATCAGTTTTCAAGCGGAACGGGCGGCTCAGCCGACGATCAGCTCGGTCCACTTCTGGTTGATCCAGTCGGCCTTCGACGTATAGAGGTCATAGCGCGGGATGATCGGATCGATATCCGACGACACCGCGGCGAACTCTTCCGGCTTGAGGTCGAGCACCTCTTTCTTCAGCGTCGGCGTGGTGCCGACCTTGCGCGACATCAGACCCTGCATCGACGGCTGGCTCATATAGTCGATGAAGGCATGCGCCTCGTCGACCTTGGTCGAGGCGCGCGACAGCACCCAATTGCCGGAGTCCTGGATGCCGCCTTCCTTCGGGAAGGTCGAGCGGACATGGAAGCCGTCGGCGACCGCGAGGCCGGTGACGTCGTGATAATACTGGCCCATCGGGATCTCGCCCGACTTCAGCGCCTGCTCGAACTGCGCCTCGTCGCGATACCACAGCCGGACATTCGGCTTGAGCTCGGCGAGCTTTTCGAACGCCTTGTTCAGTCCGTCCTCGGTGTCGAGCGCATTGGTGCCGCCCATGAAGGTCTTGGCTGTCACTTCGAGCAGGAACGAGTTCGAGGCAAGTGCCAGAAGGCCAAGCTTGTCCTCATTGGCCTTGTCCCACAGCGTCTCCCATGAGGTCGGCGCATCCTTGTAGACATCGGTGTTGGAGACCAGCGTGATCCACCAGGCGACGGCGCCGATGCCGGCGACCCGGCCATCCGGATATTTGTTGACGAAGCGCGGCAAGAGGTCGTTGTAGTGCTTGAACTTCGACGTATCGAGCGGCGTCCATAATTCGGTCGACTGGCCCTTCAGCGTCGAGGTCTGCGACATCATCGAAAGGTCGGCCGGCGCCTGGCCTGCCTTGGACGCCTGTTCGAGCTGCACCAGCCAGGCTTCGCCGGTCGGCTCGGCGACCGATTCCACTGCAATGCCGGTGGCCTTGGTGAAATCTGGGAAGACGTGCTCGTCAAAGGATTTCTTGAAATAGCCGCCGTAGACGCCGACCTTCAGCGACTTGTCCTGCGCGCGCAGGATCGACGGCATGGCGAGCACGCCGGCTGTAGCGAGGCCCGCACCAAGCACGCCGCGCCGTGTCAGGGATTTTCCGATCAGTCTGTTCATCTGGTTTCTCCTCAGTTGATGCCGTTCTATTCCGGCAGGTTCCCTTCACGCACTGTCGCCGCCTGGCGTCAGTGGGCCGCCGCTCGTTGTTCGAGCGTACGGGCGTATTGCGTCAGTGGAAAGCACATGACGAAGAAGATCAGCGCCACCAGCCCGTAGACCTTGAACGGTTCGAAGGTGGCGTTGTTGATGGCGTTGGAGGTTCTGACCAGCTCCTCGAAGCCGATGATCGAGGTCAGCGCCGTCGATTTGATCAACTGCACCAGGAAGCCGACGATCGGCGCCCTTGTGATCGAGAACGCCTGCGGCAGGATGATCAGCCTGAGCTCCTGCAGACGGTGCAGCCCAAGGCTGGCGCCGGCGTCCCACTGCCCGCGCGGCAGCGCATCGACGCCGCTGCGCCAGATCTCGGCCAGATAGGCGCTGGCGAAGAAGGTCAGGCCGAGCACCGCTGCCGTCCATGGCTCGATGCGCAGGCCGAGCATCGGCAGGCCGAAGAACATCAGGAACAGCTGCATCAACAGCGGCGTTCCCTGGAACAGGGCGATGTAGCCGGAAGCGACCCGCTGGCTCCATTTATTCTCTGCGATCCTGAAGAACAGCACGATCAGCCCGACCAGCGCCCCGCCGACAAAGGCGGCCAGCGACAACAGCACCGTCCAGCGGGCGGCGAGCAGCAGATTGCGAACGATGTCCCAGAAGGTGAATTCGATCATGTGACACCTGCCCCCAATACGCGGCGCCCGCCTGTGACCAGCAGCCGGCGCAAGGCCATGGACAGGACGAGGTAGACCAGGGTCACGACGAAATAGGTTTCGAAGGACCGGAAGGTGCGGGCTTGCAGCATGTCGGCCTCATAGGTCAGCTCGCGCACGGCGATCTGCGACACCACGGCCGATTCCAGCATCATGATGACGATCTGGCTGGTCAGCGCCGGGTAGATCACCTTGAGCGCCTGCGGCAGCACGATCTTGATGAAGACCTGGCGCGGTCTCAAGCCCAGTGCAAGCGCTGCTTCCGTCTGTCCGCCGGGCACGGCATCGAGACCGGCGCCGACGATTTCAATGGTGTAGGCCGCCATGTTGAGCGTCATTGCCAGCATGGCGGCCAGGATCGGGTCGAGCCTTATGCCGAGGCTGGGCAGGCCGAAGAAGATGAAGAACAGCTGCACCAGGAACGGCGTGTTGCGCATCACCTCGACATAGACCGCGATGGCGCGCTTCACGAATACCGGGCCGTTGCGCCGGCCGGCAGCGCCCAGGATGCTGAGCAGCGTGCCCACGAGCGTGGTCACGACGATCAACAGGATCGTCGTGGCCGCGCCGCGCGCGATGTCGCCCACAGCACCTGGGAGCCAGGCAAAGGCCACGAGAACTCAATCCTTGAGGTTGTCGGGATTGAGCGGCGTCTTCAGCCAGGCCTTCGAGCTCTCGTCGAGCTTGCCGTCGGCCAGCATCTTGGCAACCGCATCATTGACCGCCGTCTTCAGCCGGTCCTCTTTCTTGTTGAGGCCGATATGCGAAGGCGAGGTCAAAAGCTGGAACTTCTGCTCCGGCTTCAGCGCGTCCTGCTTGGCCAGCACCTGCGCGCCGACATCATTGCCGACCACCATCAGCTGGGTCTGGCCGGAGATGAAGGCCTGGATGACGGAATTGTAGTTGTCGAAGCGCTTGATGTCGGCCGATGACGGCGCCGCTTCGGTCAACGACGTATCCTCGAGCGTGCCGCGATTGACGGCGATCGACTTGTCGGCGAGATCTTCCTTGCCTTTGATCGAAAGCGCTGCCGGACCGATGACGGCGATGTAGTAGGGCGCATAGGCGGCGGCGAAATCGATCACCTCCTCGCGCTCCTTGGAATAGCCGACGCTCATCAGGATATCGACGCGCTTGTCGGTGAGATACGGGATGCGGTTCTGGCCGGTGACGCTGACCAGATTGAGCTTCACCTTAAGTGAATCGGCGATCGCCTGCGCGACGTCGACGTCGTAACCCTTGATGCTCATATCGGCGCTGGCCGAGGAGAAGGGCGGAAAGTCGGAGAAGATGCCGACATTGATGGCGCCGGCCTTGGTGATGTCGTCGACGGCGTCGGCATTGGCCTGGGAGGCGAAGCCGAGGCCGGCGAGCATCAGCGCAGCGGCGATGGTTGATTTCATTTGGATTGTCATTGGTATTCCCCTTCTGGAAGCTTGTTTGTTTTGGAAACGGCCGCCGGCTCCAGCGCGGCGGCCGCCTTTGCATGTGAAATCCGTCAGGCCCCCTTGCCGGTGATCGCCGGGCTGAACACCATCAGGCTCAGGATCTCGAACAGGACCTGGGCGCCGACATGGGCGGTGTTGGTGGTCGCGTCATATTGCGGCGCCACCTCGACGACATCGCCGCCGACAATGTTGAGACCTTTCAAGCCGCGCAGCAGTTCGAGCACCTCGCGCGTCGTCAGGCCGCCTATTTCCGGCGTGCCGGTACCCGGCGCGAAGGCCGGATCGACACTGTCGACGTCGAAGGAAATGTAGGTCGGGCCGTCGCCGACTATTCTGCGCGCCTTCTCGATGATGGCCGGGATGCCGAGACCCGTCACCTCTTCGGCATGCACGACCGTCATGCCGGATTCATAGGTGAACTCCCACAGATACTCCGCCGAGCCGCGGATGCCGATCTGGATAGTGCGGGTCGGGTCGAGCACGCCGTCCAGCACCGCGTTGCGGAACGGTCCGCCATGATGGAACTTGGTCATGTCGAACAGCCCGCTTGTGTCGCAATGGGCGTCGATATGGATCATGCCGACCGGCGCCTTCTTGCCGACCGCCTTCAGGATCGGATGGCTGATCGAGTGGTCGCCGCCGACCGAAAGCGGCAGCACGCCGGCATCGACGATCTGGTTGGTGCGGCGCTCGATGTCTTCGTGGCTGACCTCCAGCCGGTAGCGGCTGCGGAACGGCGTATCGCCGATGTCGGCGACGCGCAGCTCATGCGTCGGCGCGCATTCCAGCACATGATTGTAAGGGCCGATGCGCTCGATGGCGCGCAGCGCCCTTGGCCCGAAGCGCGAGCCGGGCCGGTTGGTGACGCCGAGATCCATCGGCACGCCGATGATCGCCACCTGCAAATCGCCGAAATCCGGATTGTCGGCAGCGATTTCACGGTAGGGCGCGGCGAGGAAGGTCGGGATGCCGGCATAGGGCGCGAGTCGGGTGCCGCTCTTGGAGAAGATCTTGTCGGCGACCTTGCGGAACTTCGGGTCGAACATCTCGCCGCCATGGCTCTCGCCATATTTGCGGCGCAGCGCGTCGAGCTTGCCTCTGTCATAACCCATGTCGGTCTCCTCCTGCCGGGCTGGTGCATGCGGCAGCGTCTGCAAACTGACCATCATCCGGCCGGGTCGCTGTCCCGCTGGCTGCCTGTAGATTTCACGTCATTAATGCTGTTGACCTGCCAAAGTGTCCGGCAGCCGCATTGAAAAATCAATTGATATTGTTACGGTGCTGATTGTGAGAAAATCTCACAGAGTATCCGGTTGCTAATGGCCAAGCGTCTGCCCCCCTTGAATCCCTTGCGCGCCTTCGAGGCGACGGCGCGGCATGCCTCGCTGACCAAGGCGGCGAGTGAGCTCAACGTCACCCACGGCGCGATCAGCCACCAGATCAAGGCGCTCGAGCAATCACTCGGCGTAAAACTGTTCGAACGCACCGGACAGCGGGTAAAGCTCACCCCGCACGGCGCCGAATTGCTGCCGGCGGTCTCGACCGCCTTCGACGGCATCGCCGCCGCCACCCAGCGCATGACCAGGCCAGCCAGCGCCGGTACACTGTCGGTGTCCTGCGTGCCGGCGCTGCTGCTTCTATGGATGACGCCGCGGCTCGGCAGCTTCATGGCGCAATACCCCGACATCAGGCTGACGCTGATCCCGTCCAACGACCCCAAGGACATCCGCGCCCCACAGGTCGATGTCTGCGTGCTCTATGGCGACGGCAGCTGGACCGATTGCTGGATGCGCAAATGGTCGGGCCTCGAACTGTTCCCGGTGGTCAGTCCGACGCTGATCAACAACCGGCCGCTCCGCATCTGCCGGGATCTTGCTGGCCATGTCATCCTGCATGGCGATGATGGCCGCGAATGGCACACCTGGCTGGCCGCCGCCGATGGGCTCGACCTCGAACGTGGCCGCCGCCACCATCTCGGCGACGCCCGTACGGCGATCGAAGCCGCGGTGCACGGACATGGCGTGGCGCTCGGTGATTCCGTCACCGCCAGCATGCTGCTCGCCAGGGGCCTGCTGGTGGCGCCGTTCAGCCTGTCGGTGCCGGCAGTCGACGATTTCTACGTCGTCTGCCGCAACGAGATGCGTTCGGCGCCGATCGTGCAATTGTTCGTCGACTGGCTGTTTGCCGAAAAGGAACAGGCCGACAGCCGGGCCGACGCGCCGGTGGCCGGCCGCATCGGCAGCCGCCGGAAGCGTCCGGCGCTGCGGGTGGTGGGCGCCAAGAGTTGAGGCTGGACCGGAGCGGCTGCTTTTTGTCGGGCCAGCCCGGAAAGCGGGAAGCGCTTTCAAAAATTCAATGCTACTAAGCTCTTGCCAGGCAATTCCAGGAAACGAGTGCGGCGGTTTTCCGTCCGGAATTGCGTAAGACAGACGTGAGCAGCGAAGGCGACGGCAGGACATGGCAAGAACCGATATAGCGCGGCGCGTTTACAACCACACCTGGAAGCTGGACCCGATCGTCCGCAGCCTGCTCGACACCGATTTCTACAAGCTTCTGATGCTGCAGATGATCTGGGGCATGTACCCCAAGGTCGTCGCCACCTTTTCGCTGATCAACCGCACCACCTCGGTGCGCCTGGCCGACGACATCGACGAAGGCGAATTGCGCGACCAGCTCGACCATGCCCGCACGCTGCGCTTCTCCAAGAAGGAGATGATCTGGCTTGGCGGTAACAATTTCTATGGCCGCAAGCAGATCTTCGAGCCGGAATTCCTCGCCTGGCTGGAAGGTTTTCGGCTGCCCGACTACGAGCTGTCCAAGCGCGACGGTCAGTACGAGCTCTCCTTCAGCGGTCCCTGGATGTACACCACCCTGTGGGAAATCCCGGCGCTGGCGATCATCAATGAGCTTCGTTCCCGCGCCGCCATGCGCGCCTTCGGTCCCTTCGCGCTTGACGTGCTCTATGCACGCGCCAAGGGGAAGATGTGGGCCAAGACCGAACGCTTGAAGGCGCTGCCCGGCATCCGCATCTCCGATTTCGGCACCCGCCGCCGCCATTCCTTCCTGTGGCAGCGCTGGTGCGTCGAGGCGCTCAAGGAAGGCATTGGCGAAGCCTTCACCGGCACCTCGAACGTGCTGCTGGCCATGGACAACGACCTCGAAGCGCTCGGCACCAACGCGCATGAATTGCCGATGGTTTTTGCCGCCCTTGCCAAGTCGGAAAAGGAATTGAAGGAATCGCCCTACAAGGTGCTGCAGGACTGGCAGCGCTATTACGGCGGCAACCTGCTGATCGTGCTGCCCGACGCTTTCGGCACCGCATCCTTCCTGCGCGACGCCCCGGACTGGGTCGCCGACTGGACCGGCTTCCGCCCCGACAGCGCGCCGCCGATCGAAGGCGGCGAAAAAATCATCGACTGGTGGCGCGAGAAGGGCAAGGACCCCAGGCAGAAGCTGCTGATCTTCTCCGACGGTCTCGAGGTCGAAACCATCGAGGAGACCTACAGGCACTTCAAGGGCAAGGTGCGCATGTCCTTCGGCTGGGGCACCAACCTCACCAACGATTTCGAAGGCTGCGCGCCGACCGAAACCAACAGCCTGGATGCGATATCGCTGGTCTGCAAGGTGACGGAGGCCAATGGCCGGCCGGCGGTGAAGCTGTCGGACAATCCGGCGAAAGCGACGGGCGACAAGAAGGAGATCGAGCGCTATCTCCGGATTTTTGGGGCGAAGGACCGCGTGGAGCAGCTGGTCAAGGTTTGAGGGTCGGCGGGTGCCTTGCTGGACGAAATGGAAATCGCGATAGCGTGAGTTGCCGCCCACCCCCCTCTGTCCTGCCGGACATCTCCCCCGCAAGGGGGGAGATTGGCAGCATCGAGTACCGCGCCTCTTTCTTTACCCTTGAAAGTTGGCGAAAGCCCCGGCGACATCCAATCTCCCCCCTTGCGGGGGAGATGGCCGGCAGGCCAGAGGGGGGTGTGAAGGATCGCGTCAGGCTGACATATGTCGCCTGCTCCCCCACCCTCACACTCCTCCCCACCCCTGCCTTCGCCCACGCCTCCGACCGCGGCCACGTCCTCCTCCTCCCGACCGGCTACTACATCGCCGGCGGCGCGCTTGCCGTCGCGGTAAGCTTCCTCGTCCTCGCCCTGCTGCCACCCGCAACCCTCGACCGCTTCTGGCGCCGCCGCCTGCCGCTCTTCCCATTCGCCGACACCCCTCGCACAATCATCAGCCTCATCTCCTTTGCCGGTTTCGCAACGCTCATCGCCGCCGGCCTGTTCGGCAGCCGCGATCCGCTCTCCAATCCGCTGCCCCTGACCATCTGGACGCTGCTCTGGGTCGGCCTTGCCATCGCGCAAGGCCTGTTCGGCGATGTCTGGTCGTGGCTGAATCCATGGTATGGCCCGCGGCGGATCGAAAGCCGCCTGTTCAAGTTTCGTGGCCGTGAGGGACAGGAATCGCGTTTGCGTTCATGGCTCGGCTGCTGGCCGGCCGTTATCCTGTTCTTCGCCTTCGCCTGGTTCGAGCTGATCGACCCGGCGCCCGACGACCCGGCGCGGCTTGCCTATGTCGCCGGCCTCTACTGGTTGCTTACCTTCATCGCCATGCTCGCCTTCGGCTACCGCGATTGGAGCCGGCGCGGCGAATTCCTGACGATCTTTTTCGCCATGGTGGCTCGTTTCGCCATCGTCGAGCGCGATGAACACGGCCGCCTCGCTCTCTGCTGGCCCGGCGCAAAACTGCTCGGCGCAGCGCCCCTGCCGGCAAGCGGTATCGCCTTCCTGCTGCTCAGCCTGTCATCGGTGTCCTTCGACGGCCTGTCGAAAACCTTCTTCTGGCTCGGCCTGTTCGGCATCAACCCGCTGGAATATCCCGGCCGCACCGCGCTCATCGGCATAAGCAGCTTTGGCCTCGTGCTGACCTTCGTCTTGCTCGCGGCGGCATTCCTGCTGGCCGTCATACTCGGCCAGCGCCTTGCCGGCAGCCGACATTCCCACGGCGAGGCCGCCGGGCTGCTGGTCTGGTCGATCGTACCGATCGCGCTCGCCTATCATGTCGCGCACTATCTGACGGCGCTGCTGGTCGACGGCCAGTATGCGATCGCCGCTTTGTCCGACCCGTTCGCGCTGGGATGGAACCTGTTCGGCGCCGCCGACATGCAGATCGAGGCCGGCATCGTCGCCGGGGCCCACTCCGCCTGGTGGCTGTGGAACCTGCAGGCCGGCATCATCATCGCCGGGCACATGCTGGCGGTGCTCGTTGCCCATGGACTGGCCTGGCGACTGCACCAGGTGCCATCGCGCGCCGCCCTCAGCCAGTTGCCGCTCACCATGCTGATGATTGCCTACACGATCTTCGGCCTGTGGTTGCTTGCCACGCCGACGGCCGGATGAGACAAGCTGATCCACATGCCTTTGCGGAAAGCCCGCTTGCAAGCTCTGTGCTTTGGTGATTTAGTTTGTACACATGCAATTTCTGCCCCTCCTGCAAGGGAGTGGCCTTGCCTCGTTACAGACAGTCAAAACTCAAAAACAGGGGAACTGCCGTGACTGACAAGAATGGGTTTTTCGATCTCTCCAAATCATCCACCCTTAGCCGCCGCACCGCGCTGAAAGGTCTCGCCGCCGGCGCCGGGCTGACGCTCGCGCCCGGCTTCGTCCGCTACAGCCAGGCGCAGAGTTCGGCGCCAATCAAGATCGGCTTCCAGTCGCACCGCACCGGCATCGGCGCCGCCTATGGCCGCTGGTATGAAAAGACCAGTGCCGCCGCGGTCAAGGCGATCAACGACGCCGGCGGCATCAATGGCCGACCTGTCGAACTGGTGATCGAGGATGACGGCACCGATCCCGGCCGTGGCGCCGAGGTGGTCGGCAAGTTCGCCACCCAGCACAAGACCGACATCGTCTTCGGCACGCTGTTCTCGCATGTGGTGATCGGCTCGGCGCCGGCCGCCGGCGAAAACAAGATCCCGTATTTCGTCGTCAGCGAAGGCCACCACGTCGCTTCGACCAAGCTCAACCGCTACGTCTTCCAGCCTGGCATCACCGATGTGAAGAGCCAGATCCAGTCGATGGCGCCGTGGATCGCGGCCAATGCCGGCAAGAAGGTGACGCAGATCTTCCCCGATTTCGCCTTCGGCTACGACCATCGCGACTACCTGCCGCCGGCGCTGAAGGCGCAAGGCGCCGAGGTCATCGCCCAGATCGCCATCCCGCCGACAGAGTCGTCTTTCACGAAATACTTCCCGCAGATCCCGGCCGAGACCGAAGTCATCTACCATGTCATGGTCGGCCCGGCCGTGCTCACCTTCGTCAAGGAACTCGGCGAGTTCTACGGCTCCAACCGGCCGCAGCTGTTCGGCTTCATCGATTCGCTCGAAGCCACCGACATCAACAGCCCCGGCCTCGAATTTTTGGACGGCAGCCATTTCTGGGAAGGTTCGCCGCGCTATGCGCAGGCCAATGACTCGGCCGCCCAGAAAGCCTACCGCGCCGCTGTCGGCATCGACGACAATGGGGCTGCCGTCGGCGACCCCAAGGACGTCTCCACCGCCGCCCACATGTTCGGCTGCTGGGAGACGCTCTATGTCGTTAAGAAGGCGATGGAAGATGCCGGCTACAAGGGCCCGGAAGACCGCGCCAAGCTGGTCGAGGCGACCGAGGCTCTGACCGAATTCGCCGAAGGCCCGGAGCATCCGCAAGGCCCCAAGACCTTCAACGGCAAGATCCACCAGTGTTTTGGCATCCAGAACATCTCCAAGGTCGAAGGCGGCAAGATGAAGGTCGTCCACAAGACCAAGATCGAGGACGGGCTTTACGAGGCCGAAGGGGATTATACGACGCAGGCGCTGTGAGGCGCCTTACCCTCCCCCTTGTGGGGAGGGTCGGCACGCAAGCTTCGCACTTTTTCGCAGATTTCGCGACGGGGTGGGGGTCGCGACGGGCCGGGGCCACCCCCCCCCCCCCCCCCGGGGCGGGCCCCCCCCCCCCACCGGAGGGGTAGTGGGGCCGGG